>NZ_CP089588.1:0-311219 GCF_021249345.1 Halobacterium wangiae | reverse complement strand
TTGCCTGCTTATGCTTTTGGTTGGATTTCTGTTGGAACAACGATATTCGGATTTCTTCTTCTCACTGTAATTCTCGTTCGTGATTCAGTTGTGGATTTCTTCATGTTTGACGACAAGGACCTTTCAACCGGTACTCCGCCGGAATTGCTCACAAAGGTTGTATGGAATAAGAAGGTCGCTGAAAACCCCACAAAACCCGTCCATGCGTACTACCTTCTGTCACTTGCGGGTTTAATTAGCGAGGAGGTTTACTCAAAGGTACTTTCGGCTCTGGTAGAGAGTATGGACCCTGAAACAGAGAGGCAAGAGCTGATGCAGAACCGTCTTCCTGAAATTTCTGAATTGATTATCAAGGAGATGACGGAGGAGTAATTCTGTGTGCTTTTTCTGGCTAAATGCCCGACAACCGCTCTGTCTACCAGTGTCCTTCATCATCTTTCCATGATAATGGATGGCAAACGATTTAGTAGCCAACGTACCTACCTCCGGTAACGGTCCAGACGAGGGCCAGATCCACTATGACTGATGACGAACTCATCTGGCGAGTGGCGGGCGGTTCCGGCGACGGGATCGACTCCACGAGTCAGAACTTCGCGAAGGCGTTGATGCGTTCGGGCCTCGACGTCTTCACGCACCGCCACTATCCCTCCCGAATCCGCGGCGGCCACACGTACGTGGAGATTCGAGCGAAGGATGGCAACGTCACGTCTCGCGGGGACGGCTACAACTTCCTCCTCGCGCTGGGCGACTCGTTCGCCCGGAACCCGACCGACGACGCCGTCTACGGCGACGAGGAGGTGAAACCGCTGACGGAGAATCTCGACGACCTCCGCGAGGGCGGCATCATCGTCTACGACGAGGGACTGCTCGACGAGGACGACGTCGAGGGTCTCGACGAGCGTGCCGAGGAGAACGGCTGGCACGTCTACCCGCTCGACCTCCGCGGCATCGCCAAGGAGCACGGCCGCGAGGTCATGCGGAACACCGCGGGCGTCGGCGCGACGGCCGCGCTCACGGACATGGACCTCGACCACATCGAGGACCTGATGAGCGACGCGATGGGCGGCGAGGTCCTCGAACAGAACCTCGAGGTCCTCCACGACGCCTACGACCAGGTCAACGAGATGGAGTTCTCCCACGACCTGCGGGTCCCCGAAGGGGAACACGACGAGGAGCAGGTACTCGTCTCCGGGAGCCACGGTATCGCGTACGCGGCCATCGACGCCGGCTGCCGGTTCATCGCCGGCTACCCGATGACGCCGTGGACTGACGTCTACACCATCATGACGAGCCTCCTGCCGGACATGGGCGGCATCTCCGAGCAGGTCGAGGACGAGATCGCGGCGGCGGCGCTCGCAGTGGGCGCCTCGCACGCGGGCGTGAAGGCGATGTCCGGTTCCTCGGGCGGTGGCTTCGCGCTGATGAGCGAACCGCTCGGACTCGCCGAGATGACCGAGACGCCGCTCGTGCTGCTCGAGGCGATGCGCGCGGGTCCCTCGACGGGGATGCCGACGAAGCCCGAGCAGGCCGACCTCGAACACATCCTCTACACGAGCCAGGGCGACAGCCACCGCGTCGCGTTCGGGCCCAGCGACCCGAAGGAGTGCTACGAGCAGACGCGGACGGCCTTCGAGATCGCCTGGGAGTACCAGATCCCGTCGATCGTCGTCTACGACCAGAAGCTCTCCGGGGAGTACCGGAACGTGGACGCCTCCTTCTTCGACCGCGAACCCAACCCGACGCTCGGGAGCACGCTCACGGAGGACGAACTGGCGGAGGCGCCCCACGACGACACGGGGAAGTTCCACCGGTTCCAGCAGGAGACGGACAACGGCGTCAGCCCACGGTCGATCCCCGGCCAGAAGGGCGGCCGCTACCTCGCCTCCGGCAACGAACACTGGCCGAACGGCCACATCGCGGAGGACCCGGACAACCGCCAGATGCAGGTCGACCGACGCATCCAGAAACTGGAGTCCATCCGTACGGACCTCGACGAGCGCGACCAGCAGGTCGTCTACGGCGACGAGGACGCCGACTTCGGCCTCGTCGTCTGGGGCAGCCAGCAGGGCACCGTCGAGGAGGCCGTCAACCGCCTCAACGCGAACGGCAACAGTGTGAAAGCGCTGGGCGTCAGCGACCTCTCGCCGTTCCCGGTCGAGGAGGTCAGCGCGTTCGTCGACAGCGTCGACGAGGCCCTCGTCGTGGAGATGTCCGCGACCAAGCAGTTCCGCGGCCTCATCCAGAAGGAGGCCGGGACCTTCGGCGGGAAGCTCTCCAGCCTCCTGAAGTACAACGGCAACCCGTTCGAACCCGCGGAGATCGTGGAGGCCGTCGAGATCGAACAGAACGGGGGCGACGAGCAGCCGACCGCCCAGACCACCCTCGAACCCGCGGCAGGTGACTGACCATGAGCAAGGCATTCAGCGCAATCGGTGAGGAACGGGACGTCGAACGAGACGAGTTCACGCCCGGCGTCGAACCCCAGCCGACGTGGTGTCCTGGCTGTGGTGACTTCGGTGTCCTGAAGGCACTGAAGGGCGCGATGGCGGAACTCGGCAAGGACCCGGAGGAGATCCTCCTCTGTACGGGCATCGGCTGCTCGGGGAAGCTCAACAGCTACTTCGACAGCTACGGGTTCCACACGATCCACGGCCGCTCGCTGCCGGTCGCACGCGCCTCGAAGCTGGCGAACCACGACCTCGAAGTGGTCGCCGCTGGCGGCGACGGCGACGGCTACGGTATCGGTGGCAACCACTTCATGCACACGGCCCGTGAGAACCACGACCTGACGTACATCGTGTTCAACAACGAGATCTTCGGGCTGACGAAGGGCCAGACCTCCCCGACGTCGCCGAAGGGCCACAAGTCCAAGACCCAGCCCCACGGCGTGGCGAAAGACCCCCTCCGTCCGCTCTCGATGAGCCTCTCGGCCGGCGCGTCGTACATCGCGCGGACGGCGGCGGTGAACCCGAACCAGGCCCAGGAGATCCTCGTCGAGGCGATGGAGCACGACGGCTTCGCGCACGTCGACTTCCTGACCCAGTGCCCGACGTGGAACAAGGACGCCAAGCAGTACGTCCCGTACGTGGACGTCCAGGAGTCCGACGACTACGACTTCGACGTCTCCGACCGCCGCGAGGCCTCGGAGATGATGTACGAGACGGAGGACGCGCTCCACGAGGGGACCGTGCTGACCGGCCGGTACTACAAGCAGGAGGGTCGCAACTCCTACCAGCAGGAGAAGCAGGCCCGCGGCGACATGCCCGAGGAACCGCTCGCCGGCGCCTACTTCGACGACGACAAGGAGTGGGAGCGGTCCTACGAGTTCATCGACCGCCACAAGTAGTCCGGCTCGGGGACGGCTCCCGCTACAGAGCGGTCTTTGTCCGCCGGAGACGCCACTTTCCGATTCGGAAGATATTTTTTCGCAGCCGCCAAACTACTGTCTGTGAGTACCGAATCGACGGAAGACCGAATCCTCGCCGCGCTCGAGGAGGACGCGCAGGCGTCGTACGCGGACATCGCCGCGCGGGCCGACGTCTCGAAACCGACGGTGCGCAAGTACATCGACAAACTCGAAGAGGAGGGCGTCATCGTGGGTTACTCGGCCGACGTGGACCCGAAGAAACTGTCTGGGCAGAGCATCGCGCTGGTGGGCATCGACGTGGCCTCCGAGCGGTACGTCGAGGCGACCCGGGGCCTGAAAGAACTGGACGCCGTCCGCTCGCTCTACACCTCCAGCGGCGACCACATGCTGATGGCCGAAGTCCGCGCGGCGGACGGCGACGAACTCGGCGGCGTCATCAGCGACGACGTGCTGGGCATCGACGGCGTCACCGCCGCCCACCCCTCTTTCCTGCAGGAACGTCTCAAGTAGTGGTCGTCGCGAGCAGTTCGTCGATGCGCTCGATAGCTTCGCGGACGTCCTCGGTGCTCCTCGCGAACGAGGCGCGCAGGTAGTCCGACGCGCCGTCCCCGAAGTCCGGGCCGGGCGTCATCGCCACGCCGGCCTCCTCGAGGAAGACGTCCGCGACGTCGAAGGCGTCCCCGAGGTCGGAGACGTCGAGCAGCAGGTAGTAGGCGCCCTCGGGCGTGTAGCCGACATCGAACCCCCAGCGTTCGGCGGCCTCGAGGAGGAGGTCGCGGCGCTCGCGGTAGGCCTCGCGGTGCTCCGCCAACTGGTCGTTCCCCTCGCGGATGGCGGCCTCCGCGCCGGCCTGCACGAACGGCGGCGCGCAGATGAGCACGTTCTGTGAGATGCGGTTGACGGCCTCGACGTACGCTGGCGGACAGACCGCCCAGCCGAGGCGCCAGCCGGTCATCCCGTAGCGCTTCGAGACGCCGTCGAGGACGAACGCGTCGTCTGTGTACTCCAGGACAGTGTGCTCCTCGGCGTCGAACGCGAGGCCGTGGTACACCTCGTCGGAGACGACCATCGTGTCGGTTTGCTCCGCGAGGTCGACGAGTTCCGAGATGGTCTCGCCGCTCGTGACCGCGCCAGTCGGGTTCGCCGGGGAGTTCAGCAGCATCGCGGCGGTGTCCTCGTCGACGACCTGCTCGTAGGCGTCGACGCTCGGTTCGTAGCCGTCGGCCGGGTCGAGTTCGACCGTCGTGATGGTGCCGTCGGCCTGCCGCACGAAGTTCGGGTAGCAGGCGTAGTACGGGTCCGTGAGCACGACCTCCTCGCCGGGGTCGACGGTCGAGAGGAGCGCGAGCAGGAGCGCGGGCGAGGACCCGGGCGTGACGACGATGCGCTCGGTCGACACGTCGACGCCGTACGTCTCCGCGTAGTAGTCGCTGATGGCCTCGCGGAGCGACGCCGTGCCGCGCGAGGTGGTGTAGTCGTCGTCGCCCGCCTGGAGTGCTGCAACCGCCGCTTCCGCCGCTGCTTCCGGCGGCCGGAAGTCGGGTTCGCCCACTTCCATGTGGACGACACCCTCGAGTTCGCTCGCCCGCTCGAGCACGTCCATCGCCGCGAACGGCGTGGTGTCGGTTGCGCGCTCCGATGGCATAGCGCGAGGAAAGGGGTTCGTCGGTATAACCGTTCGTCGGTCGTCAACACTTGCCGACGCCCGGGCGTGCTACCACGCTCCCCGGCCGCCGGAGTTTTGCGCCCACCGCTCCAATGCCCGGTATGGCGACGTTCGAGCGGAACCTCCGCGTCCGCGCGCCGTTCGAAGACGTCTGGAAGTTCCACTCCACCATCGACGGTCTGCTGTCGCTCACGCCGGGCTGGGCGAACCTCCGCGTCGAGGCGGTCCAGCGGCCGGACGGCGACACCGGGGACGTGCTCACCGTCGGGACCCGGATCCGCATGTCGGTCCGGCCGTTCGGCGTGGGGCCACGCCAGCGCTGGGTCTCCCGCATCACCGAGCGCGAGGAGGGAGACGGCTACGCGTACTTCGCGGACGTGATGGAGGAGGGGCCGTTCCCCGAGTGGGAGCACACCCACACGTTCTACGCCGACGGCGACGACACGCTGGCCCGGGACCACGTCGAGTACCGGACCCCCGTCGGCGGCATCGCGGACGAGGTCGCGGGCCTGTTCTTCGACCCGATGTTCCGCTACCGCCACCGACGAACCCGCGAGCTCCTCGAACGGCCGTAGCTTTATCGGCCTCAGTGGCCAACTGTGTACCATGACTCACGTGGTCGTCGTCGGCGGCGGTCCGGCGGGACTGAGCGCGGCGCTGTTCACCGCGAAGAACGGCCTGGACACCACGGTCTTCGACACGGACGAGACGTGGATGCACAAGGCCCACCTGCACAACTACCCCGGGATCGACTCCATCGGCGGTTCGGCGTTCGTCGAGGACGTCCGCGACCAGGTCGACGAGTTCGGCGCGGACCGCCACGAGGGGGAGGCGGTCACGGGCATCAACGCGAGCGAGCAGCGCTTCGAGGTGCTGACCGAGAACAACGAGTACGAAGCCGACTACGTCGTGCTCGCGACCGGCGCGGACCGCGACCTCGCAGAGGAACTCGGCTGCGCGATGACCGAGGACGACGTAGTCGGCGTCGACGTCAGCATGGAGACGAGCGTCGAGGACACCTACGCGACGGGCGCGATGGTGCGCGTCGAGGAGTGGCAGGCGGTCATCGCCGCGGGTGACGGCGCCGCGGCCGCGCTCAACATCCTCTCGAAGGAGAAGGGCGAGCACTTCCACGACTTCGACACGCCCGAGGACGCCGAGTGAGCGACACCGGAACGAACAGTTACAGTCCGGGGGCACGTAGAATCGGGGGATAGCAGCCCCGTAATCCGGTTATGCGGCGGACTAATTCTACTTGACTAGGCCGGTAGTTGAAGTATGTTCAGACCGTGTCTGTGGTATGGCCAGGGTTATCCTAGACGACAGTCCCATCACGGACGGGCACGCACAGCGACCGCAGACTCCGGGGGTCGTAGCCGTCTCCAACCGGGGGGGTCGAGCACGTGTTTACTAAGCTCTCGGCGGCCGTCGACCGGCTACGGAGCGAGAACTCGACCCCCGATCAGCGAGCGGCGCAGGCGCTGAAATCGCGGGAAGAGGCGGAGGAGGAAGCCGCAGAGGCCGAGGAACAGTCGCGGTCTGAGCTCTTTCACTGCCAGTCTTGTGACACCGTCTACGTCGCCACCGGGAAGCGAACCTGCTCGAAGTGCGAGGGCTCCGTCGAGCAGGTTCGGTCGACCCTTCGCAACCGCTAGCCACAGCGTTCTCTCCTCGAGCGGTTCGCGAACGGTCGGTTCGGCCGAGTTTGGTCCGACTGGCCGCGAGCGCAACGCCTAACGGCAGCGACCGCTACTTCAACTCGTGAACCCAGCAGACGACCTGCCAGTTCCACCGATGGTGGGCGTCGCCGTCGCGGTGGTGGCGGTCAGCACGAGCGCGGTGCTCGTCGACCTCAGCAGCGCGCCGAGTCTAGTGAAGGCGTGCTACCGGGTGCTGTTCATGACCGCACTCGTCGCGCCGTTCGCGGTCCGCGAGCGCGAGCAGTTCGCGAAGGTCGCCGGCAGCGACTGGGCGCTCGTCACCCTCTCGGGTGCGCTGCTGGCGCTGCACTTCGCGTCGTGGTTCGCGTCCATCGACTACACCAGTATCGCGGCGTCGGCGACGCTCGTACAGACACAACCCGCGTTCGTCGCGGTGGGCGCGTGGCTGCTGCTGGACGAGCGCGCGAGCGCCCGCATCGTCGGCGGCATCCTCGTCGCCATCGCCGGGTCCGTGCTGCTCTCGGCGGGCGACTTCCTCGGCGGTGCGACCGTCGGCCCGAACCCCGGACTGGGGAACGCGCTCGCGGTGCTCGGTGCCGCGGGTGGCGCGGGCTACGTGCTCGCCGGTCGGTCGGTGCGACAGCGACTGTCGCTGGCGCCGTACGTCTTCGTCGTCTACGGCGTCTGTACGGCCGTCCTCTTCGCCGTCGCGGTCGCCCGGGGGCTACCGCTGGTCGACTACCCCGCCCACGAGTGGGGGCTGTTCGTGGCGATGGCCGTCGGCCCGGGGCTGTTCGGCCACACGGTCATCAACTGGGCGCTGAAGTACGTCGAGTCCAGCGTCGTCAGCGTCTCCCTGCTGGGCGAGTCCGTCGGCGCCGCGCTGTTCGCACTCGCCATCTTCGGCGAGGTGCCCGGCGAGTTCACCATCGCCGGCGGCGCCATCATCCTCTTCGGCATCGCGCTCACCGCCACCGGGCGGTCGAAGTGACCGGCTGCACCGCAGGGAGAGTGGGCGCAGCAGACGCCGCAAACTGATTTTTATAGGCTCCCCGTCACAACCGCCGGTAGAGATGGCGGGACCCGAGACCGATGACGCGCCACCGCTGCCTGAGATCGTCGACCTGGTGGACGAGCGCGAGCTCACGCTCACGCTGTACAACGACGACGCCGGCGACGGCATGCGCGGGGACATCCGCTCGTACTTCCAGGTGCAGAGCGTGGAGCTCAGGCGCGCGACCACTGACGACGGTCGGCCGCGGAACTTCTTCGTGCTCCACGACCGCGACCACTTCGTGGACGCGACGAGCCTGGCGTCCCTCTACCGCGTGATCCGGCCCGACTCCGAGCTACTGGACGTCGTCGACCCCGCGGTGATCGAGTATCCGGACTTGCTCCGCCAGATCGACCAGACCGTCTTCACGGACTACGGCCGCCCGCGGATGACCATCGCCTCCCGGGAGATCGAGGAGTTCGCCTACCGTCACGGTGGCAGCCTCCACGCCGGTTTCCAGGTGTACTCGAACCTCAAACCGCAGTACGCCCTCTACGACCGGATCGCGCGAGCGGGCGTGGACACGCACCTCTACGGAGCGCCCGACTGGCACGTCCCGAGCGAGGTCCACGACCTCCACGAGTACGCGGACGACGAGATCACGTCGACGTGGTTCGTGGTGCTGGACGCCGAACGAGACGCGGAGAAGCGCGCGCTGCTGGCCGAGGAACGCGAACGGGACCAGTTCTACGGGTTCTGGACGTTCGACGCGGAGATCGTCGACACGATCCTCGACCGACTCGAGGCGTTCCCGCCGACGCGGTCCTCACCCTTCGAGTACGCGGATTGACTCGCGCCACGCCTCGGGAACCGGCGCGCTCGACCCCGTCTCCGGGTCGAGGATCACCTGCACCGTCTCGCCCTCGACGGTGACGCCCTCGTCGTCGCGCACCTCGTAGACCATCGTGAAACTCGACTCGCCGACGTCTGTGACCGACACCGCCACCTCGACCTCGTCGGCGTACTGGACTGGCCGGTGGAAGTCCACTTCGAGGTGTGCGACGACCATACTCAGGTCGTCGGCGGCGACGCCGAGTTCGTCCCGGAGGTAGCCCGTGCGCGCCTCCTCCATGTACGTGACGTAGATCGCGTTGTTGACGTGCCCCATCGTGTCGTGGTCCTGGTAACGCACGTCGACGGACGTCGTGTACTGGAACTCGCTCATGGTCACGAACTGTGCCCGCCGCCCGCATAACGCCCGCGGTTCAGGCGAACTCGTCTGGCCGGTCGACGTCGCGCAGGACGCCCGGGTCGCCCGTCTCCACGATCGCCGCGTGCTCGGCAGCGAACAGCACCTGCTTCCCCCCGATGTCGCCGTCGCGCTCGGCGAGCGCCGGGAAGTGCGTCGAATCGAACAGCACTGGATTCCCACGCTGGCCGTCGCAGCCCGCGGCGAGCGCTGTTCCCATGTCGGCATCGTGGGCAGCGACCAGGGCCGCGACGCTGTCGGGCGCGACGTACGGCATGTCGCCGAGCGCGAACACGGCGGCGTCGACGTCGCCGAGCGCCCGCACGCCCGCGCGAACTGACGACGCCTGCCCCGACTCGAACTCGGGGTTCTCCACGAACGAGACGTCTAGACCCCCCAGCGCCTCCCGGACCCGGTCTGCCTCGTGGCCGAGGACGACGACGACCTCGTCGAGTCCTGCGGCCAGCAGCGTCTCCGCACTCCGGCGAACCATCGGCGTCCCGTCCGTCGTGTCCCCGTCGGCTGCTGCTCCGTCGACCGGGTTCGTCTCCCGCTCGACGTCCGCGAGCAGTTTGTTCGCGTCGCCGAACCGTGAACTCGTGCCCGCCGCGAGCAGGACGCCCGCGACGCGCGAGTCGCCCGAGCGCTCCGCCGGGGGGTCGACGACGGGGAGGCTCATTCCACCGCCGGGTAGGGGACGACCCGGACCGACTCGCCCGCGGACAGCGCGCGCTCGGTGAGCACGAAGCCGTCGGCGCGGGTCGCGCGCGTACTCGAGGACAGTACGCTCGGGTCGAACGTCGCCTCGTAGACGGAGAGCGCGGAGTCAGCGTGGCCAAGCGGCGTCGCCTCGCCGTCTTCGAGCGTGACCGGGATCGCGTACTCGAAGCCCTCCGGGCCGAGGCCCACGTCGTGGCTGAACTCGGCGGGGATGGTCGGGAGGTCCGTGCGTCCGGTGAAGAACGGCCGCGCCACGAGCGACGTGATGGTGTGGGCGCCGACGGGTTTGCCCGGGATGGCGAACGCCGTCGCGTCGTGGTCCGGGAGGTCCGCGAGCGCGATGGGTTTGCCCGGCCGGACGGCGGCGCGGTGGAAGTCCACCTCGCCGAGGCTGTCCAGCGCGCGGATCACGTAGTCCTTCTTCCCGACGCTCGTGCCGCCCGTGGTCAACAGCACGTCGTGTACTTCGGCGAGTTCGGAGATGCGGTCCTCGACGATCTCGTAGTCGTCGGGGACGCTCCCCTCGTAGGTCGCGTCGTGGCCCCACGAGCGCACCAGACCCGCGAGCATCGGCGAGTCCAGGTCGTCGATGCGTCCCTCGTGGATCTCGGTCCCGGTCGCCAGCACTCCGACTGAGAACCGCGCTCGCACCTCGACGGCCTCGACCCCGAGGTCGCGGAGGAGAATCGCGTCCTTCGGTGACAGCGTCTCGCCCGCCGAGAACAGCACTTCGCCCGCCTCGACGTTGCTCCCGCGCTCGTAGACGTACGTCCCGGGTTCGAGGTCGGTCCCCCGCAGTTCGCTACCCTCGACGGTGGACTCCTCGACTTTCAGCACTGCGTTCGCGCCCTCTGGGAGGGGCGCCCCCGTGGCGATTCGTACTGCCTGGCCGGCGTCGAGCGTGCCCGGGTCGTCCTCGGGGAACACCTCGCGGTCGAC
Organism: Halobacterium wangiae; assembly: GCF_021249345.1. Classification (NCBI taxonomy): domain Archaea; kingdom Methanobacteriati; phylum Methanobacteriota; class Halobacteria; order Halobacteriales; family Halobacteriaceae; genus Halobacterium; species Halobacterium wangiae. The sequence goes on along the minus strand of NZ_CP089588.1, from coordinate 300,623 downwards.
GACCTCGTAGGGGTAGTCGGCGCTCGCGTCGAACGCGAAGCCGTCCATCGTCGCGTGGCTGTGCGGTGGCTGGTCGACCGTCGCCTCGACGTCCGTCGCGAGCACTCGGCCCGCGATCTCGTCGAGCGCCACCGTCTCTGTCCCGAGGCGGTCGAGTGCCCGCTCCCGGCCATCGAGTACGCGTTCGACGGCGTCCTCGCGAGACAGCATGTCCGCGTGGTCGTGGTCCATGTCCTACAGGAGCGGCCCCCTACCGTTATGTCTTGCCCCCTGCTCCGCCCCATCGCTGAATCCATATAAGATTTAGAGACAGTATCTCGAACCGGTAGAAACCTCTTCCGATAGCTCGCCGTACTCGGCCGGTGAAGTCGCGTAAAACACCACAAACAGCCGCGAAACGAGTAATAGGCGTGTACGAACGGTTCACGAGTGTGAACAGAGTCAAACTGTCCAGAACTGCGGATAAAGGCTGATATAGCTGGATTTTCCGAAATAGATTGCTATCGTCCGAATTAACGTACTCTTACTGTCTATTCTGGTTTCTCTACCGTAACCTGTCACGTCGAACGAATTACGGGCGTATGCCTGTAATCGTCACGAGTAGGTCACGTTGAGGTCGATGACGTTGACCGCGCTCCGGACGACCGCCGGGAGCTCCTCGCGGAAGCGGTCGTCCCGGAGTCGACTCGTCGGGCCCGCGACGCTCACCGCGCCGAGCACGTCGCCGTCCTCGCTCGTGATGGCGGCGCCGACGCTCCGGAGGCCGTCGAGGCGCTCCTCGTCGTCGAAGGCGATGCCCGTCTCCCGGATCTGCGCGAGTTCCTCCCGGAGCACCTGGCGGTCGGTGATGGTGTTCTCGGTGAGCGCGGGGAGCCCGTGGCGGTCGACGACGTCGTCGACGCGGGCCTCCGGGAGGTGGGCGAGGACGGCCTTCCCGAGTGCCGCACCGTGGAGGTAGATCCGCTTGCCTGCGTAGGTGTCGACGTGGACCGCGTTCTCGCCCTTCGCGCGGTGGAGGAAGACGCCGCGACCGTGTTCCTCGACGACGACGCCCGACAGTTCGCCCGTCTCCTCGGCGATGCGGTCGACCTCTGGTCGGGCGACCTCGTAGATGTCGCGGCGGTCGCGGGCGTGCGCGCCGAGTTCCAGGAAGCGACTGCCGACGCGGTACGTCCCCTCGTCGTTGACGACGTACTCGTTGCGTTCGAGGGTCTGGAGGTGGTTGTGGACCGTGCTCTTCGGGGCGGAGAGTTCGGACGCGAGTTCGGTGACGCCGGCACCCCCGCGTTCGTGCAGCGCCTCGATGATCCTGAACGTCGTCTCGACGGATTTCACCGTCGGGGTGTCCGCGTCGGTCATGTGTACTCGAACCGACGGTGTTCGTCTACGTAATACTTTTGTTCAGTATCGGCGGACAACCGTCTCGAATCGTCGCCACATCGTGGTGTAAGCCCACCATAACGAACGGCAATCCTGGGGCTGGTGGCAACGATTCTCGTCCCCAGGGCGTGAAGTGCCGTCCCGGGAGGTATCTCAGGTGTTACGCTGTTTCACGGTAGGTGAACTCACGTCCGGCAGTACTGAACAACTCTCTCCTCGCGCGGCGGTCCGTCCTGGCCCGTCACCGCGACCGGCTACGGCAATGATTTATGCCGCCAGTCCCCCTCGTGGCTGGTGATGGCTACAGACGGACACGTACTCGACGGCGTGACGGTGCTCGACCTGAGCACGTTCGTCACGGGCGGTTTCTGCTCGCTGATGCTCGCGAACCAGGGCGCGGACGTGATCAAAGTCGAGCGCCCGGAGGTCGGCGACGACAACCGACACTCCGGGCCACCGTTCGTGGACGGCGAGTCGCCGTACTTCTGGACGGTGAACTACGACAAGCGCAGTATCGAACTGAACCTCAAGACCGAGGAGGGGCTGGCGGCGCTGTACGACCTCGCCGAGGAGGCCGACGTCTTCATCCAGAACTACCGCCCCGGCACCGCAGAGAAACTCAACGTCGCCTACGACGACATCCGGGGCGTCAACGACGAGATCGTCTACTGCGCCATCTCCGCGTTCGGGCAGACCGGACCGTGGAGCCAGCGCCCCGGCTACGACCTCCTCGTCCAGGGGATGAGCGGCATCATGTCCGTCACCGGCGAAGCGGACGGCCGCCCGGTGAAGGTCGGCCTCCCGCAGACCGACCTCATCACCGCGATGTGGTCGGCGTTCGGCATCGTGACCGCGCTCTACCGCCGCGAGCGCACGGGCGAGGGCGACTACGTCGAACTCGGAATGCTCGACGCTACACTCCCGTGGCTCACCAAGCAGGCCGGAAAGGCGTTCGTCGGCGAGGAACCCCAGCGCATGGGGACGAAGGACCCGGTACTCGCACCCTACCAGACGTTCGAGACGGCCGACGGCCACATCAACGTCGCCTGCCTCAACCAGAAGCTCTGGCGGCTGTTCTGTGACGCCATCGGGCGGCCGGAACTCACCGACGACGAGCGCTTCGAGACGAACGCCGACCGCGTCGAGCAGATGGACGAACTGGAGGCGGAACTCGAGGGCGTCCTCCGCGAGCGCACCACCGAGGAGTGGATGGACGTCCTCGTCGAGGAGGCCGGCATCCCCGCCGGCCCCGTCTACTCCGTCGACGAGGCGCTGCACAACGAACAGACCGACGCCCGCGGGGTCGTCCGCGAGATGGAGGCCCGCGGCAAGACCATCCCCGTCATCGAACACCCGCTGAACTACGAGCACAGCGAGAGCGGGTTCCGCTCGCCGCCGCCGGAACTCGGCGAGCACAACCGCCAGGTGTTCGCGGAACTCGGCTACAGCGACGAGGAGATCGACGCGCTGGCCGACGCCGGCGTGTTCGGCGAGGACTGACGGCGCTCTACGGCCCCTCTCGCGGGACGAAGTCTTGGTAACACTCCCGAGACCCCCCTGCTCGCTGCCCGATGGCCAATTCTTATGAGGGAGTCCCGCGACGAGTTGACCATGCTCGACGGATACGAGATGCACGACCTGACGCAGCCGTGGTCGCAGGACACGCCTGCGTGGCCGACGTACGACAACCCGAAGATCTGGTACGAGAAGTCACTGGACACCGAGAAAGTGAACGGCCAGAAGATCGAGTTCATGAACCACACCGGGACCCACCTGGACGGCGAGAAGCACTTCATCGCCCACGGGCGGGACATCGAGAGCATGCCGCTCGACGAACTCGTCAGCGACGCGGTCGTCGCGGACATCTCCGACAAGGTGGGCGACTACGACGTCTACACCTCCGAGATGATCGAGGACGTCTGTGACGTCCAGGAGGGCGACATCCTCTTCATCCACACGGGCTACCAGAAGTACGCGTGGCACCGCGAGGAGGCCGACCCGCACAAGTTCTTCTGCAAGCACCCCGGCCCGAACCAGGAGTTCGCCGACTGGTGCAAGGAGATGGACCTCAACTACCTCATCCTCGACTGCGGGAGCGCGGACCACCCGATGAACACGGTCGTCCGCGACGTCCGCCCGGAACTCGCCGCGGAGGCCCGCGAGAAACACGGCGTCGACGACCTCGACGAGATCTTCCCGCCCGAGGGCTACCAGCTCATGCACACGGAGCTGTTCCCGGAGGGAATCGTCCACGTCGAGAACGCGCAGGTGCCCAAGGAGCTGCTCAACGAGCGCGTGCAGATCGGCACGTTCCCGTGGCGGTTCCGCGGCGGCGAGTCCTCCGTCTCCCGGGTCGTCGCGTTCACCGAGGAGTAACGCGGTAGCGTCCGAAAAACCGAATTCGTTCTTTCGACGGTCGGCCCGTCAGTCGTCGGTACGTGCGTTGGGGTCCTCGCCAGCGACCGGTTCACCGATCGCGCCCTCGCCCATCGGTGCGGCGTCCTCGGGGAGGATGGCGTTCAGCACGAGTGCGGTGACGCCGCCGACGATGAGCCCGGAGGTCGCCAGCACCTGGACGTCGTCGGGGAGCTGGGCGAGCGCGTCGGAACGCCACTCGACGCCGACGCCGAGGACGATGGAGGTGGCGATGATGGTGAGGTTGCGCTGCGTGAGCTCCGAGCCGCGAGTGATGATGCGGAGGCCGATGGAGAAGATCATCCCGAACAGCACGACGGCAGCGCCGCCGAGCACCGGGTTCGGCATCGCGGAGATGACCGCAGCGACCTTCGGCACGAGGCCGAGGACGATGAGGAACACGCCGGTGATGCCGACGACGAACCGGCTGGCGATGCCGGTGAAGCTGATGAGACCGACGTTCTGGCTGAACGAGGTGTTCGGGAAGGCGTTGAACACGCCCGCGAACATCGACATCACGCCGTCCGCGACGAGGCCGCCCTTGGTCTCCTCACTGGTGGGGTCGCGGCCGACTGCTTCGGTGGTGCCGGCGACGTCGCCGATGGTCTCCATCGAGGTGATGATGTACGCGAACGCGGCCAGGATGATGGCGCTGGGTTCGAACGCGATGCCGTACTTGAGCGGCGTCGGGAACGAGAACCACGCGGCCGAGCCGACCGCCGAGAGGTCGAGCAGGCCGAGCGGGATGGCGGCGAGGTAGCCGACGACGACGGCGATGAGCACGCTCGCCGAGCGCATGAACCCGCCGAAGAACTGGTTGGTGACGAGCGCGACAACGAGCACGAGCGCCGCGAGCCCGAGGTTCTCCATGCTACCGAAGGCGTCCGTCCCGGGGATACCCGCGGAGTACTGGATGGCGATGGGGATGAGTGTGAGGCCGACGAGCATCACGACGATGCCCGTGACCAGCGGCGGGAAGAAGTCCTCGACGTCGTCGAAGAAGTAGCCGATGATCACTTCGACGGGTGCCGCGATGATGACGGCGCCGAAGATGGTGGCCAGCCCGAACGTGCTCCCGATGTCGATGAGCGGCGACACGAAGATGGCGCTGGTCCCCATCACGATGGGGAGACGGGCGCCGACGGGGCCGATGGGGAACACCTGGACGAGCGTGGCGATGCCCGCCACGAGCAGCGCCATCTGGACGATGAAGGTGATGTCGGCGGACCCGAGGCCGATGGCGCTGGCGATGACCAGCGGGAGCGCCACCGTCGAGAGGAACATCGCGAGGAGGTGCTGGATGCCCAGCGCGACCGCCTCGCCGTTGTCGGGTCTGTCCTCGATGCCGTACCGGACGAGTCTGTTGCCTCTACTCCGTTCTGCCTCTGTGTTGCCGTCTGGCATGGGGGTACCCACCACGACCCATGATTTAAATATTTGGGCAAGTTTCGCCTCGAGGCGGCTGGATACAACGGCTGACGCCCGCTCGGCCGAACAGCTAACTACCGCCGCGAGCAACGACTGCGGTATGTCGACGATGAACGCTGTTATCCTCGACGAGTGGGGCGGCGAACTCGACGTCAGAGCGGTCGAACGACCGACGCCCGACGCCGGAGAGGTGCTCGTGGACGTCCGTGCCTGCGGCGTTACGCGGACGATCGAGAACGCGGTCCAGGGCGGACTCAGCGACGCCGACGACCACGTCCCGCGCGTTCCCGGCCACGAGTTCGCGGGCGTGGTCGCGGAGACGGGGCCCGGGGTCACGGCATTCGAGACCGGTGACCGCGTGCTCGCGTACTTCTACCTCACCTGCGGGCGCTGCGACCGGTGCCGGCGCGGGGACACGAACCAGTGTACGAACTTCGGCGGCTGGTTCGGCGTCCAGCGCGACGGGGCGTACGCGGAGTCGACGACGATTCCGGCGTCGAACCTCCTGCCGCTGCCCGACGACGCGACGTTCGCGGAGGGAGCGGTGGCCGCCGACGGTCTCGCCACGCCGCTGCACGTCTGCGAGCGAACGGGCGTCGGTGACGACGACACGGTGCTCGTGGTCGGCGCCGCGGGCCGCATCGGCGTCCACCTCTCGCAACTCGCCGCCCGCCGCGGCGCGCACGTGCTCGCCGCCGACGTCCACGAGGACCGCCTCGCGTACGTGGACCGCGTCACCGGCGACGCGGTGACACCCATCGACGCTCGCGGCGACGACTTCGTCGAGCGCGCACGCGCAGCGACCCCCTACGGCGAGGGCCCGACCGTCGCTGTCGACACGGTCGGCGACGTCGACACGCTCCGGGACGCCTGGGACGCACTCGCGCTCGGTGGCGACGTCGTGACGCTCACGACCCACCACGAGCGCTCGTTCGCACCGCTGCTGAAGGAGTTCGTCGTGAAGGAGGCGAGCGTCGTCGGCTCCCGCTACGCGACGAAGGACGAGGTCGTGCGGGCCGCCCGCCTGCTCGCCGACGACCGCGTGAGCGCGGAGTACACACAGACCGTCGGCCTCGACGACGTGCCCGACGTCCACGAGGCGCTCCGGACGGGCGACACCCACGGGATGACGATTCTCGAACCCTGAGGCGGGGAGCGCTCAGCCGTCGATCCGCTCGCCGTTCAGGAACAGTTCGCGGTCGACCGGAACCGACAGCGAGGCGCTGGCCGGGCAGTTCGCGTCGGCGGTCGCCACGAGTTCCCGGATCTCGTGGGGGGTCGCCGGGCTCTCGACGCGCGTGACCTGCCGGAGTCCACCGTCGAACCCGGAGTCGACGTCGCCGATGCCGAGGACGCCGCGCGGGTCGACGTCACCCTCGACTTCGACGCGCACGTCGTCCACCTCGACCCCCGTCGCGAGGGCGTGTTTCGCCAGGACGACCTGCTGGCAGAACGCGAACCCGGCGAGGAAGTACTCGAGGGGCCGCGGTCCGCGGTTCTCCCCGCCGGCCATCGACGCCGGCTCGTCGGACTCGAACTCGAAGTCGCGGGCGGTCCCGCGGCCGTGGTAGTTCTCGACGAGTTCCGTCTCCACGCGGTTCTCCCCGGTCGGCACGCGGTCGGCCTCCGCGAGCAGTTCGAACTCCTCCCAGACTGCCTCCTGCAGGTCCCAGTCGAGTGGCATACCCGAATTCGGCGCCCCTGCGGGATGAACGTTCGTGCCGCGGCACGAACTGTTTTGAACCGGGGCCACCCACCGGGAGTCGTGAACGACGACTCGTCGCGCCGCGTGCTGGCGGCTGTGTTCCCCGCTGGCCTCCCGAACCGGGCGCTGGTAGTGCTCGGCGTCGGTCTCTTCGGCATGGGGCTGGCCGTCGGCAGCTACGGCGCGGCGGTCACACGACTCCTCGAACGGGGCGTCGCCCCGGGCGTCGCGGGCCTCGGGATGACGCTGTTCCTGCTCGGCCAGCTCGTCGTCGTGGCGCCGGCAGACCGCCTCACGCGGACGCGGCGCTCGGCACTGGTGGCGACCGTTGGCCTGCTCGCCGGCGCCGCCGCCGTCGCACTGTCTTCCGTCGGCACCGTCGGCACCACGCTCGTAGCTCGCGGACTGCTCGGTCTCGGCCAGGGTGCGGCGTTCGTCGGCGCGATGAAACACGTCGGACGGCGGACGCCCGGGGACCTCGTGGCGACCGCGCAGGGACTGCTCGGCGCGCTGTTCACGCTGGGGCTGGCGGTCGCGCTGGCCGTCGCCCCGACGACGTTCGACGCAGTCGGCGTCCCGGCGTCGATGCTCGTCGTCGCCGTCGTCGTCGCTGTCGGTGCCGCCGGCGCACCGTTCCTCGACAGGGGGCAGAGCGAACCGCTCGTCCCCGTGCGCGCCTACCTCGCGCCGCTCCGCTCCCGGGTCGGGCTCGCGCTCGGCCTCGGCAACATGGCGACGTTCGGCTTCCTCATCGTGGCGACGACTTGGTACGTCGACGCCCTGGAGGGCGTCGCGGGGGTGCCTGCCACCGCCACGCTGCTCGCGTTCGCGGCGACCACCGTCGTCGGTCGCGCCCTCGGCGGCCTGCTGGCTGCCCGCCTGGGCGAGCCTGCGGTCGTCCGCTGGTCGCTGCTCGGTCTCGCCGCTGCCCTCGCGGGGATGGCCGCGGGCGTCCACTACGGCGTCCCGGCGCTGCTCGTCGTGGGCGTCGCGGGCACCGGCTTCGGGTTCAGCGTGCCGTTCGGGCCGCTGTTCGCGCTCGCGTTCTCGAACCTCGCGGACGACGCCGGGGTGACGCTGGTCGTGATGCTCGCCGTCGGCAACGCAGGCGCGCTCGCTTACCCGTGGCTCGTCGGCGAACTGGTGGCCGCGACGGCGACGTACGCGACGGGGTTCGCCGCGATGAGCGCCACCGTCGTCGGCATCTGGGTGCTCTGGCGGAGCGCGATCGGCGGCGCCCCCGCGGTGACGCTCGACGACTGAGTACCGGGGGTACTCTCGTGACCGAAACCAGCCACCCGGCCGACTGACCGAAACTACGAGTGGTTACGTCCGGGCGGATTCGTGGATACGTCTAAGTGTGCGCGGGTGAAAGGCGTTCACATGGATTCCGACGACCCGTGGAGCGTGACCGACCGCGACCTCCACGACCGACTCCGGAGCCTCCGGGACGCCGACGCGACGGCCGCCGTCGCGACGGTCGTCGACGTCGAGGGGTCGGCCTACCGCCGCCCCGGTGCGAAACTGCTCGCGCCTGACGACGACGACGCGCTCGGCGCCATCACCGCCGGCTGCCTTGAGGGACCGGTCGCCGAACTCGCCGCCGACGCCCGACAGACCGCGGCCTCGGCCGTGGAGACGTTCGACCTGATGGACGACGACGAGTGGGGCCTCGGCCTCGGCTGCAACGGCATCATCGACGTTCTCGTCGAACCGCTGGACGACTCCTACGACCCGCTGCTGGCGGCGCTCGCCGACCGCGAACCGGCGACCGTGCTGACCGTCGTCGAGAGCGACGACGAGACGGTTCCCGTGGGCGCGCGCACCGTCGTCACCGCAGACGGGCCGCGAACTGGCGACGACCGACCGGGACTCCCCGCGGACGTCCTCAACGAACTGCGCGACGCCTCGGCGGACGCCCGGGAGTCCGGGTCGAGCGGCGCCGTGACCGTCGAGCGGGCGGCCGGCGACCTGCGCGTGTTCGTCGACGGCGTCGAACCCGCGCCCGACCTCCTGCTGTTCGGCGCGCAGAACGACGTCCACGCGGTCGCGCGGTTCGGCGCGGAGGCCGGCTTCAGGGTGACCGTGGCGTCCGCGCGCGGCGCGCGCGCCAGCGAGGACGCGTTCCCGCACGCCCACCGCGTCGTCGGCACGCACCCGAGCGACGTCGACGAGGTCGTCGAGGCGCCCGAGCGCACGTACGCGGTCCTGATGTCGCACAACCTCATCGACGACCAGCTGGTCCTCGAGACGTTGCTCCGGGAGACCGAGGTGCCGTACGTCGGACTGATGGGGCCGCGGGAACGCTTCGAGGAGATCCGGGACGCGGTCGCCGAGGAGGGGACGACGTTCACGCCCGGGGAACTCGACCGCGTGTCGACGCCGGTCGGCCTCGACCTCGGCGACGGCAGTCCGACGGGCATCGCACTGAGCGTCGTCGCGGAGGCGCTGGCCGTCGCGAACGACGCCGCGGGCGGGCGACTCCGCGAGCAGTCCGGTCCCATCCACCCGCGCACCGACCCGACGCCGTGAGCGCTCGACCATCGCCGGGTTCGTGACCTGACTGCGAGCGAACGGGGGTCGTTCGCTCCCCGAATCCGTTCGCCGCCCGGCGGTCCGCTCCCGTTCTCAACGAAACTATAATGAGCGGCCGTTCCTTCTTGTGGTGTACATGAGCAGTGAGAGCAGTTCACAGAGTCTCGACCGTCCCACCGAGGAGCTCACGCTCTCGGTGAACGGTGAGACCATATCGACGACCGTGGAGCCCCGCCTGAAGCTCTCGGACTTTCTCCGTCGCGAGTGCGGGCAGCGCGGCGTGCGCGTCGGCTGCGAGCACGGCGTCTGCGGCGCCTGTACGGTACTCGTCGACGGGAAGAGCACGAAGAGCTGTCTCACCTACGCCGTCCAGGTCGACGGCGCCGAGGTGACGACCGTCGAGGGGCTGGCGACCGACGGCGAACTCCACCCCATCCAGGAGGCCTACCACCAGGAGCACGCCCTCCAGTGTGGCTTCTGCACCAGTGGGTTCGTGATGGCGACGAAGGAACTCCTCGACCGCAACCCCGACCCCGACAAGGGCGAAGTCAAGGAGGGACTGGCGGACAACATCTGTCGCTGCACGGGCTACCAGAACATCTACAAGGCGGTCGACCGGGCGGCCGACGAACTGATGGAGGCCCCTAGCGACGACCTGTCGGACCGCACCGGAGGTGGCGAGTAGATGTCCGGCGCCGAGTCACCGACCGAACCGGGAACCGAGACGGACACGCACGTCGAGCGGGAGTCGTTCGTCGGGTCGGGCCTCGAACGCGTCGAGGACCACCGCATCCTCACCGGCGAGGCCGAGTACATCCACGACATCGAACCGGAGAACACCGTCCACATGGCGCTCGTCCGCAGCGTCCACCCACACGCGCACGTCGAGGACGTGGACACGAGCGCCGCAGAGGACCATCCGGACTGCCTGCTCGCGCTCACCGTCGACACGCTGAAAGAGGAGTACGAGCCGATGCCCTGCGGTCTGAAGGGGTTCGAGGAGTGGTCGCTGGCCGACGACAAGGTCCGGTTCGTCGGTGAACCCGTCGTCGCAGTCGTCGCGAAAGACCGCTACGCCGCCGAGGACATCGTCGACCTCGTCGACATCGAGTACGACCAGCTCGACCCCGTGGTCGACCCGCTGGATGCCCGCGAGGACGAGACGCTCGTCCACGAGCACTTCGGCTCGAACGTCGCCGACAGCGAGACGCTGGACTTCGGCGACGTCGAGGGCGCCTTCGAGGAGGCTGACAACGTCATCGAGCGGGAGTACTCGTGGGGCCGCATCTCCGGTGTCCCACTCGAGACCGCTGGCGTCGTCGCGACGTACGACCCCGACCACGACGCCTTCGACATCGACTGCAACATCCAGCTCCACACGCTCGTCGACGACACCATCTACGAGCCGCTGGGCTACCCGCCGGAGAAGGTGAACCTGGAGGTTCCACCGGACGTCGGTGGGAGCTTCGGGACGAAGATCGCGATCCACCGCTACTGCACGCTCGCCGCGATGGCGTCCCAGCAGCTCGACGGGCGGCCCGTGAAGTTCGTCGAGGACCGCATCGAGAACCTCCAGGGCGGGGACATGCACTCCTCCGACCGCGACTACCGCGTGCGCCTCGCGTACGACGACGACGGCACCATCCGCGGCCTGGACACGTGGTTCGTCGACGACTTCGGCGCGTTCCCGCACTATCCCGTCAATCAGGCGCTGAAGCCGCTGTCGGTCGTCACGAACGCCTACGACATCGAGAACGTCCGCTACGACTACGAGATCGCGCTGACGAACAAGACAGCCCAGACCGCCTACCGCGGCTTCGGCGTGCCGCCACACCTCCACGCCCTGGAGATGGTCGTCGACGAGGCGGCCCGCGAACTCGGCGTGGAAGCCACGGACCTCCGGCGGCTGAACCTCATCCAGCCCGACGACATGCCGTTCCGCCTCCCGACACACAACATCTACGACTCCGGGGACTTCCCGGCGGCACTCGACCGCATCGAGGAGATCGTCGAGGAGCGAGAGGTCTGCGAGGGCGGCCTGCTCGACCCCGACGTCGTCGAGCAGAAGCGCGAGGAGGGGAAGTACCGCGGCTACAGCCCCACCGTCCACATCGAACCCGGCGTCTCCGGCTCCGACTGGACGGACCGCCAGCGCACGGACAAGGACGCCCTCGAGGCCCGCGACCGCGAGGACGTCTCCGAACTCCCCGAGCACTTCCGCATCGAACTGATGGAGGACGGCACCGTCCAGTCGTACCTCGCGACGGACACCTCCGGGCAGGGCCACCAGACGCTCGTCACCCAGTTGCTCGCCGACGGCCTCGGCGTGCTCCCGAGCGACATCGAGGTCGGCTACCTCGACAGCGTGACGGCACCGACGGAGTACGGCACCGCGGCCTCCCGGATGGCCGTGATGCTGTCGGGCGCCACCGAGGGCGCCGCCCAGAAGCTCCGCGAGAACTGCCGGAAGCTCGCCGCGCAGCGCGAGTTCGGCTGCGACGTCGACGACGTGGTCTACCGCGACGGCGGCGTCGAACGCGCGGACGGCTCCGAACGACTCACGCTCGCGGAACTCGCGGAACTCGACTCGGGCCAGAAGAACGAACGCCTCACGCGGGTCAGCTACGACTACGAGCACCCGACGACGAGCCTCCCCGAGTTCGACGAGGCGCTCACCCGGAAGTTCCCGGTCTACCCGACGGCCGCGTTCGCCGCGAACGCGCCCATCGTGGAGGTCGACACTGACACCGGCGAGGTCGACATCCTGAAGTTCTACTCGCTGCGGGACTGTGGCACCCGCCTCAACCCCACCATCGTCGACGGCCAGGCCCACGGCGGTCTCGCGCAGGGCCTCGGCGCGGCGCTCATGGAGGAGTTCGAGTACGACGACGAGGGCCAGCCACAGGCCATCACCATGTTCGAGTACCTCCTCCCGTCGACGAAGAACATGCCCGACGTCGAACTGGAGCACTCCGAGACGCCGTCGCCGTTCACCGCCACCGGCGCGAAGGGCACCGGCGAGGGCGGCATGATCGACGGCCCCGCGGCCATCGCCTCCTCCATCAACGCCGCGCTGGCCGACCAGGGGATCGTCGCCGACCAGATCCCGATGACGCCCCACCGCGTCCGGAAGCGCCTCCGCGACGGCGAGTAACCGCTCGGCGCTCTCTTCTCACCGAAGTGCAGCGGTCGCTGTCGAAGTAGGAGAACGGAGAAGGAGGCCGCGTTACTCGTCCAGGCTCGCCGTCGCGTCCGGCTTCGCGCTGATCTTCGACTCCGCGGGGACGCCCTCGTCCGCGAGTTCCTCGAGGTCGTCGAAGAAGTTGTTGACGAGGCGCTCGGCGACGCTGCCGAGTGCGCGCTGGCCGAGGCTCGCGATGAGCCCAGAGACGTTCGTCTCGGCGTTCCACGTCGCCGTGGTGCCGCCGTCCTCGTTCTCGAGGAGGTCCATCTCCGCGACCGTCTCGAAGGAGTTCCGCGACGCGTCGCCGCCCGCGTGCATCACGAGGCGGTTCGGTGCGTCGGCCTCCACGACGGTCATGTCCACGTCGAACGTCGGCTTGACGCTGCCGACGCCGACGGCGACGGTCGCCGACAGCTCCGACTCCGAGTGCTGTTCGATGTGGTCACAGCCCGGCGCGCACTGCGCCAGGATGTCGGGGTCGGTGAAGTACTTCCACAGTTCTTCCGGTTCGTGCTCCGACTCGAATTCGCCTGAGAACTCAATCATTGATAGCTCGTTTGTATGCTGCCTGCAGGGAACGACGGGTGTATTCGCCGGCCAGTTCGACCTTCCACTCCTCGTCTGCGTGCATCTCGGGGGAGGGGTCGGCGGCCTCGTTGGCGGCCGCTTCGGCCTCGTCGAGTGCGTCCTCGTCGAGCGTCGTCCCCTCGACGGCCGCCTCTGCGTCGGGGACGTGGAGCGGGACGTCCGCGACGTTCGCCAGCGCGACGCGCGCCTCCTCGATCTCCGGGTCCGCCGCGTCCGGGTCGTCCACGCGGACCGCCGTCGCCGCGCTCACGGTCGGGAACGTCTGGGCGGCCCGCTTGAGCGTCTCGAAGGCCATGCCCGTCCGCTCGACCGGGAACGGCTCCCGGGAGACGGTCGCGCCAGTGACGAGTTCGTCCGGGCCGAGGTCGGTGAACATGTACGCGATGAAGAACTCGCGGGCGGGCACGGTGCGCTCGCCGTCGTCCTCGGAGACGACGTGGAGGTCGGCGTCGAGCGCGACCAGCGCGGCGGGGTAGTTGCCGGCGGGGTCGGCCTCGGCGACGCTCCCGCCGAGGGTCCCCCGGTTACGGACGCTCGGGCCGGCGATCTGCTCGGCGGCCTGGGGGACCATCGGGAGCACGTCCCGGAGGTCGTCAGCGAACTCCAGGTCGCGGTGGGTCGTCATCGCGCCAACCTCGACCTCGTCGTCGCCGATGGAGACCCCGGACAGCTCGTCGACGCGGTCGAGGTCGACGAGGTGGTCGGGGGTGGCGAGTCGGTTGGCCATGATGATGCCGAGGCTCTGGTTGCCGGCGAGCAGTTCGGCGTCGTGGCCGAGGTCCGCCAGCAACTCCGTGGCCTCCGAGACGGACGACGGTCGGTGGTACTCGAAGGTCGCCGGCTTCATGGCGTGCGACCTCCGGCGTGCGGGGCGCCTCTCTCGTCAGGGGGTGAACGATACCTGCACATGTATCTCACGTGGATATCCGGTAATCCGGTCGGACGATTGTGAAATACGCTCCAGGCTGCTATTAAGCGTTTTGCTAACCCGTCCCAAGGAGTCGCAGTCGGCGAGCAGTTAAGGAACCGCTCGTCCATGAGTGTCTATGGCACACGACCTCCTCCTCAGGAACGCTCGACTGCCGGACGGCCGAACGGCGGACGTCGCCGTCGACGGGCACGCCATCGCCGCTCTCGACGCCACGGGCGCCGACGCAGCACGCGAACTAGCTGCAGAGGGTGGCCTGCTCGCGCCGGGGTTCGTCGACTGCCACGTCCACCTCGACAAGGCGTACATCGCCGACGAACTCCCCGACAACGAGAGCGGGACCCTCGGCGAGGCTATCGCGAACATCCACGACAGGAAGCGCGAGTACACCGTCGAAGACGTCCGCGAGCGCGCCGGGCGCGCCATCGAGGCCCACGTCCGGAACGGCTGTACCCGCATCCGCACGCACGTCGACGTCGACACCATCGGCGGACTGACGCCACTCCGCGGCGTCGTCGAGGCCCGGGAGGCGTGGGCGGACGTCGTCGACGTGCAGGTGGTCGCGTTCCCACAGGAGGGAGTAGTCCAGGACCCCGGCACGGCGGAACTGCTCGCAGACGCGCTCGAGGAGGGCGCCGACGCCGTCGGTGGCATGCCGGCCAACGAACGCAGCGACGCCGACACTCGCGAGCACGTCGACGCCTGCCTCGACATCGCCACCGAGTACGGCGTTCCGGTGGACATGCACGTCGACGAGACGGACGACCCGACCGCGCGCTCGCTGGAGTACCTCGCCGCGGAAGCGATCGACCGCGGCGTCGAGGACGTGACCGCCGGCCACACGTGCGCGCTGGCCGCCTACGACGACGCGCACGCCGCTCGCGTCGTCGACCTGCTCGCCGAGGCCGGCGTGAATATGGTGACGAACCCGCCGACGAACCTGCTGCTGCAGGGCCGTCACGACGGACACCCGAAGCGCCGCGGCATCACCCGCGTGGACGAACTCCGCGAGGCGGGCCTCACGGTCGCCGCGGGCCAGGACTGCATCCGGGACGGCTTCTACCCCTACGGCCGCGCGAGCATGCTCGAGACGGCGCTGCTCACCGCGCACGCCGCGCACCTCCAGACGCCCGCGGAGCGCCGCGTCGCGTGGGAGATGGTCGGCGCGAACGCCGCCCGCGTGATGGACGTCGACTACGGCCTCGAGGAGGGCGCTCCCGCCACGTTCAACGTCTTTCCGCCGAGCGTCGAGACGCCGACGGACGCACTGCGGGAGGGTGTAGCCCCGCGGTACGTGCTGCACGAGGGGAGCGTCGTCGCGGAGAACGAGGTTCGGTCGGCGGTGGTCGCGTAGTCGGATGCCGTGGGGCGTTCGGCTATCCGCCGGTCAGCGGTGGAAGTCCACGTCGACGTCGCCGGATTCACGGCTGACCGTCGTTGTCGCGGGTTCGGTGCGGGCGATGGGTCGGCCGTCCTTGAGCACGAGGCGGCGGGGCGCCTGCGTGCGGAGCGCGTTGAAGCCGTCCGGGCTGTTGTAGACGACGAGCGAACCCTCGTTCCCCTCCTCGAGGCCGTAGGAGTCGACACCGAACACTTCGGCGTTCGCGTGCGTGAGCATCTCCCAGATGGGTTCGACGTCGCCACGGCCGCTCATGTGGGCGTAGTGCAGGAGGACGAACGCGGCGTCCAGCGGGTCGCCGACGCCGTAGTGGTACCACGGGTCCATCACGGAGTCGTGGCCGATGCCGACGGTGACACCGGCGTCGCGGAGTTCGTCGACGCGGGTGTGGCCGCGGCGCTTCGGGTAGTCGTCGTAGCGACCCTGGAGGACGCTGTTGTCCGGCGGGTTGGTAATCACGGTAGCGCCGGACTCCGCGAGCAGTGAGACGACCTTCCCGGCGTAGGCGTTCGGGTAGGAGTGGAGCGCGGTCGTGTGGCTGGCGGTGGTTCGGTCGCCCATGTCGCGCTTGATGGCCTCGCTCGCCAGCACCTCGGTGAACCGCGACCCGGGGTCGTCCGTCTCGTCGATGTGCAGGTCGATGCGGCGGTCGAAGCGCTCCGCGAGGTCGAACGCTGTCTGGACGTCCCGCACGCCGTCCTCGCGGGTGTGTTCGTTGTGCGGGATGCCGCCGACCACGTCGACGCCCATCTCCAGGGCCTCGACGAGCAGGTCCTCGTGGTGGTCGGCGGTGTAGACGCCGTCCTGCGGGAACGCGACCACCTGGAGGTCCACCAGGTCGTCGACTTCCTCGCGGAGATCGAGGAGTGCTTCGACGGCGGTGAGCGACTCCTCGGTGGTGTCGGCGTGCGTGCGGACTCTCGTGACGCCGTGGGCCGCGAGCCACTCCACTGTCTGCGTGGCGCGCTCCTGGACGTCGTCGTAGTCGAGGTCCTGCTTGTACTCGGCCCACGTCTCGATGCCCTCAGCCAGCGTCCCCGAGTCGTTCCAAGAGGGGTCGCCCGCCGTCAGCGTGGCGTCGAGGTGGAGGTGCGGTTCGATGAGCGGCGGCGTCACGAGGCCGCCGTCGGCGTCCGTGTGGTCGGCCGGGTCGAACGCCCCGGGGTCGCCCTCGCCCGCCGGGACGACGCGTTCGACGACGCCGTCGCGTACCGCCACGTCCACGCGCGTGCCGTCCAGCGTTCGTGCGTCGGTAACGATGTGGTCTGCCATCGAGTTCACCTCACGTTCGTGGAGTAAATGGCTGTCGCTGGGTGGCAAAGAAACAGTAAAGTGCCCTGGGTGTAGTTACCACTCGTCACCATGGCATCCGGAACAGACCAGAGCTGGATTCGAACCGTGATATTCGGGAAGGAGAACCTGCCGGACCCAGACTGGCCGACAGACCACGTGCCAGAGAACGAACGTCGGAGTCTATTGAGCATCTCCGCGGTGCTCCTCGGTTTCGTCTTCTTCGCCGGCACCCTGTGGTCGGGCGCCGAAGTGGGTGCGGCGCTCGGCTTCGGCTCGATGCTCACCGCCCTCGCTGTCGGGAGCATCATCCTCGGTCTCTACGTGGCCACACTCTGTGCCATCGGCGCGCAGACGGGGCTCACGACGGTACTGCTCTCGCGGTACACCTTCGGCCGACTCGGCGCGAAGTGGGCCGACCTCCTGCTGGGCGGGACGCAGATCGGCTGGTTCGGCGTCACTATCCCACTCGTCGCCATCCCGACAGCGAAGTTCTTCGGCGTCAACACGCCCACGTGGGTGTCCGCGCTCATCCTCCTCTGGGGCGTGTTCCACCTTGCGACGGCCTACTTCGGCTACGAGGGCATGGAGAAGCTCTCCCTCGTCGCCGTCCCCATCCTCCTGGTCGTCGGCCTGGTCTCCATCGGCATCGCGCTCCAGGACACCGGTGGCCTCGGGGGACTGATGGAGACGACAGGGTCCGCCGGTTCGATGACGTTCGGCGCCGCCGTCACCATCGTCGTCGGCACCTTCATCTCGGGTGGCACGCAGGCGCCCAACTGGGCCCGATTCGCCGAGTCCCGACGGATCGGCTTCTGGGCGGGGCTCATCGCGTTCCTCGCGGGCAACAGCTTCCTGTTCATCAGCGGCGCCGTCGGCGGCGCGGTGTACGTCGACACCGGCGGGGACCTCTACGAGGTGCTCGCCGTCCAGGGGCTCGCCGCAGTGGGGCTCCTCGCGCTCATCCTCAACATCTGGACGACCAACGACAACGCGGCGTACGCGTTCGGCGTCGCGGGTAGCGAGGCCTTCGAGTTCGACCGCAAGCGCCCGTTCGTGCTGGCTGGTGGCGCTATCGGTATCGCGCTCGCGCTGTTCGGCGTCGATGGGATGCTGGTCCCGTGGCTCGCCACGCTCGGCCAGTACGTCCCGCCGCTCGGTGGCGTCCTCATCGCCGACCTCCTGCTCTGCTGGCGCCTCGACATCCCGCGGATGGAGGAGGTCGACTTCGCGAGCGTCCGGGCCGTCCCGGTGGTCGCGTACGTCGTCGGCTGTGTCGTCGCGGCGCTCACCGCGGGAGCGGTCATCCCCGGCGTCGATGCGCCACAGCTGATTCCCGGCATCGCGGCGCTCAACGGCATCATCGCAGCCGTGCTCGTGCAGGTCGCTGGCCACTACGGCCTCGAACGGAGCGGCGTCGTCTCCACACACGACTCCGAGACGTTCTGAAAAGAGACGGTCGCGGTCTTTTTCTCCGCCGCTACTCGCTGCTCGGCTGGAGGGGGAGTTCGATGTGCGTCGGATGCGTCGCCGAGTGGTGGACGGTGTTCTCCGCGACCTGGTAGTCGTCGTCCGTGTACAGCGGGCCGCCCGTGTTCGGGTTGACGTCGAAGCGCGGCCAGTTCGACGAGGAGATGTCGAGACGGATGCGGTGGCCGGCCTTGAAGCGGTTCGCCGTGTCGTACGGCTCCATGTAGAACTCGTAGACGTCGCCGGGTTCGACGAAGTCGGCTTCGTCGCGGTAGCCCCGGAAGCGCGCGCGGCAGATGGAGTCCGAGAGGTTCAGGTCGTAGCCGTCGGGGTAGTCCTCGGACTCGGGGTGTTCGTCGATCAGTTTCGCCGTGAAGTCCGTGTCCGGGGCGTCCGTCTCGCCGAAGACGCGGACGCGAATCGGGCCCGCGATCTCGACCGGTTCCTCCAGCGGCGGCGTGCGGAAGACGAGCACGTCGTCGCGCTGGCTGAGCGGGCCGTACGGTTCGCTGGCGCCGAAGGTGTCCTCGTCCGTGCGCTGGTCGTAGCCGCCGCGGCCAGCGAAGTCGATGATGTTCCGGTCGCCCAGCGGGTACGCTCCCACTGGCTCCTCGCGCGGCTCGTAGGTGAGATAGGAGGAGGTGTTGCCGCCGATGGTCGGGACCGGGTCCTCGGGGTCGTACTCGTAGGACGTGTACGACTCGCTCGCGGACGGCTGCTCGGTGGAGAGCGTGCCGTCGCCGTGGGCGTAGAACTTCGTCATCTCCGTCCCCTCGGGTGGCCACTCGTCGGCGCTGCGCCACTCGCCGCCGTGGAACAGGTTGCCCTCGTCCGTCTGGTGGCCGTCGCCCAGCCCCATCATGAAGTACTGGACGCGGGGCAGGTCCCAGGAGTCCTCACCCAGGACGTAGTGGTCGAAGAACTGCTTGCGCGTCTCGCGGTAGTTCATCGTCGCGTTCTCCCCGAACGCCAGGTCGCCAGCGGTCGGGTGCTCCCACGTCAGTGGCGGGAACAGCAGGTTCTCGCTGTGGTCGTGGCCGCCCGGGAGGCGCGCGAGGTGCGTCCACGGTCCCATCAGGAGGTAGTGGTCGCTGTCCTTCCGGTCGGCGAGGCCGACGAAGTTGTCGCAGGTCGCGCCCGTGTAGGAGTCGTACCAGCCGCCGGAGTACACCGTCGGGACGTCGGCGGACTCGTCGTAGTAGCGCTCGAAGTTGACGCTCGGGTTCTGCCAGTAGTCGTCGCTCGCCGACGCCGTGGTCATGATCTCGAACGCCCAGTCCTCGTACTGGGGCAACTCGGCGAGCGCGGACTCGCCGCGCTGGATGGGGCCGTTCTCGAACACCTCGCGGACGTCCACGTCCGCGAACACCTGCTGGACGTCCGGGTCTGCGAGGCTCTCGTGGGCGAAGCCGGCGCCGAGCGTGAGCGCCCACGACAGCCAGCGCTGCTCGAAGGCGCCGTTGTGGCGGAACGTCTTCTTCCGGCCGTTGGCGGCGCCCATGTTGACGAACATCCCGGCGAGGCCGTTGGGGTCCTGCGTGGCGAGTGCGTTCTGCACCCAGGCGCCGTAGGAGGTCCCGAGCGTGACGACGTTCCCGTCGCAGAACTCCTGGTCGGCGAGCCACTCGACGGTGTCCGCGCCGTCCTCCGCCTCGTCGCTGTTGATGTAGAACTCGCCCTCGCTGTCGAAGCGCCCACGAACGTCCTGGATAGCGATGACGTACCCCCGGGAGGCGTACCACTCGCCGTGACGGGTCCGCCCACCCGTCTTGTCGTAGGGCGTCCGGTCGAGGATGACGGGCCGCGGTTCGTCGATGGGTTCGCGGGTGTCCGGGTCCGCCGGTCGGTAGATGTCGGTCGCCAGTCCCGTGCCGTCACGCGCCTCGATCATCACGTCGAGGTCGGCGTGGACACTGTACGCTGGTTCGCTGGTGCTCGCCATACGTCAACGACCGGTAGCATCCGCAAATACGTTTCCCCCCAGGCAACCCGATAACGACACGTTGTCCCCCGGAATTGGCGGCAGTTTTATAATGTATGTTAGTAGAGAAAGGTACGTGCCCGGTATGGATGCGAACCACACACAGGGGCACTCCACTCCAGGACGGAGGGCATTCACATGACAGACGACAATTCAGACACTGTAGACGGGACGAACAGTTCGGGTGACCCCGAGATGGTACCAGACGGTGGGAGCGAAGCCTCGATGGTAGAGTACGGTATCGAGGACAAGCCGCCACTCGGCCAGTCGATACTGCTGGGAACCCAGCACTGGCTGACGATGATCGGTGCGACGGTCGCCATCCCGCTCGTTCTCGCGGGCGCTCTCGGCTTCGACGGGGGCCAGACCGCCCAGCTCGTCGGGACGTTCTTCGTGGTCTCGGGCATCGCGACGCTCGCACAGACCACCGTCGGGAACCGCTACCCCATCGTGCAGGGTGGGACGTTCTCGATGCTCGGTCCGGCAATCGCCATCATCACCGTGTTGACGGCCTCCGGGACGACAGAACCGACCGTACTGATGCGAGAGCTCCAGGGTGCCATCATCATCGCCGGTGCCGTCGAGGTGCTCATCGGCTACTTCGGCATCTTCGGTAGCCTGAAGAAGTACATCGGGCCGCTGGTCATCTCCGTGGTCATCGCCCTCATCGGGCTCGCACTAATCGGAGTGCCACAGATCATCAGCGCCTCGCAGAACTGGTACCTCGCGGGACTGACGCTCGTACTCATCGTCCTGTTCTCGCAGTACCTCGAGGACTACTCGCGGGTGTTCAAGCTCTTCCCGGTGTTACTGGGACTGGGCGCGGCGTACCTGCTCGCAGTAGTGCTCTCGGTCGCGGGTATCGTCGACATCGTCTCCTTCTCGGCCATCCGGGAGGCGCCCGCACTCCGCCCGATCACGCCGTTCCAGTGGGGTATGCCGCTGTTCACGCCGTCGTTCGCAGCCGGTATGATCGCGGGGATGCTCGCGTCGGCCATCGAGAGCTTCGGAGACTACCACTCCGTCGCCCGGATGGCTGGCGAGGGCGCCCCGAACAAGAAGCGCATCAACCACGGCCTCGGTATGGAGGGCCTCGGCAACGTCTTCGCGGGGATCATGGGGACCGGTAACGGCTCCACGTCCTACACGGAGAACGTCGGCGCCATCGGTATCACCGGCGTCGCCTCCCGCTACGTCGTCCAGATCGGCGCCGTGGTGATGATCGTCGTCGGCTACGTCGGGTACTTCGGTGCGTTCGTCACCACCATCCCGAGCGCCATCGTCGGCGGTCTGTTCCTCGCGATGTTCGCACAGATCGTCGGTGTCGGGCTCTCGCAGCTCCAGCACGTCGACCTGAACCAGAACCGCAACGTGTTCGTGCTCGGGTTCGGGCTGTTCGCTGGCCTGTCCATCCCGCAGTACATCTCGAGCGTTCAGAACGCCGAGGGGATCACTTTCGAGGCCGGAATGTCGCAGGTGCCGGTCCTGGGCTCGGTCCTCGGCATCCCCGAGGTCGCGACGACCCTCAGCATCATCCTCGGCACCGAGATCGCGGTCGGCGGCATCGCCGCGTTCATCCTCGACAACACCATCCCCGGCACGCCGGAGGAACGCGGCCTCACCGCCTGGGAGGACATCACCGAGGACGAGGACGCCTTCGAGCCGTACCACGAACGGTACATGCCCGGCGGCGAACCCGCGAACGAGAAACTCGCGGACGACTAACCGTCCGCGGTTCCGCAACGCAAAAGAACCACTGCAGTTTCTTTCGACCATGAGTGAGCAGGGACAGGAACGCCGTTCCGTCGAGATCACGCGCATGCCGCTGCGCACCGGCGGCTGGATCGGCTACTCCGAGGATGCGGTGTACGTCGACCGCGGTGGGGAGGAGCGGGTGAAGATCGCCAACGAGGCAATCCAGAAGATCGACCGGCGGCTCCTCGAGTGGGACATCGCGGTGATGAGCCTGCTCCTCGTGGGCGTCGGTGGCTACGTCGTGGCGACGCGCAACCCGCTGGTCGGCGTGGCGTTCGCGGCAGTCGGCGTCTACAGTTTCTACCGGACGTACCGCAAGCGGAAGAAGCTCGTCGTACACGTCGAGAACAAGCGGAAACCGGTCGTCGTCCACCCGGAACGCTCGAGGGAGTGCCAGGAGGCGCTGGCCGACAACATCGGCCTGGAGTGACTCCCTCGGACGCGCCCGGCGAGTCTCCGCCGGGTACTCAGGCGCGTTCCAGCCGCGGGCCGCGGTGCCCCTCGCGGAGTTCGTAGTCGCCCGTCAGCACCACCTCGTCGCCCGCGCTCAGTTCCTCGTCGACGAGCTGTGCCGTCAGCGCCACGTCGCCGAACCGGGCGATTCCCAGCGGGTTCGGCTCCCGGACGCCCGGTGGCGTCACCCGCGAGACGGTGGTGGAGACGAGTACGCCCTCGCCGAGTTCGACGTCCGCGAACGTTTCGCCGCCACAGTTCGGACAGCGGACGCGGTCGTACGCCCACTGCTCGCCGCAGGTCTCGCACTCAGTCGCAGTCATGTGCTCACCTCCAAGATGGAACAGACCGCGTTGTTCCCGAAGCCGGCGACGTTCACCGCCAGGCCGGTCTCGCAGTCCACCTGCCTGCCGTCGGCCTCGCCCCGCAACTGCCAGACGAGTTCGACGAGCTGGGAGACCCCGGTCGCGCCGAGCGGGTGGCCGCGGGCCTTCAGGCCGCCGCCGGGGTTCACCGGCAGGTCGCCGTTGCGGCGCGTCTCGCCGTCCATCGTCGCCTGCCACGCCTCCCCGGCGTCGTAGAAGCCGAGTTCCTCGAGTTCGAGCAGTTCCAGGACGGTGAACGCGTCGTGGATGCACGCGACGTCGACGTCCGCCTGGTCGCGGTCGGCGGTGACGAACGCGCGCTCGCCCGCCGTCGCGACGCTCTCGATCTCGAGCGGGTCGTCGCGCTCCGCGACGGCGTGCGTGCCGACCGCGCTCTCGCAGGACCGGACCGTCACCTCGCCACCGTCGGCCTGCAGGACGAGCGCGGCCGCGCCGTCACTGGTCGGACAGCAGTCGTAGAGGCGGAGGGGGTCCGCGATGAGCGGGGAGTCGGCGGCGTCCTCGACCGTTACCTCCTTCTGGAACTGCGCGTACTCGTTTCTCGCGCCGTTCGCGTGGTTCTTCGCGGCGACCGTGGCGAGGGCCTCGTAGGGCGCGTCGTAGCGCCGGAGGTAGGCGTCCGCGGCGAGGCCGCCGAACGACGGGAGCGTGACGCCGTGGGCGTACTCCTCGGGGTGGACGATGCTCCCGATGACGCCGGTGGCCGTCTCCGTGCTCGCACTGGACATGCGCTCGCCGCCGGCGACGAGCACGGTGTCCGCGGCGCCCGAGGCGACCGCCTGTACGCCGCGCTGGAACGCGCTCGCGCCGCTCGCGCTCGTGTTCTCCACGCGGTCGGCCTGCGCGCCGTGGGCGCCGAGGCTCGCCGCGAGCGCGTTGTGGAGGCCCGAGAGGTCCTCGAATGCCTCCGCGGCCATGTTCCCGACGTGGACGGCGTCGAGTTCGTGGCCAGCGACGCCCGCGTCGTCGAGCGCGCGCGACGACGCACGCTCCAGCAGCGTTCTGACGTCGGCGTCGGCGTCCGAGGCGAAGCGCGTCATACCGGCACCGCCGATAGTGATGGCTCTCTCCATTGGGCTGACGACCCCGAGTTACCACCACGTTCACGTATAGGTTCGGAATCCGGTCACACACAGCATGCGTAAACTTAAGTGGGGGAGCGCGATTTCTCCTGTATGGGCACGCAGTCCGCAGACCTGAGAGTCGTCAATGCGCGCGTCGTCACTCCGTCGGGCACGATCGACGGTGGCGTGGCGTCGCGCGACGGCAAGATCGTGTCGGTGGGTACGGAAGCCAACCTCCCCGACGCGGAACGAACCATCGACGCAGAGGGCAACTACCTGATTCCCGGGTTCATCGACCCGCACGTCCACTGGGGGCTCTCGCGCTACGAGTACGACTACCACGAGGGCCTCGAACACGACTTCGAGACCGAGACCCGCGGGGCGGTCCACGGCGGCGTCACCACCGTCGTGAACTTCCTCCTCCAGCCGGACCCCTACCTCCCGGACATGGAGTTCTTCAAGCAGGCGGGCGAGGAGAACTCCTACATCGACTTCGCGTACCACGCGATCGTCCACCAGGACGAGCACGTCGACGAGATCGAAGGCCTGGCCGAGGAGGGCATCCGTTCGTTCAAGATCTTCTTCAACTGGTACAAGCACGCCAGCCCCGAACTCGGCATCGACCACTCCGACGCCGGCCGCACCTACAAGGTGCTCGACAAGGTCTCCGAGATCAACAACGGCGTCGTGATGTTCCACGCGGAGAACGAGGACCTCGCCTACGAGCGCCGCAAGGAGCTCCAGGAGGAGGGCCGCAACGACCTCCTCGCGTGGTCGGAGTCCGCGCCGAACATCTGTGAGGCGATGCAGATCGAGCAGATCGCTCGCCTCACCGAGTACACGGACTCCCGCGCGTACATCGTCCACATGTCCACGGGCGAGGGCGTCGACATCTGCGAGCGCTGGCAGGACCAGGGCGTCAACGTCCACGCAGAGACGCTCCCCGCGTTCCTCAGCCACACGAAACACGACGAGGAACTCGGCACGTGGGGGAAGATCAGCCCGCCGCTCCGCGGCGAAGAGTCCCAGAAGCGCCTCTGGGAGGGCCTCCGCAACGGCACCGTCGACTACCTCGGCACCGACCACTGCCCGCACAAACTCGAGTTCAAGGAGAAGGACACGGGCAAGCACGGCGACATCTGGGACGCCATCCCCGGCGACAACAACGGCATCGAGTACTTCCTCCCCGTGATGATGAGCGAGGGCGTCAACAAGAACCGCATCTCGATGGAACGCCTCGTCGAGATCTGCGCCGAGAACAACGCCAAGCGCTGGGGCCTCTACCCCCGGAAGGGCGCGCTGGTCGAGGGGTCGGACGCCGACATGGTCATCGTCGACCTAGACAAGAGCAAGGTCGTCGACGACGACTTCTACCACACGATGGAGCCCCGCTACTCGACGTTCCACGGCGACGAACTGACGGGTCTCCCGACCCACACCATCGTCGGCGGCGAGGTCGTCGTCAAGGACGACGAACTGCAGGTCGACGCCGGCGGTCGCGACTACCTGCCCCGGTACGACAACGGCGTGCCGCGCGGCGACGAGTAGCGTACCCCTCTCTCGGCATCCCGCGGTCGCACTACCACGCGGGGTACGATAGCCGAGCGCAGCGAGGGTATCGGCGTTCCGCGCGAGTAACACGAGCGCGGTGTACGGGAGACGCGATGCGTCTCTCGGCGTTCCACGCACGCAACACGAGCGTGGAGGTCGCCAGTCGGCTGTTCTCTCGAGTGGATACCTGACGGCGTAGCGGTCGCTTCTGGTTTGGTGCGACCGCAGAAGGGGGTGACCGCGCGTCGGGACTACTCGTCGTCGACGGTCGCTCGCTCGTCCTCGTCGAGGCGGAAGTCCGTGAGGCTGGCGGCCATATCGTCGGCGATGTCGTCGACGTCGCGGGACTGGTCGGCGACGTCGGTGACGGACTCGCGTTGCTGCTGGACGCCCGCGGCGACCTGCTGCATGCGGCCGCTCACGTCGCGGCTGGAGTCGGCGACCTCCTCGACGAGCTGGTGGACCGTCTCGGCGCTCTCGGCCTGGTCCTCGGTGGCGCTCGTGATCTCGCTGAGACCGTGGTTCGTCTCGGCAATGGCCTCGTCGATCTCCTCGATGCGGTCGACGACGTCCTCGACGGCGGCGGCGCCCTGCTTGACCTCCTCGTTGCTGTCGCCGATCGCTTCGGCGGTGGTGTCGATGCCGTCCTTGAGGTCGTCGACGATCTCCGCGATCTCGGCGACGGCCTCCTTGGACTCCTCGGCGAGCGCCTTCACCTCGTCGGCGACGACCTTGAAGCCGCTGCCGTCCTCGCCAGCGCGCGCGGCTTCGATGTTCGCGTTGAGCGCGAGGAGGCTGGTCTGATCGGCGATCTCGTCGATCATCTCCGTCATCTCGTTGATCGTGTCCATCCGCTCCTCGAGGGACTGGACGACCTCCATGTTGCGCTCGGAGGCGGCCATCGCGGCCTCCATCCGCTCGATCGCGTCCTCGGCGTCGTCGGTCCCCTCGGAGGCGAGTTCGTTGGCGTCCTCGGCCAGACGGTCGATCTCCTGGGCGGTCGCCGCGATCTCCTCGACGGTCGCGGAGAGCTCCGAGACGTTCGCCTCAGCGCGCTCCGTGCGCTCGGTCTGCTGCTGGGCGACCTCCGAGACCTGGTCGCTGGACGCCTCGATCTCGCCGATCGCCGAGCTCGCCTCCTCGCTGGCCTCGCTGAGCGTCTCCGCGATCTCGTCGAGTTCCGCGGCGTGGTCGCGGGCGGTCGTCAGCGACTCGCGAGTGGTCCGCACCGCGTGGTCGAGGTCCGACGCCATCTCGTCGAACTCCCAGTAGACGTTCCTGATGGCCTCGAAGTCGGCGTCGGGTTCGCGGACCTCGGGTTCGACGGTGAAGTCACCCTGGGAGAGCGCGTCGAGGCTCTCCTTGAGTTCGTCGACGACCTCGCTCTGATAGGCCTCGAGTTGCTCCTCGCGCTCGCGCAACTCGACACGCTCGGTGATCTCCTCGTTGATCTCGAGGGCGCCGACGACGTCGCCGTCGGCCCCGAAGAACGGCATGACGGTGCGGTTGACCGGGACCTCCTCGCCGTCGACGCTGACCGTGTCCTCGAGGTTCCGGACCGCCTCGCCGGTCTCGAGGACCTTCCGCATCACCGAGTTGTCGGCCTCGTCGTAGTCGAAGAGGCAGTCGCCGTACAGCTCGCCCGGCTCGCGGCCGAACAGCTCCCGACCCTCCTCGTTGAGCTGCGTGAAGTAGCCCTCGTCGTCGACGATGAAGATGGGGTAGCCCATCCCGTCCATGATGCTCTCGACGACGGAGCCGACCGTCGCTCGTTCCCGCCACGCCTCGGGGTCGTGGTCGTCTCCGTCCAGGTCGCCGGGCGGCTCGACGCCGCCGCCCGCCGAGCTGTCGGCGTCGGCGCTGCTCGCCGAGCCGGTGACGCCGGCGACTACACTCGTTAGAAATTCGAACATTGTACTGCGGTCACCCTGACTAGGGGAGCGATGACGAACCTCGTATTTAAAATGTGGGTGCCGTCTCTCAGCAGTGATAGTTCGCGGCCGGTCGACCCGGAAATTTTGTCAGTCGTCGAGGAGCTCAGTACAGCACGCCCG
This sequence comes from Halobacterium wangiae, assembly GCF_021249345.1. Lineage (NCBI taxonomy): Archaea > Methanobacteriati > Methanobacteriota > Halobacteria > Halobacteriales > Halobacteriaceae > Halobacterium > Halobacterium wangiae. Next base: position 273,057 of record NZ_CP089588.1, on the reverse strand, counting down.
CGCGGCCTCGACGTGCCCGTCAGCGCGCTCGTCACCGGTCTCCTCGACGTTCGAGAGCAGCTCCCGGGCCTGCTCGACACGCCGCTGTACGACCGCCTCGGTGGTCCCCGGTTCCAGTGCGTCTTCGACCACGGCCTCGGCCTCCCCGAGGTAGTGGCTCGCCGACCGCTCGACCGGCAGTTCGCCGGTCGCGACGAGGTGGTCGTGGAGGTCCCGGAGGCGCTCGTCAGTCACGGTCGCTCCCCGACTCGGTAACGCGCACGCCCTTCGCCGCGAGGTGGCGCATCCGGTTGCGCGCGTCGTCCTCCTCCTCGGTGCCACGGGTCGCTAGCACGAACAGCAGCGACTGGCCGCCCGGCCGCATCGTCCGGCCGGCGCGCTGGGCGCCCTGCCGCCGACTGCCGCCGAGCCCCGACGCGACGACGGCGAGTTCGGCGTCCGGCAGGTCGATGCCCTCGTCCCCGATGCGGGAGACGACGAGCGTGTCAAGTGCGCCAGTGCGGAACTGGTCGAACAGCGACTCGCGCTCCACGTGGCGCGTCTCCCCGCTCACGAACGGCGCGTCGAGGACGTCCGCGAGTCGGTGACCCTGTTCGAGGTAGTCGACGAACACGAGCGCCTGCTTGTCGGGGTGCTGGCGGAGCAGGTGTTGCGCCTCCTCGTCTTTCGCGGGGTTCTCCGCGGCGAGTCGCCGACGCGTGTGCCCGCTCTCGCTGGCGTACTCGTAGCGCGCGTCGTCGTCCAACCACGGAACGTAGCGTATCTCGACCTCCGGTTCCGCGACGTAGCCCGCGTCGAACAGCGCGTCCCAGTCCGTCCCGATGGGCGGCCCGATGAGCGTGTAGATGTCCATCTCTCGGTCGTCCTCGCGGACCGGTGTGGCGCTCAAGCCGAGGCGGTGTTTGCTCTGGAGGTCAGCGGAGCGCCGGAATACCTCCGAGGGGATGTGGTGGGCCTCGTCGTAGACGATGAGCCCCCACTCCCGGTCGTCGAAGACGTGGCGGTGGCGGTCCATGCCCGCGGTCTGGTACGTCGCGATGGTCACGGGACGGACCTCCTTGCTGCCACCGTGGTACTCGCCGACCTCCTCGCGGGTGAGCGAGGTGTGCGCGAGCAGTTCGTCGCGCCACTGCGCGGCGAGTTCGCGGCTCGGAACGAGCACCAGCGTCTCGCCGCCGACCGCTTCGAGAGCGCCCATCGCGGCGACGGTCTTCCCGGCGCCCGGGGGCCCGACGAGCACGCCGGAGTTCGCGTCGACGAACCGCTGCACCCAGTCGGCCTGGTAGTCCCGCAGTTCGAGGTTGAGCGTGACGTCGAGGGGGTCCCCGGTCTCGAGGTCGCGGTCGTCCCGGACGGGGTAGCCCGCCTCGTACAGCGTGCGCTTCAGTTCCGCGACCTTCTCCTCGGCGACCCACGCCTCCGTGTCCGATATCTTCGCGCGCAGCACGTCGTCGGCGAGTTTCTGCTCGGCGACGTTCCCGAGCAGGCTCTCGCTCTTCGCTTCCAGGACGACGTAGCCGTCGTCATGGGTCCGTAGGCGGAATCGGGTCGCTCGCGTCCACTGCTCCTCGACCCAGTCCTCGAGGCCGGGAACCTCGCGCGGGAGCACGCGCCGCATCGCCTCGAGCAGCGCGTCCAGGGACTCGAACGGCGCCGCCCAGACGTCTTCCTCCCGGACGACGTAGCGGTAGCTCCCAGTCCGCGTCGTGTCTTCGAGGTGTGCGAACCGCGAGAGCTGTGCGCGCGTGAACTGCGCGGGCTGGTCGACGATGATCTCGCGGCGCCCCGGGAACGGCACGACGCGCTCGCGGTCGGTCAGCTCGAGCCAGTCCCGCGGGTACCACACCACGGGGTCGGACTCCACGCCCGCCCGCTCGACGTCACCGCGCTCGGCGAGTTCGTCCAGGGCCTCGGCGGCCTCGGCCTGCGTGCACCCCAGCGCCCGCGCGACCTGTGCGGCGGTGGCGACGGGGCGTCCCACGGACTCGAGTGCGTCGTGGAACGCCTCCTTCGAGATGTCTGTCACTACCCGCCGTAGGACGCCAGCGGGAAAACGGGTTACGGCTTCTGCCGGACGCGTCCACTCCACCCCCGAGTACAGGTCCGCCGGGAACTATTTCACTGCGTGCGACGAAGTAGCACACATGGCCGAATCAGTTCCCACACTGCGGTGTGCGAAGTGCGGGCGCTCGGCTCTCCTGGAAGACTGGGGGACGGCGACGCACCCCACACTCGGGGCGATGACGCAGTGCCCCGACTGCGGGAGCACGAACGTACAGACGTCGCGGTAGCCCGGAGCGAGTAAGTGTCACCCCGGGACCACGTACCGCCGGGATTTATTGTCGAACGGTGGCCAGCGGGGGTCGTGTTTCGAAAAGTAGTCGACCTCGTCCCGAACGCGCTCCTCGGACAGGCGGCGCTCGGCGTCGGCGCATTCGGGTTGATTATGGTCGTGGGGTACAGTCTCGCGTACGGGTCAGACGGACTGATGGCGCTCGGCTTCTCGCGGCAGACGGCCGGCATCGCCACCGTCGTCGTGGTCCTCGCCGCCTGCCTCTACGGCCTCTACTGGTTCGCCACCCGGATGATCGACTGGTAGCTACGCCTCGGGTTCGAAGTCGAGCGCGACGGAGTTGATGCAGAACCGCTCGCCCGTCGGCTCCGGCCCGTCCGCGAAGACGTGGCCGAGGTGGCCGCCGCAGTTCGCGCAGACGACCTCCGTGCGTTCCATCCCGTGGCTGTCGTCGGGGCGGCGCTCGACGGCGTCGCCGTCGATGGCGTCCCAGAAACTCGGCCAGCCGCAGTGCGCGTCGAACTTCGTCTCCGCGTCGAAGAGCACGGCGCCGCAACCCGCACAGGTGTACGTGCCGTCCTCGTCGCGGTCGACGTGCTCGCCGGAGTACGGGCGCTCGGTCCCCTGCTCGCGCAGCACGCGGTACTCCTCCTCGGAGAGTTTCTCGCGCCAGTCGACGTCGGTTTCGGGTGTGTTCGACATACTCACGTTTGGTGCCGACCGCAGGTAAGCGTACAGGTTGGCCAACTTGGGGTTCGAGAGCGACCTGTCTCGTGGACTCCGTCTCGAAAGCCCCGAGGCTGTGGACTTGATGGGCTCGCTGCGCACTTCACTCCCTCACTACGTTCGGTCGTTGCAGTGCTTCCCGTAGCCGTCCGGGGCTTTCGAGAAGGAACTTTCGGAGTCTACAGACGCTGCTTGCCGACAGACGACTGATGCTGACCTACAGACTGTCGACCATACTAGCCGCGAACTTCAGTTCGTCCTCGTTGACGCCGTGGCCCATGCCCTCGTAGATGCGTTCGGTGACGTCGGCGTCCACCGACTCGAAAACGGCCTTCGTCTCGTGGACGCGCGACTCCGGGATGTGGGGGTCGCGGTCGCTGCAGCCGAGGAAGACGGGCGTGCCGTCGAGGCTGCCGGCGTAGTCGTAGGTGGTGCCCTCGGGGCCGTGGAGGCCGCCGGAGAACGCGACGAAGCCGCCGAAGCGCCGGGGGTTGCGCGCGACGAACTCGCTGCCGAGACAGGCGCCCTGGGAGAACCCCAGGAGGAGGACGCGGTCGGCGGGCACGTGCTCGGTGACGTCGCGGAAGACGTCGCCGACGAGCGAGAGCGCTGAGGAGAACCACGGCTCGTTCTCCCTGGTGGGTTCGAGGAAGCTCTTCGGGTACCAGGTAGCGCGGGCGGCCTGCGGCGCGACGAACGCGGTGGCCTCGCTGGGCAGGTCGTCGGCGAACTGGAGCATCCCAGTCGCTCGCGCACCCCGGCCGTGGAGCAGGACGACGGCCCGCTCGGCGTCCTCCAGTGGCGTGCCGCGGTGTTCGACCGGCTGGCCGTCGTGGGGGTCAGCTTCGCTCACGCCGACCCCTCCAGTTCGAGCGGCGGGAGCCGGGATGCGAGCGTCTCGCGGTCGTCCTCCAGCCACGGCGGCAGCTTGAGCGCGGAGCCGAGGTCGGCGACGTCCTCGTCGACGGCGAAGCCGGGGTCGTCGGTCGCCACCTCGAACAGCACGCCGCCCGGCTCCCGGAAGTAGATCGACCGGAAGTACTGGCGGTCCTTCTGGGGCGTGGTCGCCATCCCGACGTCGGAAACAGCGTCGCCCAGCGCGGCCTGCGCGTCGTCGTCGGCCGCGCGGAAGGCGATGTGGTGGACAGTCCCGACGCCGGGCTGCCCCCGCGAACCGCCACTCGTCAGCACGTCCACGACGCTCGCGCGCTCGCCGGCGACGTAGCGCACGCGGTCCCCCTCCTCGTCCGTGCGCTCGTAGCCGAGCGTCTCGAGCACCGTCCCCGTTGACTCCGGCTCTGTCGGGTGGAGCGTGACGCCGTGGAAACCGCGGATGGCGTGTTCCTCGGGGACTGGTCCGTCGCTCCACGGTTCGACGTCGCTGTCGTCCGCTATCAGTTCCAGAGGCTGTCCGTCGCCGTCCTCGAACGGCAGCACGCGGGTCCCGAAGCGCTCCTGGAGGTCGCCGTGTTCGACGCCGCGGTCAGCGAAGCGCTCGGTCCAGAACTCGAGGCTCCCCTCGGGGACGACGAACGACGTCGCGGTGGTCTGTCCGCGGCCGGGCGTCCCGGAGCGGCCGTTCTCGAACGGGAAGAACGTCATAATGGTCCCCGGCGTCCCGACCTCGTCGCCGTAGTAGAGGTGGTAGGTCGTCGGGTCGTCGAAGTTCACGGTGCGCTTGACGAGGCGGAGGCCGAGTTCCTCCCGGTAGAACCGGGCGTTCTCCCGTGGGTCGCCGGCCACCGCGGTGACGTGGTGGAGCCCCGCCGTCTCTGGTGTGTCGGCTGGTGTCATCGTGGTACGGGGTAGACGACCCGGACGTAAACGTCTCAGCTAACCTCCCGGCCACCCGGTGACACGCACGTCACCCGTGGTGTCGCTGTGATACCTGATGCGTTCCGGAACCACTATGCGGGCGGCGAGCGTACGGTCCGCCATGACCAAGGACGGTCGGTACAGCGAGGAGGCGTGCCACGTCATCGACTCCCTGGAGCAGATCGGTTCTCAGTGGCGGCTCATCGTGCTCCACGACCTCCAGGACGGCGAGAAGCGGTTCAACGAACTGAAGCGCTCGACCGACGCCAGTTCCCGCACACTGTCCCGCGTGCTCGACGACCTTCAGGAGATGGGGTTCGTCGACCGACGTCTCGAGGAGGAGTCGCCCGTCGCGACGTACTACTCGCTGACCCCGAAGGGCGAGTCGCTGTTCCCCGTCTTCGACGCCATCGAGTCGTGGGCCGACGAGTGGTTGGCCGACGACACGAGCGCCGCGGAGGCGGTCGAGTCGCTCGCGGACGGGTAGCTCGCCACCTCCGAACGGTATCCCGTCACCACCTGGGAACCACTCTCTGGGTAGCGTTTTCCGGGTTCTCCGAGTACAACTGACACATGGACGTCGGCATCATCGGAACGGGCAACGTCGGCGGTGCACTCGCGAACGGACTGGCGGCAGCCGGCCACGACGTAGTCGTCGGGTCGCGGGACCCGGACTCACACCACATCGAGGACACCGAGGTGGTGGCACAGCAGGCGGCCGCCGAACGGGGCGAAGTCGTCGTGCTCGCGCTGCCTGCGGACGTCGTGTCGGACGTCGCAGCCGACCTCGGGGACGCGCTCGCCGGCAAACCGGTGCTCGACCCGACCAACGAGTACCCGACCGCCAGTGGCGACGGGTCGGTCGCTGAGCGCGTCGCGGCGGCCGTGCCGGACGCTCACGTCGTGAAGGCGTTCAACACCATCGGCGCGAACCTCATGGCAGACCCGGTCGTCGACGGCGACCCCGCCTCAATGTTCCTGGCGGGAGACGACGGAGACGCCGTGGGGGTAGCCGAATCGCTCGCGAGCGACCTGGGGTTCGAACCGGTGGTCGCCGGCGACCTCTCGGCGGCGACCCACCTCGAACACCTCGCCCGGTTCTGGATCGACCTCACGCAGGACCACGGCCGGGACATCGCCTTCCGATTACTCCGGGAAGAGGCCACGAGCTAGTTGTCCCTCCGAGTACCAGTGCGGCATCCGGGTAGCAACTCGGCACCGCTTCCTTTGTGGGTAGACGACGAAGGGAGCGTATGGAGCGCGCTCACTCCAAGTACCCCGTTCCGAGAACTGCCGGCGCTCTCGTGCGCCGCACGACCGCCGGCGTCTCCGTCGCCGTCGTGGCGCTCCTCGTCGTCCAGGCGCTCGTCGACGCAGTCGGTGTCGACGTCGGTGCTACAGGACCCACGAGTCCGTTCTCGGCAGTCCCCCTCGTCACGACGACCGTCGTCGCCGGCATCGGCGCTGCCGTCGTGTACGCGGTCCTGGTCAGGTTCACGAGCCGGCCGGTCGGGATCTTCGTCCTGCTCTCGGTAGCCGTCTTCGTCCTCATGCTCGTCCCCGTGCTCTTCGCGACCCCCGAGATGGGTGTCACCCCCGTGGGACAGGGTATCCTCGTCCTCTACCACCTGCTGGTCGCGGTGCCGCTGGTCGCGTTCGTCATCGGGGCCGTCCAGATCTGAAGCTACTCGTCGCGGAGCGCCGCCGCGATCGCTTCGAGTTCCGCCTTCCGGAAGGCGCGAGTCGTGTTGTCCGCGTCGGGGGCCGCGAGGCCGTCGACCTGCTCGCGGATGCCCGTCCGCATCTCGGGCTTCGACGGGCGCCCGCTGGTGTCCACGTCGGCGCCCACGGCGTCACACACTGCCGCGAGCGCTTCCTTGGTGAACGCCGTCGACTCGACGCGCTCGTAGCGCCCCACCGCTGCCCGAATCTCGTTCCTGAGGTCGTCGACCGTCTTCGTCATGGTTCCACCCATGGGTGGCGCTGTTGTATACTGTGGGTTCGACGGCCCGACGGTGTCGAAGAACTGTGGCCGGGTGCCGACTCCGAGAACGGGTGTGACGGACGCCGCTGTAGCCTGCCTTAGCTCTCGTGCGGGCTGTAGTTCGGTGCCTCGTCCGTGATCATCACGTCGTGGGGGTGGCCCTCGGTCTGTCCCGCAGAGGACACGCGCACGAAGCGCGCCTCCTCCTTGAACGCGGGGACCGTCCCCGCGCCGACGTAGCCCATCCCGGACTGGATGCCGCCGACGAGCTGGTGGAGTTCCTGGGAGAGCGGGCCCTTGTACGGCGTCGCCGCCTCGACGCCCTCGGGGACGAACTCCTCGTCCTCGTCGTCGTCCTTCAGGTAGCGGTCGCCGCCGCCGGACTGCATCGCGCCGACGGACCCCATCCCGCGGTACTGCTTGTACTTCTTGCCGTTCATCGTGATGACCCGCCCCGGGGCCTCGTCCGTGCCGGCGAAGTAGGAGCCGAGCATCACGGCGTCGGCGCCCGCGGCGATGGCCTTCGCGGCGTCGCCGGAGTACCGGATGCCGCCGTCCGCGATGACGGGGACGTCGTGCTCGCTCGCGACGTCTGCGACCTGGGAGACGGCCGTGATCTGGGGCATGCCGGCACCCGTGACGACTCGTGTGGTGCAGATGGAGCCGGGGCCGATGCCGACCTTCACGCCGTCGGCGAAGTCGACGACGGCCGCGGCGGCCTCGCGGGTGCCGATGTTGCCGACGACGACGTCGGCCTCGACCGTCTCGGCGATCTCGCGAGCGGAGTCGATGACGTTCTCGTTGTGCGCGTGCGCGCAGTCGATGAACAGCACGTCGGCGTCGGCCTCGTCGGCGGCGGTCGCGCGGTCGGTCTCGAAGGGGCCGACTGCGACGCCGACGCGGAGGCGGCCGTCGTCGTCCCGGGCGGCGTCCTCGTGCTCGCGGCGGTTGAGGATACCCTGCATCGTGACGAGGCCGACGAGGTGGTCGGCGTCGTCCACGAGCGGGACGCGCTCGATCTTGTGCTCGTACATGAGTTCGAGGGCGTCCCGCGCTGTGACGTCCTCGGGGGCGGTGATGACCTCGTCGGTCATCGCCTCGCGGACGGAGTCCGACTCCCCGACCTCGAGGTACGGGCGGATGTCGGTGCCGGAGATGATGCCGAGGACGGTGTCGTCGTCGTCGACGACGGGTGCGCCGGAGACGCCCTCCCGGTTCATCATCGTGTCGACGTCGCTGACGGTCTGTTCGGGACCGGCGGTGACGACGTTCTCGCGCTGGATGACGAGTTCGTCGGCGCGCTTGACGCGCTCGACCTCCGCGGCGGTGGCCGCGACGTCCATGTTTCGGTGGAGGACGCCGAGACCGCCCTCGCGGGCCATCGCGATCGCGAGGTCGGACTCTGTGACGGTGTCCATCGCGGCGGAGAGCACGGGGACGTTCAGCGAGACGTTCGTCGAGACGCGCGTGGAGACGTCGGCGTCGTCGGGTTCGACGCGGCTCTCGCTGGGGCGGAGGAGCACGTCGTCGAAGGTGAGTGCCTCTGGTACGCGAAGTTTCTCGGAGAATCGGCCGTCGTTCGAGGAGTCGTTCGCCATGTAAACCGTCGCGGCGCCCACGCCAAAAGCGTTGCGAGATTGGTCGAACGTGCGAATACTGCACACCCGAACGAACCGTTTCGGGCACAGACGTGTATTGGCTCGGGTCTCACTCGACAACTGTCCACGTCAGCGGTCGTCAGGGAACGAACGTGAAGATTCAACGCCCGTCATTCCAGCATTTCTGCCCATCTGGGCAGTTCGCCGTCACTCTGTAGGAGGGTACTTGAATGGTGGTTTCGTACCCACACCATTTGTGGTCGCGTGTCACGCAATCTTTATGCTACTAACTCCAGTGTTGTGGTGTATGGACTCCACCAGTCCCGATGTGATTCGCATCGCCGGTCCCAACAGCGACGTCTCCGGCGGACGCACATTTACCGGGAAACTGGTGGACACGTTCGGGCTCGGACGCTCGGCGCTCGCACCCGCGCACCGCCGCTCCGGCCACACCTCGCCCAGACCCGAGTTGACTCCGTAGCCCATGAGTAGCTCACGTCACCCCATCGCCCTTCGCCTCGAGCAACGGGTGGGCGGCGCGACGCGCCTGCTCGCCACCGTGATGTTGCTCCCGCTGGCGGACGGCATCTTCGCCGCGCTCGTGCTCGCTGGTGAGCTCGAAACGTGGGCCGGCGTCACGCAGATCGGCCTGCTCGTCTTCGGTGGCAGCGCCACGCTCGCGGTCATCCTCGCGGAGATGGACGACGACCCCTGGGAGCAGGCGACCAGCGTCCTCGTCGTCGGCGTCCCGTTGATACTCATCGCGGCCGTCGAGGCGGCGCTCGCGCCGACCATCGCGACGCTCGTCGACGTCCCGACCTTCGAGCGCTTCGCCGCGCTCGTCATCCTCGCCATCGCCGCGAAGACGGCCAGTTCCACCATCGGGGACTACCTCCCGTCGCCCGGCATCATCATCGGGCTCGGCTTCGTCGCGAGCTTCCAGCCCGGCTCGTTCCGGTTCGTCGCCGACTACGAACCCGCGCTCCTGTTCAGCGCGGCCGCGGCCGGCGGCGTCGCCGTCGCGTTCGCGCTCGCCGTCGTCGCGCTCCGGCCGTACCTCCGGCGCGTCGTCGACATCGACCGCTTCCGGTTCGGGAGTGCGGTCGCGCTCGGGACGCTCGCGCTCTCGATCTTCCAGCTCGTCCCCTCGCAGGCGCCGCTGGTCGTCTTCGGCGTCGCCGGCCTCCTCGCGTTCAACCCGGAGGCCGCGCCGGGCGACGCCCCCGACGACTCCGCGGACGACACCAGCCCGCAGACCGTCCCGGGCGCCGACGACGGCCCCGACCGTCCCACCCCCTCGAACCCCGCAGCGACCCCGGACGGCGGCAACGACGCCAGCGAATCCGACGACGACGAACCGGCGTACGGCTACCCCGGCGAGAACGGCGCCGAGGAACGCGCACCGTGGCTGTGAGTCGGTGACCGCCCGACAGAAGCCTTTACCGTAGCGCTCTCCACGCTGTAGTATGGCCGACAACCGGGTCGTGCAGGGCCGCATGGTCACGCCGAAGAAGCTCGCGGAACTCGTCGAGGGGGAGTCCGTCATGGACGCCGAACCCATCGAGGAGGCCGACCGCCAGTGCCCCGAGTGCGGTGGCGACGTGCTCTCGGTGGGCTACATGCCCTCCGTGACCGAGTTCGTCACCGGCTACAAGTGCCAGGACTGCGACTGGAGCGAACGCGAGAGCTAGTCCCGCCAGCGGACCGTCTCGACCTCGGGCGCCGTCTCGCTCGCGACGACGGTGCCGACCTGCTCGCCGTCCTCGCAGTCCTCGACGTCGATGCGACTGTACCCCTCCGCTACCACCTCCCGGAGGTCCGCGTCGAACTCCGCTGCCTCCTCCACGCCCAGTCGGTGCTTCCCACCGATCTCCCGCACGACGATCGGGTACTCGCGCATAGGTGGGGCTACGCGAGCGCCCGACAAGAATCTGTTTCGCGGCGGCCTCGAAGCACGGAATCGAAACGCACTTAGGGAAAATCGGCGTACGAGCGAACGCGCGGGGCTGTGGCCAAGCCAGGAATGGCGACTGACTCCAGAGGTCACGCGCCCGGGACGAGATTCCAGACTGGTATACCGAGCGGCCGACTGATCATCGGTTCGCGACGACGACCCTCTGGAGTTCCGAGGCGCACCGGAGATATCAGTCGATCGGGGGTTCAAATCCCTCCGGCCCCATACTACCCTTAACAACATCGGAGAGCCTTGCCGCTTTCCGCTTACCTCACGTAAACCCGCTCAGCGACCCGTTTCTACGGGGTGGTTGGCGTGAGCCTGACCACCGACACCTACGCTCGCGGCCGTCGGGTTCACACCCTCACCGCGTGCCCCTGTGGGTACGTTTTCGACAGTCACGAAAACCGCTGGAAACACTTCTTAGAGGACCACAACCCGGAGGATTTCGGCCTTTCCCCACTGGGGGAGATTCCCGACCAACGAGACGGCCCGCTGTTTGGAGGTGTCCGGCCGTGAGCCTGGACCGTTTCGGTGTCGAATCTCCCGACGTCGTCCGTGCGCCGGTCCAGGACCGCCACGACAAGGACCTCAAAGCCTGTCCTGAGTGTGGCCAGCCCGTCGGAGAGCCGACGACCCTCAAAATCTCTGGTCCCGTCGTCGTCGACGACGTCCAGATTGACGCCCTCATAACGCGCGCGTATCGCTGCCGAAGCCACGCCTACGACGTCGTCCTCCCACAGCGCGTCGGGAAGGGCGCACCAGGCTACGGAGACGAATGGACGACCGTCCGTGTCCAGTTTGCCGACGAGCGCGTCCGTCACGTTGCCGTCCCCAACCGGGTGATTCCCGAATGAGCGACAGTCAGGCCAGCGCCCGCCTCCGCACGCTCCAGGACCCCGAAATGACGTATCACGACGTCCGAGGGTCAAAATGGACCTTCGAGGACGAGAAAGTCGCCCGCTGGACCCGGAACCACTGTAAAGGCCAGGTCTTGAACGCCTGTGCGGGGCCGACGCTCCTTCACTACGACGGAGACGTCCGCCGCAACGATCTGGACGAGGACCACCCGGCGGACACCCACCTGGACGTCCACGACCTCCCCGACGTATACGGCCCTGATTCGTTCGACACAATCGTCTTTGACCCGCCCTGGAGCGGGTTCCAGGCCGGCGATAAGTACCAGGGTGGCGACGTGAACTGGACGCGCGAACAGAAAGAGGGATTCGACCGAATGCTCCGACCGCGCGGCCGCGTTATCCAGCTGGGGTATTCCGCGTCGTGTATGCCCTCCGACCTGGGGTATCGCCGCGACGCCGTCGCCGTATTCGCCCCATTCGGCCGCCGGAAAGTGTTTGTGGGCGTCGTCGACGAACAGCGCCCCCAACTCTCCGAGTTTGCGCGCTCCCCCGACGGTGGTAACGAATGAGCGCCGACGACGCCCCGCGCCACCTGGACGACGAGGACGTCCAGGACGTGGACGCCGACGCCGTTACCGGCACGACAACCGAAACCTTCCCGCGTCCCCGGGCGCACGGCGCCGCCGTCGCTAACGTCCTCAACGACCTGGCGCCCAGCGAACGCGAGCACGCCCCCCAGGACCGGAATACGCTGTATCAAACCGCCGTCGACTACTGGATGCAGCACGTCCAGGACGCCGCCCAGGAGCCTTACGTGGCTGTTGAGGACTTCGCGGCGTCGTGGCTCCCCGACGACGGCCACGACTACGCCCTCGTCACCAAGTCCAGCCGGTGGAAAGCCGGCACCGGCCACGGAGACGACTATACGCCGTACTTCCAGCAACACCTCATGTTGCGGCGCTGGACCCGGGACGACGACGAGGACGAGGCCCAGCTGGAGAAAGGGCCGCTGGCCCTCCACGTCGAAATCATGCCCCAGTATGAGGACTTAGTGTATTCGTCGGGCGATCCCCTGCATTTCCCCGACGAATACGGCGAAGGGACGCGCGTCGTCGCCTGGACGACCTGGGCCGAATCCGGGAGCGCCGTCGAAACGCGAATGTACGACGCCATTCGCGCTGTCTATGGAGACGACGCCGTCGACGTCGAGCGCGACCGCAACCCGGCCGCCCGTCGCATTCAGAAAGCGGAGGCTCATGTTCGGTTTGCCCAGGAGAAGAAAAACGCCGTCGTGGAGACGATAGAGCAATCCCAGCGCCTCATAGACTACGGCGGCGCCTCCGAGATCGACGCGTATCAACAGCGCGCCCAGGCCGGGTGGCAGGAGGCCCGCGTGGAGTTCGACCGCTGGAGCCTCCTGGGGTTCGACGCCCAGCGATACAGTACCGAACTGAAAGTCTATCAGGCCCAGGACTGGCATAAACGCCCGCTGTCGGACCACTTCGCCCACCCGAAACTCGAAGCCTCCTTTAGTGGGACGAACGACGGCGCGCTCCCCCACGTCGACGACTGGGACGACGTCCTGGACCACCTCCGGGCCGTCGTCGCCACGCACGCGCATTGGGCCGGCGTCGAACGCGCCGATCTCGTCGCCGACGACTATTTCCAGGGACCGGGCGCGCCCGCCTACGACTACGAGCGACCCACAGGCCGCCGGGAAATGCTCCGGAGCGAATACGAGGACCGCGCGACGGACGTCTATCGGGAGGCCCTGAAAGAGTCCACGACGGCCGTCTATGACCTCCTGGACGTCGTCGCCCAGGAGCACGGCGCCACCTACGACCACCTGGAGGACATGACCGGCCTGGCGCGGTCCACCGTCCGGTATCACGTCCGCCGACTCGTCGACGCGGGCGTCCTCGAACGACTTGGGAACCCCGTCCTCGTCGTCTACTCGTCCGAAGCCCTGTATGACAAAGCGCGGAACGTCCTGGAGAAAGTGAACCCGGGCGACTCCCCGGAGGACCGCCAGGAGCGCGCCGACGCGCGCCGCGAACGCCGCGAACGCGAGCGGGACGCCGACGCCACCCCGGACGCCGACGAGGACGCCGGCAGCGCCCGCGAGCGGAGCGTCTGGCGCTACCTGGACGAATGGGACGGCACCCCGTCGCTCCTGATTGACGAACTCCTCCAGGACGAGCGGACGGAGCGCGACGTCCGCGTCCGCCTCCTGGACGACGAGGACGACCCGCCGACGTAGCGACGTCGCGCCGACCGGGTCCGCCCGCCGAACAGCCACTGCTCCGCGTTTCGCCGCCTCTTTTCGCCGTCCGCGACGTCGCGCGCCGTCCGCGTCTCCGCGAACCGATCGGTTTTCGGCGCCGTTTCACTTTCGTCCGGGTGTAAACGGAGCGAACCGGGCCAGTTTTCCCCAGTTTTCGCGCGTTTCCTCCGGAGGAAACCGGCCGATACGCGCCCGGACGCGCCCGCTAAACGCCCGTCTCGGCCGTTCGGCCGTCCGCCGGGGTTGTCGGGTCCCCCTACGGTAGTGCCCCTAAGGGGGCGTCCCAAATGCGGGCGCGCAAACGCGCGCCCTCCCCCGCGTTCGGCATAACGAGCGTTTGGGCGTCCGATTCGACGCGCGCGTACTCCTGGGTATCCGTCCACGTCTCGTTTTCGAGGTAGTGAAGCCACCCTGCCGACGACGTCCCGGAGACGTCCAGGCCGAACTCCCCCGACGTCGACGCCACTTCAAACCGGGTGGACAGGCCATTTCCGGCCATCGTCGGCTCCAGGACGTTGATGGACCCGTTTACCGGCTTCACCGTCGCCCCTTCGACACGGACGTCCGTCGTCGCCCGTCCCGGGAGATCGCCAAAGTCGACCGTGAGCGCCGTCCCGTCGAACGAATACGCCGACGCCGCGACGTCCTCCCAACTCCCACCGTCGACGCGTGTCTCCAGGTTCCGCACTAAGACGACGTCCGACGCGAACGGTACCGTGAGCGTCGCGTTATCCGTCGCGTCACCCCACGAGCGCGTAATGTTGTATCGCTCCGTCCACGCCTCCGCCGTATAGGAGACGCTAACGTTGTCTACGGCCGCGTGGGAGTAGTCCAGGCCGACGCCCGGCGTCGGGGCGTCCGCCGACAGGGAGCCGTCCCCCACGCGGACGTCCAGCTGATTTACGCCGTCCTGGACCCACGACGCGTTAACCTCCCGGGAAACCGTCTCCCCGTCCGCAATCGGCCACGTCACATTCACCCATCCACCGCCGGAGTCCGTATTAACCCCAATTCCGACGTCGCCCGTCCCGACGCGCTCCTTAGCGTGGACGTTGACGCCCAGCGTCGTCGTCTTTGACTGTGAGAGCGACACCTGGGAGGCCGAAAGCGAGACGGGGAACTCCACCGTCTTAGAGCCGCCCGACCCAATATCTCCGACGTCGACGCTCGTCCCGTCGTCGGCCGATAACGTGACCGCCGTCGCGCCCCCAGGCTTCGAGATTGTGCTCCCCGCGTAATCCCAGTACCAATAGCTGCCACCCTGGTTATCAGAGTCGAATTGGAGCGTCGCCGAATCCCCATCAACTGAGACGTTCAGGCCCTCCCACGTCGTGGTCTTCTCGTTATAGACGTCCCAGTCGTCGTCTATCAACTCGCCTTCCAGGTAGACGTCGTAATGGTCCGGTTCATCCCCACCGTCCACCGTTCCGACGTCGACCGTTAGCCGCTCAATCGTGTCTCCGCTGTAATTGATTTCAGTTGTGTACCCACTGTCAATATCGCCTTTCGTCGTGGAATCCGTGGTACTGTGTGCGGCGGGCGCCGTGAGCGTCGCCGTCGGGAGGCCGTTCGTGGACGGCCCCGCGAGGGATTCAGTCCCCGCGAACGCGACGCCTGCATTCTCGCCGTCCCCCAGCGCCATCGTCTCATTATCCCATTCCTCCGTCACGACACCCGTTAGATTGAGTGTCGGGCCGTCCTCCACAGCGTCCACGTCCTCCAGGTAGTAGGAGTAAGCCGTCTCGTCCTGGGCTGGGTCGCCCGACAGCGACACCGTCCCCGAATACGTCACGCTGTTACTGGAGAAGTGTTCAAAGTCCGCGACGAGATAGCCGTCCTGGAGCGTCGCCGGACCCGTCCACGTCTCGCCCGTCTCATTATTCTGGACCGTCAGCGATTGCGGGACGTAGCCCAGGCCCGCTTTCAGGACGTCCGCGCGAATCGCCACTTCCCGGCCCGCGTCGTGGACGTCGTCCTGGACGACGAGCGCGAACGACTGTCCGCACTCAAACGCGGGATTCTTCCCGGCCGCCGGGGAGCCACACACCGCCTCACCCGCGACCGCCGCCGGGTCCGCGCCCGCGCCCACCTCCTGGGCCTGGCCACGGGTGACGAGTGAGACGCGCGTCGTCTCCGCGTGAGCGGACGTATAGACCGCGCCCTCCAGGTCCGCCGCCTGGACCGCCGCGTTGACGCCTTCGGGCCGCAAGTCCTGGACGTTCGCGTCCCCGACACCCACCATACCACTGGGCGGGTTCGGGGGCGCCGCGCTCGTTGACGAGGACGCGAGCGCGCCACCAACGCCGCCCGCGACGACCGCGCCGACGAGCACGCACGTGAGCAGTACCGCGCGGACGCCCGTCCCCCCGGGTTTGCACCCATCCGAGTCGACACGCGCGGGCGCGTATCGCTTCAACTTCTCGACCAATCCGCCGAACCGGGTCGACGTCACGCGACACCACCCCCCTCCGCCGCGACCGAATCACGGGCGTTCTCCTGTTTTGGCCGGAGTCGAACCTTCAGCTCCTCATCCGTCGGCTTGGGGATGTCCGGCCAGGTGAACGGCTCGAAATTCGTTTGGGTGTACGCGAGCGCCTGGCCCGTCTTCATCCGGGAGGCCAGGTCCGTATTCATCGGGATACTGTCCCACCCGACGACCTGAGAGGAGCGCGTGGGGTTCGCACGCCCGTTCATCGTGATACGCCACCGCTCCTTGCGCCGGAGCTTTTCGTGGACGTCCGTCGCGTCCTGGCCCCATTGGAACAGCGAGAGGTTGAACTTCCGCGCGTCGATGTGGCAGTCCCGGTAGAGCTGGACCTTCTGGTAGGAGTCGAACGCGTCCTTACTCACCTCCTGGCTGATTATCTCGTGGATCTCGTCCAGGAACGCCGACGTGAACGTATACGGCCCGTTCTCCACGCGGTCCTGGACCCAGGACACCCACCACTGTTGGACCGGGTCGCCCGGTTCAAACGTCAGGTCGTACTCCTTCGACGAGCGGCGATAGATCTCCTGGCACTTCCGAAAGTCCGGGTCCGGGTAGACGACATGGAACTTTCCCGGCTCCAGGACGTTCTGATTCAAGTCGTGGACGTCCTCGTAGGCGACGACCTCCCGGACGACGTCCTCCAGGTCCACCTCCCGCTCGTAGGGATTGGCCTCGTCCGTGGAGACGATCCGCGCCTCTACCTCACACGAACGCGGGACGTACACCCGCGCCCACGGCGCGAACCGGACCCACTCCGAACGCGACTCTGACGCCCGCCACACCCCCATCTCGTTTAGGTGGCTGTTGACGTCGAGGACCTGGACCGCGACCGTGTGGGCCATCGTCGACTTGCCGGCGCCGTAACTCCCGATGCAGAGGAACGACGTCCCGCCGGCCGGCGAATACGCCGAATTGTCCTTCGCGTGCATCAGCATCCCGGGGACGACGCTTTTCCAATCGTAGTCCCCTGCGTCGAACCGCCGAATCCCGTAGTGACGCCGGATTGAGTCGGCGTCTGTGTGGCGTGACGTCCCGAGGTACGTCCCCGTCTCCGTCCGCGCCTCCAGGTCGGTTAGCGTCTCGACTCCATTCCACGGTCCAACGTCTGTAGTTTCTTTGTCCGTCATTAGCCCATCTTGGGGAAATTCAAGTCCTCAGCGTCTCTTTCTGCCAATTCACCCGCGCGCTTGCCGACCTCTGACGCCGCTTCCGCGAACCCCGGGAGGACGTAGTGGGCCGCGAACGACTCCCGGAACCACCGCGCTAGGTGACGCTCCGCGTCGTCGATGTCGTCCAGGAGGTACGCCCGCGCCCGCCGCTCGCCATTCAACCGCCGGCCCAGGTCGCCGTCCACCTCCGCGTAGGAGGCTTCTGTGACCGCCTGGAGCCACGCAAACAGCGCGTCCTCCGACGGGAGGCCGTTCAGGAGCCGGCGGATCGCCCAGCCCTGGCGCTCGTCCAGCTCCGTCAGCGCCGGCCGCATCGCCGTGTGCTCTTGGACGTCCGGGTCCGGGACGAACGAGTCGTCCGCGTCGTTCACGTACTCCGTGGCGCTCCAGCGGAGCCGCCGGTAGGCCGACGCACACGCCGGGAGAATGTCCGCGAGCACGACGCCCCGGCGGACGCCGGCCGCTTGGCGCCTCGAGAGAACGTCCCCGGACTCCGGAGCGTACCGCTCGCGGGCGTCCGTCGTGACGAGGACCGACAGGTCCAGGCGCGTGAACGCCCGCGCCCGGAACCACTCCCCGTCTAACTCCCCGAGCGTCCTAATCGCCGCGTCCTGACACCATTCGAGGAACGCCGCCCGCGACTTGAACCCGTCGACGAACGACCCGATAAGCGCCCGCTGGTCCGCCGTGAGCCGCTGGAGCGCCGGCCGCAACGTCTCGCTATCGGGCGCGCTCCGGAGGAACGCCTGGACGCCCGCGTCGTCGAACTCCGCCGGCCCGTCGAACAGCGACGGCTCCGCCGAGGGACTCCCGTCGCCGTCCGCGTCGCCATCGACGAGCGCGTCCAGGACGTCACCGTCGACGGCGTCCAGGCCCGCGCCGTCTAGGACGTCCGCCGCGTGGCCCGCGTCGCCGTCGTCAGTCATCCGATGACACCTCCGCGACGTCGTCTCCGGCGCGTTCGGGCGCCATTTCCTCTGCGATCTCCCGGAATATCGTCTCGTCCTTCTGTTCGGACTCCGCCCGGGCCTTCGCGCGCCGCTTCGCCTCCGACCGGTGCCACTTCTCCTGGAAGTGTTCGGCGTCCTGGCGCTCCGAATACCCCTCCAGGAGATTCATCGCCGAGTTTACCACGACGTCGAACTGGGCCGGCGCCAGCTCGACGACCGCCGACCCTTCAACCGGCCGGATGAAGAACGCCACCCCCAGCACGCACACCGCGAGCGTCGCCCACGTCGACGACCCGACGAACGCCGCCGTCGCCGCGTAGACGACGCCCAGCGCGAACAGGCCAGCGCCTATCGTCCCCCACGCCACGCGTGGGAGTGGGACGCCCCGGACGAATCGCTCCGGCTCCGCGTCCTCGTCAGGCCACTCCAAGAGATCAGGCGAATACAGCTCGAATGTCTCCTCCTGGTACTGGACGACGTCGTCCGCGAGCGGGTCGACGATATACACGACGTCGTACTCGTCACCGTCGTTGGCGGACCCCACGAACCGCGTGCGAATCCGCTCCCAAATGCCCGCGTCGTCGGGCATCTCGACGTCCCGGGTAGGGGATTCAATGCGTCGCTGTTTGTGGACGTCGAACTCCAGGAGCGGTGTCGCGTCGCTCCAGGGCCACGCCCGCGCGAGCGCCGGCAGCCACCCCGTCCGGGGGACCGCCTTCCGGCCGTCCTTCGCCCGCCCCACGACCGTATGGACTTGATTCGCCACGCGGAGCCGGCCGGCGCCGTCCGCCCCAGCCCGCGCGTCCTGGGGCCGGAACTGGAGGAATAGGGCTTCCTCTCCGTCGTCGCTAAACACCGTGATTGCCAGGAGGCCCACCGCCAGGCCGCCCAGCACGCCCAGGAGGTACGGCCGAGAGACGAGCGTGTCTATCACGCCGTCGTAGTAGACGAATCCCCCGAGGAATACAGCGACGAGGCCGAAAAACGCCCACTCTAAGGCGGAGACGCCTGGCCCACGGCCGATCTTGTCCAGGAGGTAGCGGTCCCCAACGATAGTCAGGGCCGCCGTCAGGAGGAACGTCACGCCGATGTTCCACCCGCCCCACACGACGAGGCCGCCCGCCGTCGACAGCGGGATTTCCTGGGCCGCCTTCGACGTCTTGACCGTGTAGACCCATTGCGTCTCCGAGCGTTTGCCCTCAATCCACATCGTGAGATACTTCGCCTCGTCGTAGGACTCCGGAATCGGCACCTTCGCCTCCCCATAAGTCCCCGCCGGGAACGTCACGCGCTCCGTCTGGTGAACGACGTCGACCGGGACGCGCTCCGTATACGTCCCGTTCGGCCCCGACCGCTCGCGTTCGCCAGGTTTCCAGGCGACGAGATGGACCGTCACCTCCTGGCGGGGCGCGTCCCACCCCTGGAACGAATTGAGGTAGAGATACCCCCGCCGGATCGTCGTCTCGCCCGGCGCCGCCGACACCCGATTACTCTCCGTATCGGACACCATGAGGCCGGTCGGGACGTGTGTCACCCAGTAGCCGCCCGCCTCCCCGGACGGCCGCATCGACGGGGGCGTCCCCGGCTTGTGTGGCCCGAGCTGGCGCAGCTCCTCGAGAGTGTAATCCGTCGACGCGTTCGTCTCGTTGCCGTCGCCACCGTCCTCCTGGAACGTCGCGCCGGCCACGCCCCCTACCACGGGAGCGATAAGGAACACGGCCACGAACGCCGCCACGAGGACGCCCCAGCGTCCTCTCTCGTTAATCATCGAGCGCCACCCCCAGGAGGCCGAAGACGGCCGCCGCAATCAGGAACTGGGTCGCTGTTAGCGACACGTCCCCGACGATGATTTTGTAGCCCAGGCCGGTTGTCGCGAGATACGCGACGCCCCCGATCACCTCCAGGAGGACATCCCCGCCCATCGAGAGCAGGTCCGAGGCGCCGCGCGCGGTGCCCAGGAACGTGTACACGACGCCCCCGACCGCGACGGAGACGCCAGCCACTGCTTTCTCCCCAGAGCGTTCAGCGCGGCGCTGAACGCCGCGCGCGCTCCGTTCCTGATACCACCACACGACGAGCGCCACCGCCAGGATCCCCACGACGAGGACCCACACGGGAACGCCCGCCACGTCGACGGCCGCTAACTTACCGAATTTCATGTCTTGAACCTCTCTGCCGCACTATTTGCGAGTCGATACAGCCCGAACAGGACGACGAGCACGAGGATGGCCGTGCGGACGTCCGCCAGCGTCGCCGCCGGCAGCCACGGGACGTCGTCCGCGAGCCGGACGAGCGGGCCGACGACCGTCAGCAACTCCGGGGCGTGGAGAAACCCGAACTCGAACAGCGCGAAGATCGTCCCCGCGACGCCGCCCGCGCCCAGTATATCCCGGCTCATTTCCACGTCACCGTTTTCAGGGAGAGCAGCGCGCCGCGCGCCAGGTACGCTACGCCGACGAGCACGACGCCCGCCAGAAACGACACCACGACGAGGCCGAACGGACTACTCGCCGCCACCTCCCGCATTGGGTCGGATACGGCCCAGGCCAGGTCTATGAGCGCGTCCCCGACGGGCGCAAACGCGTCCATAATCCCGCGCCCGGCCGACTGTGCCGGGTCGATTAGCGCGACGTCGAACAGCTGGAGGATCCACGCGACGACCGCGAGTGTCGCGTCCCACAGGCCGCCGACGAGCCAATTCACGACGACGTCCAGGACCGCCTCCCGAAAGTCCGGGCCACGGTAGACGGGGCCGTCGACGACCGGGCCATCAACGACCGGCCCCTCCGGAATCACGGGGCCGTCCGGGAGCCATTCACCCATTCAGAATGCACCCCGCGCTCGTTGGACGCCCTCGAAGAACGCCCACAGGGAGAGGACGCCGATTGCGGCCGCGAACAGGAACGTGAACGGGCCGAGATTCACCTGGACGACGTCCGGCACCGTCGACGCGCCGACGCCCGGCACCGCGCGCACGTAGCCCGACGGCACCGTTACCGTCGTCTCCGAGAACGCGCCGATACTCGCCAGGAATGCGTCCTGAGCCGTCTTGAACGCGCCCGTCGGCCCCGCGAACAGCGCCGCGATGAAGCCGACGACCGTCTCCCGGACGCCACCCAGCGCCGCGCCCAGGCCGCTGGCATACGCTCGAATGGCCCGAATCCATCCGAGAAACCACGCGCCCACAGGCGCCCCTATGAGGACGGACATGAGTGCCGTCCAGTAGATTTTCCCGCCATCGGACACTTTGACGCCGCCGATCCTGGCCATTCTCGGCTACCTCCTGGTGAACAGCATTTCCACGGCGGACAGGTCCTCCCGACGGAGCCACCACAGGAAGATTGAGAGGCCCGCGAGCACGGCGATAACCGACACGGGGAACGTCGCCGGCCCGAAAAACGCCCAGTCGCCCGTCGTGAGCGACCGGAGCGTCTTGTCGGCGCCGCCGCTTATCACGCGCGCCGGGAACATCGCCGCGATTGTCCGCGCCAGGCCCCCGACGAATTCCTGAATTGGCGACATGAACGAGTCCGCCAGGCCCTGTATCGCCCCTATGATGGAAATGAACAGTTGGGCCAGGACCCCGCCGAACCCGAAGTTTTTGACGAGGTAGACGAGGCCGTGATTCCCCACGATTGTCGCCGCGCCCGTCGCCACCGTGACAGCGCCCGCGCCCGCCGCCAAGTTCGCTTTGTGCGTCGCCCGATTGTCCATCCGGCGCCGCTCCCGGACGGCGTCGACGACCCGACGACCACACGTGATGGACGCGTCCGCCGTGAGCACGCCGCCGACGACGACGAGGCCGACGAGCGCCCCGCCGACGGCCGACGACCCCAGGAGCGGAGTCGCCAACGTCGCCGCGAGCACGACCGCCACGGGGAAGAGCGCGCCCATTTCGACCGTCTCCGCCTTTGAGTCGGCCATCCGTCTCACCTCCACTTACTGATACCCAGGTACGCCCCGAGTCCGCCGATAGCGGCCAGGAACCACCCGAGTAGGCCGTTCCCACCGCCGCCGCTGTTCGTCGTCACCGGCCCGCCGCCTCCGTCGGACGTCGCCGCGTCCCGGTTCGAGGACGTCAACAGGACGCGGTGTTCGGTCGCCCAGTATTCGCCGGGCGCCACGGCGTCGGAGAACTGAACGACCACGCCCTCCGAGTCGAACGCCGACGCGTGCGACGTCCAGGAGTCGTCGCCGATGTCTGCGAAGTCCACGCCCTCCACGCCCGACGCCGTGTTGACGTCGACGTAGCGACCCGCCGGCATCGTCGCCTCTTCCTCGTAGACGGGCCCGCTGTGCGTCAGGTCGTAGGCGTTCGGAATGACCTGTTTCGCCTGGACGTGGAGAATGTAGTCGTAGCCCGGCCGATCCGTGGCTTCCTCGAAGTGATACCGGACGTCCTGGGTCGTCTCCGCGAGCGGGTACTTCACCGGGAGCGCGACGTCGTAGAGGACCGCGTCGTCGTGCGTGAGCGCCGTCCCCAGTGTGTCCAGGCCCGTTACCGTGAACTCCCCGGACGGCCGCGTCCGCTCCGTCCGCTCCTCGTCGTCCGTGTCCTCGTTCGCCAGGTACGACCCGAAGCCCCACGTCGCCATCTTCTCGGCGTTGAGCGCGGTAAACGTCACGTCCGCGTCCGCCTCGGACACCTCGACGACGACCTTCTCCGTCCCGCTCCAGGAGCCGTCGCCGTTCGCTACGGTCGACAGGTCGCCCGCGCGCTGTTGGAACACGATGCCCTGGCCCGTTGAGGACGCCACGACGCCGGCCGTCGACGCGTCCCCGGACGGGTCCAGGACCAGCTCCTTGCGGTCGCCGTCCTCGTCGACGAACGCGAGCGTGACGACGACGCCTGCCGTCAGACTGTCGACGTTGACGACGCCCTGGAGATACCGTTTCTCCGGGTCCGACGTCACGGAGACGTCCGTGAACTCCGCGGACACCGTCTCCCCGGCGGTGACGCCGGTCGCCGTCACCTGGAGCGAATGGCTTACCGGCGCGTCGCCCTCCTGGACGGAAATACTCCCGTCCGTTGCGTCCGTCGTCGTCCAGTGCGTCGGGTCGAGCGCGTAAATGGCCGTCTCCGCGTCGCCGTCCCCGCTCTTGTCGTACATCTCGCCGCGCGGGAACTCGTAGAGATCGGGCGCTTCGAGTTTGTCCGCGCGGAGCGTCACGACGTTGTCCGTGTCCTCCCGGTCGACGACGGCCGGGAGCATTGCTTTCTCCCCGGCGTCGTCCTCGTAGGCGACGAGCGCCGCGTCGTCCGTCCCCCACGCGAGTTTGTGCTTTGCCTTCGTCACCGGGTCCTCCTTGAAGTATGGTCCCGGGACGTACCCACTGCCGAAGTTGAGGCCGTCCTTTCCGGTGGTCCACTCCCCGTCCGAATGAGCCGCCGCACCGCCCGCGCCCACCGCGATTGCCGCGCCAGCTGCGCCCGCGCCCGCCAGGAACTGCCGCCGCGGCATAGTGGTTTCAGTCAATTCGTCGCCGCCAGAGTTGGATTCGCTACGCATGGGAGTTCTCCCACGCGAGCCGACAGGAGCCGGCTATAAAACCGAAGGATTCCGCAGAGTGCTCTTGCTCTATCTCACTCGTTCGTCGAGACGGTGACTGTCTCCGAAAGGACCTCTTCGCCGTCGTCCAGTAACCGAATCGTGAGTTCGTGACTTCCATCGTCCACGGTGAGGTCCGTCGAGACGTACTCACTCGTCGACTGTCCTGGCGTCAACTCCGTGGCCGAGTAGAGATTATCCGTGGTGCTCACTCCATCAATCGAGACTTCCACGGCGTCGTAGCTGATCGTTAAGTCTCCCGTGTTCCGGACGTTGAAGTCCACGGAACTGAGGTCTGACGTGTCCTCGTCGTAGTTCCCGAAGAACATTGTCGATATCGACGAGAGTTCTCCGTCGACGCCGCCAAGTGAGGTCGTCGACGTCTCCGAGTCAGACCAGCCGTCGCCACTGATGGAGAGAGTCACTTCTTGTGATCCCCCACTGTCTGCCGTGTAGAGCGGTTCAACAGTATACGCACCATCCGATACGGTGAACTCGGACGTCGTGGATGGTTCAATCGAGATTGAATCCTTCGAGACGACTTCACCGTTCACTGTGACTTCAGCGGCCCCATCGCTCGCCACTTCGCCATCGTTCGCCGCTATAAACGTGACAGATACCAGTTCCCCGTTCTGCCACTCTGTATTCATCGATTCAATAGAGACGTTCGAACCCGCAATTTCCCGCGTAATCTGGTCGGTCACATATCCGGTCGGCGAATTGACGATCACGTCCAGATTGGCCGTCCCACCGGACTCTGCTCGATAGATGTACGAGTACCCGACCAGTTCGAAGGTCGTTGTCGAACCGACTGCAACCTCATTGCTGTACGAGGACGCCAGAGACTCGCCACCACTTACAATCG
Source organism: Halobacterium wangiae (assembly GCF_021249345.1). Taxonomy (NCBI): domain Archaea; kingdom Methanobacteriati; phylum Methanobacteriota; class Halobacteria; order Halobacteriales; family Halobacteriaceae; genus Halobacterium; species Halobacterium wangiae. The sequence goes on along the minus strand of NZ_CP089588.1, from coordinate 248,522 downwards.
TCACGTTACCGGTCGTCGGGAGATCGCCATCGTTCCGGACAGTCACCTCCGCAGTGTGTAGCTCGTTGTTCTCCCACTCCGTATCAATATTCGTGACCGTGAGATTCGGACCGTCGAACGTTCGCTGGAACGAATCGGTGAGAACGCCAGCGTCCGTCGCCACTTCGACAGACCCAATCACGTCACCGCGCTCCTCAATGGTCACGGACGAACCAAAAGACCCCGCCACATTGAACGTCCGCGAGTCGTTGGCGTCAATCCAGCTGTAGACACTGTTCTCTACCGAGTCCCCACGGGCCGAGTACGCCACATTATCCACGTAGACTGGAAGGTCGCCCGTATTCGTAATAGTCACGTCGACTGACTCAATCGTGTTCCCGGACCAATTTGGTGAGACAATCTCGACCTGTGGCTCGGCGCCCTCAAAGGTCATTGTCTGTGAATCAACTGTCTCGTCACCCTGGCGGAGTACAAGCTCGTACTCGCCCGCACCTACGTCTCCCATGTACATGGCCGTCTGGTTGCCCTCCGGCGAGACCTCAACCTCGTTGAGGATGTTGTTTTCTGGCCCCTCCAAGAGGATGGTCGCGTAGTCGTCGACCGAGTAGTTGACCGCCACTGCCGGCCCGCCACTCTCCGCGACACCGACTTGTGCGTCCGAGAGCGACGGTCCCCCGCCGCCCGTGCCCAGCCCCATGCAGCCCGCCAACGCGACGGTCGCAACGAGCGTCACGAAAGCGATGCCCACCAACCGCAATAGCCGCTCGTCGACGGGGTTGTTACCCCCGAGAATGCGGCGCCACCTTTGCATAGCTACGCCTTGATTTCGGGGTGTTTTATTCTTCCGGGATAACAGGACTTGGTCAGTCTTCGAGGTCGTCAGCGTCGAGTTCGCCCGCGAGAAACTGGCGCCGGGGCATCGCTGATTCTGTCAGTTCGTCGCTGTCAGTCGTAGATTTGCTACGCATGGGAGTTCTTCCACGCGAGCCGACAGGAGCCGGTTATAAAACCGAAGGATTCCAACGCATGTATAGGAACATGAAAATAGCGGAAAGAAAGACATGAAGGGTAAACAGGTTTTTTCTTTGAGTGGCGGTGGTGTACATCTATGAAAAGTGTTTCTTACAATGTCTGGCCTCCTGATTCGGACTCACTACCATCAAAATGGGAAGCAGCGTATCTTGAAGATAGTGCACCTGCTGATAAATGCGGTTTTTCTGTAGAGTATGGAACGGGGAGTTCTGTTCTTGGGGATTTCACTTGTTTTAGGCCTACTTGGAAGGGGTTCGACCAGTGTATTGTTCATGCGAACACTGATGAGAAATCTCCCAGTGAAATATCGAATCACGTTAGGCCTCCTGATATAAGATTTGATGGAGCAATCTTCAGGAATTTGGACTTAGGTTTGGAGTTTGATTTCAGCGAATGTGTTCTCAATGGAGCTGATTTTTCGGAAAGCACCATCTCGGATATGGATTTCGTAAAAAGCGAGCTTGAGGATGTGATGTTCCAAAACTCTCGCCTCCTTAGTGTTGATTTATCGACTTCGAACGCATGGGCTGCCGACTTTTCCGGCTGCAATCTGGCCTTTTGCGACCTCAGTGAGGGGACTTTCATCCATGCCGATTTATCCCATTCTAATCTGCACAACTGTGATTTGAAGGAAGCGATAATGGGCGATGTAATTCTAGATCAAGCTGAAATTAGGTACAGTGACCTCTCAGAGGCCGAAGTTGACTCCGCATCAATGTTTGGCACCTTTATTACAGATTCTAGGGCAGAAGACGTAAGATTATATGATGCGGTAGCTGACGGCTGCCGGATAATACGATCTGAATTTGTCCAGTCAGACTTTCAACGGGCAATCTTAGAGAGCACGCTATTCCAAGAAACAAACCTGTCCGCTACTGATTTCCGCGGGACGGACCTCCAGAGTACGACCTTCAATACAACCCAACTCTCTGATATCCAGGTTGACAGGGCCACAGAGTGCGGAATACAATCCGGTTTAGAATCAAGGGCAGAGTCCGCACATGATTGGGATACAATCGCTAGAGTGTACCACCAACTCAAATCAGAATTTGGCAATAACGGGCTTGTCGACCGTGCGAGGCTCTTTCATGTCCGTGAACGACGGGCCAGGGAAAATGAAGCAAAAGCAGCCGAGGGGATGGTCTCGGTTAGTTACCTTGGCTCTCTTCTATCCCGATACTTGACGGGATACGGTGTCCGCGTGAAAAGGATTGGCCTCGTCATGGTTCTGTTGTTCTCAGTCTGTACTCTCTGGTACGAGTACTCGGGAATTCCAAACAGCGTCTACTACAGCATAATGACGTTTACTACAGCGGCCCCTCCGACTAGCCCTCCATCCGGGACATTCACCCAACTTCTTACGATGGTCGAGACCTTCTTTGGGACGCTCCTGATCGTCTTACTCGGCTACGTCCTTGGCAACAGGGAACAGTTCTGATACCTCCTCCTCTGAGGATTGGGATTAGCGAATTTGCAGTGACGGACCGGATATGACCAACCCCTGTCGCGAGCCGACAGGAGCCGGCTATAAAACCGAAGGATTCCGCGAGGTTCAGCCAGTACAAAGCAATTTTACAGGCCGGTGTCTCGGATATTCTATGGACTTACCATTTCAGACGCCAGTCACAGACTGGGACTGGGAGACAGTAGAGAGGATTTCAGACCGTTCTGAGGGCCAGTATCTCGAATATAAGGAGAAATTGCATGCCGATGAGAACGAGGATTCAGAGCAATGGCAAATCAAACTGGAACGGGAACTCTGTGCGTTCGCTAACGCGAGCGGAGGAGTCCTCATCTTCGGGATTAACGACGACGGAGATCTGTACCCGTTTGAGCCACCAGAGCACGAGGTAGAACAATCTGTCACTCGACTACTTCAGAATACAACCCCGATTATCCCTGTAGAGACGTCCTCTCGGATTGAGACTCCCTCGGATTCGGTGGACCGGATTCTATTTGCAGTAAAGATTGAGGAAGCGACCCGGAAACCCGTCCGGTGTAGCGACGGCTCGATTTATGTCCGAGTGAATGACCGGAAAGAGCCGATGAGCCGCGAACAAATGGAGTCCTTATTCATCGAAAGTGACCGAAAGCAACAGACCATTCGACAACTGGAGCTAGAGATTAACCGATTCGGTGATGCGGTCACCCAAGGCAGGCCAGATATCACCCACGTTCATGGACACTCACCCCCTGACTTCCATGTCGTAAACACTGACGGGATCCGGGAGGTGCTTCGGAATGCAGACCACCTCTACGGAGACGAGGAGGTCAGGGACACAATATCCCGTGTTCTAACTCGAATTCGGGAGATCGAACATCGTGAGGTTATGTTTGGAAGGGCGATGAACGGAGTCATAGAGGACTATCACGATTCCAAGAAGGATTTCTATCTAAATGAGAGGCGGGAATTCAAGAAAAAGGTTTCACGATTGGGATATGGCCTTGAGCAGCTTGCTGAACTCACCGACTTGGATGTAGAGGTTCCAGATGTCGACTGAATTCAAGATATAACTCCTATTTTTTTAATTGGAATACGAACGATTGAAGGCATGCTACTACTGTTTCTGAGTGTATGCCAGCTCCCTCGCCAGTTACATTACTTCAAATAGTTGCGCTTGCTCTTCCGGCGGTAGCAATTCTTCTTCAAGCAATTCAGCAGTTCCAGAATACTGGCGATGAGAGGATTTCTGATTTCCATATGGAATATCGATTTGTGGAAGTGTCTCTGCTATTCCTGACAGGAGGCGCGCTCTTTTTCACCGCCGAGATTTTCTTGAGTACTGCTTCTGTTTTCCTAAAGGTTGGATTGATTAGCGTATTCTTAGGCCTGTTCAGCATTCTCCCGGTTGCATACCTAGGCATTCGACGGGGTGTGAAATCAGTTGAAAACCCAGAACAGAAGCTGACAGCTACCGCCGAGAAAAGCATAATCGTGGCTCTGTCATCGCTCCCCGTTATGGGGCTTTACCTATTCTGGGATAGAATCAGTTGGACTCTTGAAGGCGTTAATCGCGAGCTTTTCGCTTGGATCTCTGGAGTCTCCAGTCCCATAGACCCGATTTATGTTATTATTGCATATGTTGGCATTGCGGCCGGGGCCTTCTCACGATATACCTTCCAGATTATCAGATACAGGCAGTCAATCCAGTATGAGAAGAAGTGGACTGACACGGCAATAGGCGTTTTGGAAAGCATAGTTTCTCACACTGAGTCCACAGAGGTAGACGGCTCCCCACCAAGTAACATTTCAAATATTATAAGCTCGCTCGAAGCGTTAAGTGGCTTAGCAGAACAGGCTCCTGCAGATATTGACGATGAAGTGACTAAAGAATTAGAAGGCTTGTCAATGCACTCGCATAAACTTGAGAGTTATTTGGCGGATCAGCAGACAACAGAAGATTATCTTACTGCAGTGGACGATAGAATCAGTGACCTCCGGTCTAACCTTAATGCAGTTGAAACTTCCCTCTCTACGTTATCCGGAGATGCTGAAGACGAACCCGCTATGACGGAAATGATGGAGCAAAGAGACGGGTTAGAATACGACATTGAGCATTATGAGTCGCAACGAGCAGATGCTGAAGATATGCGTGATAGCGCATTGGAGACCTTGGAAAATGGCCTTGAAGAAATTGAGGATACCGCTAAGGAACTAATTTCCCAATTAGAGAATATGGACCACCAGACGAAAATTCACCTGGGCCCCTTCTCATTCACAGTCCCGGGATTGAAGTAAGGCGATCTAACCAGTCAATCGCTTCAAGGGCTCTCCATTGGGGCGGTTTGTATAACCGAAGGATTCCGAGAGGGGGCGTAGTCGTCCTCAGCGTCAAGCAAGCGTCAGCGTGAGCGATCGTTCCGGGTGGTCGCGCGGTCGCACGTGGAGTAGAAGCGTGAAATTGTGGCCACCGCTCGCAGGGTGGCCGTGGCCACTATCGCGAATTAGCCCGCGTTCGCGTGTGACCTCGTCTGTGTATCAAAACAGGTGATTGAGATGGTAGTTCTCTGGGGTACGGGGTACAATCAACGATAAAGGAGTTCTACCGTAGACGCGTCGTTATAGTGGCTCCCCCTCCAATCCTGGGAAACCTTAATCTCTATCCTCAGGTTTGTAGCACTTAGCCAGAAATGGACGATGTCCCTAATCCGTATTCGGATGACGATGCGTGGGATCCAGACGCCCCTAGTCCAGAGGAATCTCCATCTACTGAATTAGCAAATATCCCGGAGTTCCCCAATGCGATCACGTACTACGACGTTCTGGGTCTTGAGCGCAAAGCAGAGTGTTCAACAGAGCAAATATCGCAGGCCTTCAAAGATAGGTTATTAGCGACCGAAGGCCATGGTGAGGAGTCCCGTGCTCGGTCAAAGGCACGTGCGTTGCTTGAGGCGAGGGACACGCTGAAGTTGCACAAATCAACATATGAGGAGATGCTTGAGCACCTTGGCCCAAGGTTAGGACACCAGACATTCATCCAGTGGCGGATTGCAGGCATGCCATCCGATACGACTGCTTGGATGCGGGAGCACAAACCAGAAAATCAGACTTTCAGAGACGAGGGGTATTCGCCTGATAGCTAACCCGCAAAGTGGTCGAATACCCACTGATTCCAGACTCTACGTACGCTAGTTAGAGCCAACCTTTGATGCGACCAATCAGCCCCTTTCGTTCCGGGATACGATCATAATAGAGGGTGCCGCCCATTTCCATCACCCTGAAATTCCGCTCGCTGTGATCATATTTTACCTGCCGTATTGCTGCATACCGGATATCAATACGAACGTATGAACCATCCTCGATTGAGTCTAAGTCGATACTTTCGGGTTCTACAGGTACTGTCGCCCCGTTTTTCGTTTCGTATTCGAGATAAAGTGGTTCGATGCTCTCCCAATCAGGGTTGGAGATTCCGTGGGGTAAGTTTCCGACCTTGACGTCCGACGGTTTGGCTGCAATCTTCGTGTGTCGGACAACGAGACTGTGTATTTCGCTAGTCCCCTCGCACAGGGAACACTCAATCGTGCCGTCTTGGCAGTCCTCACAAGCACACCTCCCCTGCCCATTACATTGCCCGCAGGAAACTGCTCCCGTCTCTCCGCACTCCTCACAGCCGATCGTTCCCAAGGATTCGCACCGGTTGCATCCTAAGCTTCCACTCCCCGCGCAGTCAGAACAGGTAGTACGTCTACGTATTGCCCCCCGACCACTACACTCCGGACAAACGTTTTCTACGGCAACAACTCCACTCGTCGAAAACCACCCGTTAGAACACCGCGGACATGAAATCTCTTCCCCCTGCTTGAGTACTGTTCCGTCTCCTTGGCACTGGGCACATGTCTCCTTCGTCCGGATAGTCCCATCTGAGCAGTTTGGACAGCTTGACTCAACGAGTCGTTCGCCGTCACCATCACATGACGCACAGGTGTTTTTCCCTGTACCCTGGCAACCCGGACAATCTTGGCTGCCAGCCCCCCCACATTCGCTGCAGTCAATGGTTCCATTGCCAGTACACGCTTCACAAGTAACTACGCCGTCTCCATCGCAGGAATTGCAGTGTTTCTCAGGAGCTCCTTCACAGGCGGGACAGTCACCGTACTCATGGGAGACAATACTCTGGTGGTCATCTGATAGGAGATCTTTGAACTCAGGGAGGGATACCTCTCCATCAGGAGGGTCTGCGAAATCCTCCTGATGGAAGGCTTCATCAGTCAACTGCAAGTCCTCTTTCCACGTCCGGCGGTCAAACCGACTCTTTGTGCCGCGGATAACTAGAATGTCATCTGGTTCTCGCGGGTTTGCTTTATCCAGAAAGCCCTCTGGCAGGCTGTCCTTCTCGTTCTGATAGAGACGGTCCAAGAGATTCGAAGGACTTGAGTGGTCCTCAAAGACCTCATCCAGGGTTTGTTTCAGTAATACTCGTTCGTTGATGTTGGATTTCATACTCGAAGACAACTACCCCTCCTCTTGTGGGTCTTTAACTCTACCCCTCACATACTCAACGATGAGAATAGTCTCAAGGACATCCCCTTCAACAACCCTCTTCTCCACTCCTTCATAGAGGGACACCTTCATTTGACGGGTCGATTCACCCAGTCAGCATGATCACTGACGCTCGCGCACTTCAACCGGACTTCGTCCCCCAGGAACTCCACCACCGCGAAGGCGAGATCGACGCGCTCACGACGACGCTGCGCCCCGTTGCGGACGGCTTCGCTGGCGAGGACGCGTTCATCTTCGGGCCGAGTGGCACGGGGAAGACGACGATCGCCCACTACGTGGTCGACCTGCTCCAGCAGGAGAACCTCGACACCACCACCGCCTACGTGAACGCGATGTCGAACAGCACGCGGGCGGACGCATTATACGCGCTCGCTCGAGACGCGGAGGTGGCCTACGACATTCGCAAGGAGGGCTCGCACGCGTCGCGATTCCTCGACCGCATCGGGGACATCGACGGGCAGTTCATCGCGATCGTCGACGAGGTCCATGTCCTCGAGGATTACAGTACCCTCCAGGCACTCTGGGAGGAACCGAACGTGACGCTGTTGCTGGTGTGTCTCGACGAGGAGGCGCTGTTCGCGGAGTTCGATCAGCAGCTCCAGAGTCGCTTCGGCGGCGCGCGGAAGGTCCACCTAGACCGCTACACGGTGGCGGAGATGACGGCTATCCTTCAGGGCCGCGTGAATGCGGGGTTGCGGCCGGGCGTGATTCGCGAGGAGGCTCTCGAGCACATTGCGGACCTGGCCGCCGGGGACGCCCGAGCGGGCATCGCGTTGTTGCGAAGCGCGGTCGAGCAGGCGGTTGCGGATGGGCGAGAGGAGATCACGCAGGCGCTCGTGGCCGACGTCGAGGTGGACGCCCGGGCAGATATGCGAGCGCATCGTGTTCGGGAGTTGGATACGGACAAGCGCCTGCTCTACGAGATCGTCCGGGAGGCGGGCGAGCTGGACGCCGGGACACTCCACGCGCGGTACGAAGATCGCGCCCAGGACCCCGTCGCGCGGTCGACGCGGCGGAAGTATCTGGGGCGGCTCAGCGAGTACGAACTCGTCTATTCAGACGGGGTTGGGCGAGGGAAGCACTACCGCCACGGGTAAGGAGAGTAGTGTCGCCACTCTTGCTCAGTCTTCGGGACGGACACCTGCTTCCACCTTCGCTTCGTTCCACGTCCCGAAGGTGTGCGTAATCGTGCTTGACGACGGGCGGAGATCGAGGCGGTCGTACTGCCACATCGACGGTTCCTCACCGAGCTGGTCGGCGGCCTCCTGGAGAGCGTCGAGACAGTCCTGCTCCGTGTACTGACTGCCGGTACTGGGTTCTTCGCCAAGTTCCTCGATGGCGGCCGTCCAGCCGCCACAGTGGAGCGCGATGGTGTTGTAGGAGGGCGAAATGTCGAGGGTCTTGTACTCCTCGACGGTGGGGGCGTGGCCGAGTTCGTCGACCGCCTCCTGAAGGGCGTCGAGGCACTCCTCTCTGTTCGAGGTCATTTCTTCGTCGGCCGTGAGTTCTGAGAAGAAGCCCGAATAGGTGTCGGTCTACGTATGGCCCTATAAATCTGTTATTGCCGCGCCTTGCTATTGGTGGAGTTCAATGGTCTTGAGGAAGACCTCTTCTCTCGGAAATCTTCTAAAGTGATAGATCCACAGCATGCCCACTTCGGTATTTTTATTATCATTCGATTACCAGTTGTAGGTCATATGGTTGTCACTCCGGTGGCTCCATCGCTGTTCTGATCTGTCCGCGCGACTGATGGCGGCAATCCCATTGCGAAGCGGGCGGAGTTGAGAACAGCGTTGGGAAATACAATGTCCACCGAAACAAAGCTTAAAGCCGAGCTCCGAGCCGCAAAGGAGGAACTGATCAGGGCTTCACGGAGCCATCCTGAAGAGGGTGGTCCTGTGGCTCCGCCTTCGGACCGGTTCCCGTGGCTCCAGACCTTGTCCAAGTCGGAACTCAATAGTCACATTCAGAGGTTAGAGCGGGACTTGGCTGAGTTCAATTCCTCTGAGTATCCGATTTGGAATACTCACTCGGGTTTGAGCCAGCTGTCAGTCCAGACCAAACTGTCTGAATTTGGGACTTAACTGTAACACCATGACTAAGCATACCCTTTCACGACGCACCGTCCTTGCAACCGCTTCGGGAATAGTTGCCACTACGGTGAGTACGCGTCTTTCATCAGCCAGCAACCGGAATAACCCGGCCGAGCCAGGCACAGCTGACTGGTCCAGAAAGAACACAACCTTCGGTTCTGATCCGGTAGCTCAGAACGGGAAGGTATACTTTGCCGACAATTCTGGCTCCTTGCTCTGTTGTGACGCGCAGAGTGGTGAAGACGAATGGATGGCCGGAACTAATGGGGTCGTTCCGGCATACGCGATTGATGCCTCTGATTCCGCAGTAGTTGTCGGAACAGAAAGTGGGAGCGTCTTCGCATTTGACCCCTCTGATGGTAAGGAGCTCTGGACTCGTTCTGTATCGGGGAACGTAACCAGCCTCCAAATAGTTGGGGACAAGCTTCTCTTTGGACTTGACGGAAAAATCGGGGCCCTCGACCTCGACTCTGGCGGTTCCCAGTGGCCTACCAAGGAGGGCAATGATACGTATGTGCCGCTTCGAGCGGCCGTCACTGAGGATACTGTTGTTTTCGCTGAAGGCAGTAGTGGACTGCGAGCGGTTGGGCTTGATTCGGGAGCTAAAGAGTGGAGCGTTGATTTGGGTGACTGGGACCATGAGGCCTCCACCACTGGGATAAGCAGCGAAGATGGGGCAGTGTACGTTGGCAGTCAATGGGGACGCCTGGCTCGTGTGGAGGTGGCTGACGGTACTGTGACCTGGAAAAATAAGCTTGATGACCATGGTATTACTGCCACTGCAGCATCGGGAAACTACGTCGTTGCCGCCGCTTCGAGGGTTCACGTATTCTCTGCGGATACAGGTCGGCGCCAGTACTCTTTAGGCATCAATCCAGACCGAGATATCGCTATCCAGAACAACGAACTCGTAGTCGCTGGTCTGGACGACAGTGAAACCCTGGTTGTGTCAGGTATCAAGCTGGCTACCGGTGTTACCAATTGGCGCTACAAGGTTGGTGAAGGGGATGACGAGACCATTTCTACCCCTGCGTTGAGTGATACCCACGCATTCGTCGCAGACACCCAGACAGAGTCCCTCTCTGCGATTCGTAGGGTCGCTGAATCTCCGCAAACCACTACCAGCACCACTACTGAAACGGCTACCAGTACTGAATCCTCAGCAACCACCACCGAGACCCCCACAACGATGAGCAAGGGGGAATCAACACCGACACCAGATCCCACGGAGAGTAAGACAACTCCCGATTCCGATACGTCAAACCGGGGTTTCTTCACTCGCGGCGACAGTGTTCTTAAGGAATCATTGACACCTTGGGGCCTGACAGTAATCGGGTTCGCAGTCAGTGTTGGAAGCCTCCTCTATCAGCGCTTCAAGTACGAGTAAATCGAGCAAACCACATCAATACATATGACACGAGGAATGCCCGCAGTTTGGAGCAGTATCGTCGCCAGTCCCTTTGTCGCGTTTGGGCTGGCTGGACACACCGGGACACTATCCACCGCAGTCCCCAACCAGATAGCAGCTACCGCACTGACAGTTGGTGTCGGGATTTTCCTTATTGGTTGTTACGTCCACGTCGTGGGCGCAGACGAGTTCAGAACTGGGACCTTTGAGAACCACATCGAAAGCGACCATCCCGTAACCCCCTTTGCCCGCGCCAAGTCGGTTGTTGGACTGTTTTTCCTCGCGCTTGCAGCATACTGGTTATTCTACACCCGTGTCCCCTACGTCTATCCGACCGTCTCCCTCTTCGCTGGCGGGTCACTGTTCACTACCGGCCTGTGGACGTATTGGAAGAACACGCTTACGAGCTACCATCTCACCGACGAACAGCTCGTAATTGAGACCCGGTTCCTCGGTTCGAACACGAACCGCCTCCCGCTTCAGAAGGTGAAATCCCTGCGGACCCACCGCCCGTTCTATCTCCGCCTTTTCGGTCTAGGGAATATCACTCTTGACGTTGGCGATCGTCAGCACTATCTCGTTCGTCACCTCCGGAAAATCGACCGGTTCGCGGACGAATTGAATCAGATGGTCATCGAGGAGAACTCACAGTAGTCTCTATCCTCTGTCTCCGACCTAAGTAAGCCAACCTCGACTCCTCTCTCAGGTTTACCTCGTTTTAGCGATTCTTCGTCTGGCGATAGAACTGGCCCCGCCTTAGATCAGCAACCAGGCATCACCAAAGTCCTGGAATTCAACTTATGCCCGCGCCTCCGACTCCGAAGCCGATGGCTCCCCGTTCTGGCGGGCTTCGACGAGTTCGCCGCGGAGTTTCGCGATCTCCTGTTGCTGTTCGACGAGCATCGAGAAGACGATGGGCCACTTCGAGTCGGCCTCGTTCTGAACGTGGCCCGGGTAGGGGCGTTCGAGGGCGGCGTCGACTGGGACGCCCTCGGGTTCGTCGCGGCCTCCGAATACCGGTGTGCCGTGGTCGCCGCCCTCGACGTCGGCGGGCCGGCGACGCCGACGACGATCAGTGACCGGGCCGACCTCGCGGTCACGCACGTCTCCCGGACGCTCGGAGAACTCCGCGAGCGCGACGTGGTCGAACTGCTCGTCCCCGAGGAGCGCTCGAAGGGCCGCTTCTACGGGCTGACCGACGGCGGCCAGCAGCTGGCCGACGAGACCGCGGAGGTGTCCGGATGAGCCCCGACCCCCGCGAGTGCGACGGCTGTGGACGTACTGACGCGACCGTTCGGGAACTCGTCGTGCGGGACCCCGACGGGAAGGTCAACGCGTGCGACGATTGCGAGGACCGCCTAAACGCGGAGGTCGTCCGGGAGGTGAGCGCGACCGCGGGAGGCGATACGCGATGAGTGACGACCGCCAGCGCGACCTAACTCCCCGTGAGGCCGCCGAGCGATTCCTGGCGAAGCGCCAGAACAAGAATACGGACAAGACAGTTCGGAGTTACGCGAATCGCCTCCGGCAGTTCGTTCGGTGGGCTCACGACCGGGACGACGTTGACGTCATGCGCGACCTGGACGGCTGGATTATCGACGAATACGAGCGGTTCCTGGACGAGCGCGGAGACGCCCCCGCGACGGTGAAGGGCAAGCTTGTCTCCCTCCAGGAACTCGCGAAATACTGTGTCCGCCTGGACGTCGTCGACGACGATCTCCCGGAGCGGATTGAACTCCCGAAACTCTCGAAGGACGAGCAGACGAGCGACAAGCGCCTGGAGGCCGTCGACGCGCGCCGGCTCCTGGAGCACTTCCGGGAGAGCACGCGGGACTACGGGACGATTCACCACGTCGTTCTCGAACTCATGTGGCACATCGGCGGCCGAATCTCCTGTTTCCGGGCGCTGGACCTGGGCGACTACGACGACGGGGACCGCGTCATCCGGTTCCGTCACCGTCCACCCACGCGCCTGAAGGACGGGAGCGAGCACGAGCGAAACGTCGCGCTGACGGACGCGACGGCGGACGCCCTGGACTTCTACATCGAACGAGAGCGCGCTGAGAAACGGGACGAAAACGGACGGACGCCACTGTTGACGACGCGTTTTGGCCGACCGGCGGAGTCGACGCTTCAGACGTGGGCATATCAGGCGACACAACCCTGTGTTGCGACCGCGTGCCCGCATAATCGGGAGCGCGCGACCTGCCATTACACGGAGAAGAGCCACGCGTCGAAGTGTCCGAGTAGCCGCGCCCCGCACGCGATTCGGACGGGGAGTATCACCTGGCAGCTGAACCGGGGACTCTCCTACGTCAAAGTCGCGGAGCGGGTGGCGTCGAGTCCGGAGACGATCCGGCGCTACTACGATAAGGCCGATTTGGACGACGAACTGGCCCGCCGACGCCCCGAAACGAACGACCTCGACATTCTCAGCGCCTCAGACAATGATTCAGAATAACGCCGTTCCGTCCCGAGTCGCAACGCCCGACCATCGACTGTGCGCCCTCCGGCCCCATACCCTTACTTCAGAAACCAAAAACCGCGAGACAGGAGAGCCGCGTACGTTATCGCGGACTTCCTAGGAAATGATCATGTCGCGCTCACTAGCGCTCCCGTTCTTCAGTACTCGTACGATTCCCCGAATTCGACTCTTGTACCGTCTGATTCGATCGCTCCGGTAATCCTGAACGTGAACGTCCCATCTTTGATCGCCGAAACGACGGCACTGCCCAACTTCGAGTAGTTCACCGTGAATCCAAACTCCTTCGTCAGAGCAGCCCCGGGCTCGATGGTGGGGATGACCTTCTGGTCTGAACCGACCTGTTCGCCATTGATGAACCCAGTGTACTCAACCGTGGGTGACGGGATCTCCCGGTCCGGATTGGAGTTCTCGATTTCCAGGTAAACCGGAATGGTCGCACTCGTGAGACCAGTGCTGATGTCACGGACGTCCGCGATCTCGATGTCGATATCCTCGACCGGAGGACGAGGGATTACGGTCACCGTACGGGTAGTCGATTCATCGTTCGTGGCGATGGTCAACTCGACCTCGGGAGGATCGCCAGACCCGGTACTGTAGGTGAATTTGTCGTTGATCGACTCCCCTCCCTCGAGCTGGACAGCCTCGAGGACGTCGTGGTCCGAACCGTCGACTTCGAATGTGACCGTCTGGGTCCCAGATAGCTCCCCTGAATTCTCCACGGAGAAGTAAACCGACGTCTCCTCGCCCTGCTCTACCTCCTGGTCGAACGACTCGATCCGGACCTCGAACTCTGCTCCGTCCTGCGACCCCATCTCGCTGGCCCCGCCTCCCCCGTTGTTGCCGAGACAACCTGCGACTGCTCCTGTAGTGAGTACTCCGCTAACACGGAGCACGTGTCGACGTTTCATACTGGCGAACACTGTGCCGCAGTTATAAATTTATATAATCCACCCAACTTTTCGTTGAATCCCCGAAACCGGGGCTGTCGTTCCCTGGATAACGGTATCTGTACGGTTGTACTGGCAGCTAGCTGTGGCCGAGAATATCGCTGCTATACGTTGTCGGCGACGGTGTAGACGTTCAGTATCATCCACCCGATGCCGAACCCGAGGGGCGCCAATAGGAGAACCCCGTTCCAGCTCACCGGTACATCTCCACTGGTCTTCCACATCACGCCCATGAGGAGGAAAACCACGGTCGGAACGCCGAGAATCGCCCACTTCAGCTTGGGTTCGAGTTCTGCCATGCGTCAGCGCTATTGAAATTCATCTACTAATATTCTTCCCGGGCAGCATGATTCCATGAACTAGGGTTGAAACTCAGGCGGAGGCCGTTCGGTTCCGTGTCGCAGAATCACTGAATATTCGACAGGGCCAGCTCCTAAAATGGCTGTTAACCAGGGTTGCGAATCTGCCAACATCGTCGGTTAGCAACAGCCGGTTTCGTCGGGATTCCACTTGCACGCGTCACCTGTCGTCAGGCCATTCTCCTCGATGTACGCTGAGAGACACGCGTAATTGCAGAAGTACGCAGGCGACCCACAGCCGTCGTCGCAATCACGAACGCAGATCGGGTCGTGGTCAAAGATACGCGAATCACAGTACGCACACGTCTCATCTGCATCGGGTGTCGTAATGCTCGTGGACATACCTGTGCTACATGGTCAGCAGCGGAAAGCGTTTCGTAGCGTCGCATATCCACTGAAAGTGCGTCATTTTCCTGTCGCGGTACCCCGGCAACCGCGACACCTAAACTGGTGTCGGAGAAGACTGGAATCTCCGACAGAAACCGCTTACTTCACCCTCGAAGCGACCCGGTTGAGGGAAAGATTCTAGGATATTCGTCGCATCTCTCGGAATAGGCGACAGCGACGATGCAGAGGGGAGATCACGACGACCAGGACGGTCGAAATGTCTGGCTCAACGAAGAAGCAGCAGCGGGGTTCCCGAACACCGCCACGGACACCGAGAAGCGCAGCGCGTTCGGCCTCGGGGAGTTCCTCGAGGGTCTTCGCCAACGCGAAGGCGTCGGGGGAGAGATCCATCTCCGCGAATACGCTCACGACCGTGTTAGCACGTCGAACAGAATACGAGAGCGGGATCACACAGTGAACGGGCGAGTGTCGTCGAACGGATTCTCTCGGACAGTTCCCGAGACGGCCAGTAGCAGAATTATGCTTACCGGTGCGACTCGATTTTGACGACTGGATCTCCGTTCTTGTCGGCAACGATAGTCGCGGTCGTCGAATCCGCCTCGAACTGGAGGGTCATCTTGAGATTGTTCTCTTGGAAGAGCCCGTCGAGTGCGTCTGCGTTGATATCGTTACTGATGACCCACTCTTGCTCGAGTACATCTTCGTGGTGTGCCTCTGCAACCGCCGTGACGACTGCTGTGCTTAGCGGTTCATCCTCGCCGGGTTCGTAGAAGAACTCCTGAGTATCTCTCACGCACGCTGTTTGGACCGTCAACGGGAAACCCCCTGTTACCACTATAAGCCCCGGTAGTTGCCTGCCGTCGCCAGATTACAGCGACCCCCGGAAGGCGGCACGAAGAGTGACCGACCACACCGTTTTCTGAATCAATCGTCTAGTGGAACCCGTGCCAGATGACAACCAACGCCGAGGCGAGAACGAGGCGGACGAAGAGCGACGCCAGCCAGAACGGGAGCGAGAGGAAGTACGTGACCGTGCCCGAGAGGACCAGGCGATGTCGGGCGACCCTGGTGGGCGACTCAACGAGCTCGATGAAGCACTCGAGAGCCAGGACTATCCGACCACGACCGACGAACTGGTCGAGGCCTATGGCGACTACGAGGTCGAGACTCAGCACGGGACGCAGTCCCTCGAGGAAGTGCTAGCGTCGACTGACGACCAGACGTACGAGTCCGCCGATGACGCTCGAAGCCGGATACTGGGACTGGTCAATCGATAGTAAATGCAGCCCGATCATCGCTCGTCTCGGTAGTCGGGCGTGCCTGAATCTGGGGCCCCCTCTCCTCTCTGCTTAGCGACAGCGGGGTTCGGAGAAGACCGGATTATTCGACGGGGTCGTTTTGCGAACTAGCTGCGAAGCAAGCTTGCGGACCTACCGGCGTGAACTCTGTCAGGCTCAGATAATTCTGGTGGCGCCATGCTGGATACAGGGCGCGTATCTGACAGTCGCTATTCTGGGGGCATCTGACAATGGAGGTAACTGGGAACTACGGTTTTGTCCTCGTCACGCGTCTGTTCGGTCGGTGGAGAACATGCAATACCTCTTGGGAAAATCCGAGGTGGAAGATTTCGACGAGTGGAAATCGAACTTCGAGGACAACGATTCCTTCCGATCCGAGCACGGACAGCAGGGCTTCCAGGTCTTTCAGTCGGTGGACGATCCGAACGAGACGGTAGTCCTCTTCGAGTGGGACGACGCGGAGAACGCCCGGGACCTCTTTCAATCAGATGAGATGCGAGAGCGGCTGGTCGCCGCAGGCTTGAAAGGGGAACCCGACTTGACCTTCCTCGAACGAGTGGACCAGCGGCCGTAGACGGGCGTTCCCGACGCTGCCGTCCGATCGAACCCGGATTCGTCCGTGCGGTTCGCAGTTCGAAGTCAGCACACAAGATTGCCGAACTCAGGTCTCCCGGTCTCCTATTCTGTACGCCATTCGTGAAACGAGTTGGATAGATAGTTGGTTGATTCGCTGCTTCGATCCGCTATACTGAGCGACAACGAGTGTCGTGGAATGCTGGAGTGAGCGACAGCGCTCCCTCGTGCTCAGTCCCCGGCTCGGGCGATCGGGAGTGCTACGCCCTCGAACTCCGCGAGCAGGTCGCGAAACTCCTCTATATCGAACGGCTTCTGGAGGACTCCATCCTCGTCTGCGTCGTGGTCGAGGTCCTGGGATTCGACGTACTCCTCGTCCATACCGGTGAGGATGATCACTGGGACGTGGCCGAGTTCGGGATGGTGTTTGATCGCGTGGAGGAGGTCCTCTCCATCGGGCGCCGGCATCACGAGATCCAGGAACGCGACATCTGGACGGGGTGCGTTCACGTACTCACCGTCACGGTCGATGAACTCCAGGGCAGCTTCCCCGTCAGTGACGGCGTGGAGGTCGATGTGGAGGTCAGATTCGGCGAACGCCTCTTCGACGAGGCGCACGTCTCCCGGATGGTCCTCGACGAGGAGGATCGTTAGGGGGGCAGCCATCACACATTTTATCGGCTAAGTAGCGAAAGGGGGACCGGCGACGATGATAGCCCCGTCTCTACCGGCCGCCCTATGATAATCGGCAATCTCGCGAAACGCCTACTAACTTCTCGGAGAAGACCGGAATCTGTCTCTCGACCCCCGCGGATGGCTGTGGTGCGGGATAGATTCTAGGACTCTCGTCTCGTTCCTCGGCACAGGCGACAGCGACGACGCAGGTGGAAGATCACGACGACCAGGACGGTCGCAAAGTCGGGCTGAACGAAGAAGAGGGAGCGGCGTTCCGCTTCTCGCCGGAGACCCGACCGGGTCGTCCGACACAAGAATTTACCACCCTCGTCGAACAACTGTCAGTACGAGTATGAACCGCCGCTCCGAGTGTGCTACGCGGGCCGCGAAACGGCCCACCGTCCCGTTCGCCCTTCTCGACGACACCGGCCAACGGTCCAGAGACCGCCAGTGCCAGTCCGGGGGTGTCGCGTCGTGACGCTCCAGCTCACCGACTCCCAGCGGGCGCTGCGCGCGGAGGCCAGGCGATACGCCCGGGAGACCATCAGACCGCGCGCCATCGAACTCGATCAGACCGAGACGTACCCCGAGGGGATCCTCGAGGACCTGGCGGAGATGGGGTACGGCGGGTTGACGATATCGGCGGCGTACGGTGGGATGGGCGAGGGGATGACCGAACTGGCGGTCGTCGTCGAGGAACTGTCGGCGGCGCTGATGCCCGTCGCGAGCGCGCTGTCGCTGCACCTCGGCGTCGCGGAGGTCCTCGAGCGGTTCGGCTCCGACGCCCAGCGCGAGCGGTTCCTCCCCGAGATGGCGTCCTACGACACCGTGGGTGCGCTCGGACTGAGCGAGGAACGCGCCGGGAGCGACAAGCTAGCGATGGAGACGACCGCCGAACGGGACGGCGACGAGTGGCTGCTGGACGGCCACAAGCGCTGGATAACGAACCTCAGCCACGCGGACTACGTGCTCACGTACGCGAAGACGGGACCGGACGCGGACGCACCGCGGAACGTCACGGCGTTCCTCGTGCCCGCCGACGAGTTCGACGTGGAGACCGTCTGGGACACGCTCGGCGCGAACCCCGTGAAGTCGCCGAAGGCAACGCTCTCCGACGTCCGCGTCCCCGACGACCAGCGCGTGGGGGCCGTCGGCGAGGGGTACGTCCAGCGGGGCGAACTCGCGACCGGCGTGAACGTCCCCGCGCGCGCCGTCGGTATCGCCCGGGCGGCCCTCGAGGACACCGTCGAGTACACGGCCCAGCGCGAGCAGTTCGACCACCCGATCGCCGACTTCCAGGGGGTCACCTGGGAGGTCGGCGAGATGGCGACGAACGTCGACGCTGCCAGACTGCTCACGCTCCGCGCCGCCGCGACGGCCGACCGGAGGGAGGCGTCGACGAGAGCGTACAGCATGGCGAAGGTGCACGCGACCGAGGCGGCCGTCGAGAACGCGAACACCGCGATGCAGCTGCACGGCGGCATCGGGTACACGACGGAGCGACACGTGGAGCGCTACCTCCGGGACGCTCGACTGTTGACTATCGCGGGCGGCCCCAACGAGGGCCACCGCGACACGCTCAGCGAGGCGGTGTACGACTCACACGTCGAGTGACGAGCGAGCGCGTGGAGCCCGAGACCTGACTCGAGACCCGTCCTCCGGTGTCGGCGCGACGGGCGGCTCAGAACACCTGCGGCGCCACGTCCGTCTTCTCCAGCCAGTCGCGGACCACGTCGTCCACGCCCGCTCCCATCGCGGCGGGGTCGGTGTAGAACCACTCGCCGTCGCCGTACGCCGCGACGAACGGGTCGTCCGGGTAGTAGTCGATTGGGCCGCGCAGCGACGGGTCGATGGGGAGGTACTCCCGTCCGCCCAGCGTCAGCGACTCGACGTCGTAGGGGAGCGCCGGGACGTCCGCGAGGTCGACACCCATGATGAGGTGGCCCGCCTGGAACAACAGCGCCGTCTCGCAGTCGAAGGCCGCCGACAGCAACCCGGCGAGCAGGTAGGTTCGGTCCTTGCAGTCGCCGACGCCGGCCACGAGCGTCTCCTCGACGGTCCGGTGGTAGTCGTACGTGCCCAGGGACTCGGCGTCACGAGCGTAGTGTAGCGTCTGCACGAAGCGAACCAGGACGTCGAAGCGCCGGCCCGCGTCGAGCGCTCCCAGTGTGGGCGCGTCCCCGCTTGCCTCGTCCGCTCTGGAGACACACCTGGCGTCGCGTTCGAGCGTCGCGGCGACGTCACTCGCGACCGGGCTCGACAGCGACTCCTCGTAGGTGGTCGTGTAGCCACGCTCGGCGGCCACCGCCGCCTCGTGCGTGGACCGGCGGAGTCGGTAGTCCACCGACCAGACGTCGTCGTCGGCGTCCTGCCAGCGGTAGGTCAGCACGTAGTCGTTGCCGGCGAGGCGACGGTCGAACCAGGTGCCCTGGACAGGTGGGTGCGCGTCGGTCACCCGGTCCGCCGCCGACAGTTCGCTCCCGGTCCCGTTCGCCCACCGGAACGGCGCGGACTCACAGAGGTAGGCCTCGACTTCGGCTTCGCCCGCACCTCGGACGTACACCTCGTAGAACCAGGCGCCCGGGTCGCGGTTCTCGCGTGGAACCGCGACGGTGACGCTGCTCGACTGACCGCCGTCGGGTGCTCGCAACCGCTCGCTCGCGCCGCGGCCCAGGACCTCCCCCGTGGGATACTCGCGGCGGACCACGACGACTTCGAACTCCGGCCTCGGGTCGTGGCACGTCACGTCCACCGTCACGTCCGATCCCGCGACGCGTTCGACCTCGCCCGAGATGCCCGCGTCCCGGGGCGGGAGGCTGCCGTCGCCGCGAGTCGACACGCCGCCCAGACCCAGGTTCAGCTGGGCGAATAGGACGGACTTACGGCCCAGTAAAGCACCACCTACTGCGGCGCCACGACCCAGGAACTTGCGGCGGTGCATGCCGAGCCATTGGACCTGTCCCCCTTAACTTCCCCTCACAGTAGATTGACGTTATCGGCGGTAAGGAGGGCTTACGCCCGTGAAATCGACAGTATCTGGTAAGTAGAATGGATGCAGTGTGGCGGCAACTGGTGGTGACGACGGCGGCGCTACCCGAGCGATTCTACCACGGGCTGCGGGCTCGGATTGCTGGCGGCAGAACTGTACGGCAGGTCACCCAAGAACGGCGTGGTCCGGTGTTCGATCGCGCGCGAGAGAGAACAGGCTACGGGCTACGGCGTCTCGATCCGCGCGACGTTGTGGTCGTCGCAGACCGGACACTGCATGTCCTCGTGGTCCGGCACGGGCAACTCGAAGTGGCTGTTGCAGGCCTCGCACTCGTAGGTGTACGTCTCCAGGTCCATCTCGTCGTCACTCCCGATTCGGCTCCGAATCGAGTCGAGCAACCCCATACGTTGTACGAGGTCGTGGACTCCGATAACGCCCGTGCTTGCAGTAGCAGCCCCGTTCTCCCGCCTCCCGCCGAGCCGACCTCGGCGGACCTGTCCGCGCGGCCAGTCGAGGCGTGCGTTCAGTCGCTGGAGCCGAGTCTGTGGACCGCACCACTCTCGCCCGATGGTGCGGCGGCGGCTGTCGTCGCGACGTACAGTTCGTCCTCGTGGTCGCGACCGAACGCCAGCAGGTACTGGCCCGGCGGGTTCTCGCCGGCGTGTTCCAGCGACACCGACTTGACCGGCCACAGCCCGTCGTCGACGGGCGTCGCGACGAACACGTCGCCCCCGGACTGCCAGTCACCGAAGACGTACCGTCCGTCGAGTGCGGGCACGGCGTCCCCAGCGTAGCGGTAGCCGCCGATGACGGAGACGCCCTCGACGTCACCGCCGGAGTGAGAGTACTCGATCACGGGGTCGCGGAGAGGGTCGCCCTCGGGCGTCTCCGAGGGGCAGTCCTCGGGAGGCGACCCCGGGGAGTCCGCGCCGAAACAGCGGGTTCCCTCCCGGACGTTCCAGCCGTAGTTGCCGCCGCGCTCGACGACGTTCACCTCCTCGTACCGGTTCTCGCCGACGTCCGCGACGAACAGCGTCTCCCCGGCGAACGACAGCCGCCACGGGTTGCGGAACCCCCAGGCGTACTGCTCGTCGAGGCCCGGCTCGCCGACCAGCGGGTTGTCCTCGGGGACCGCGTAGGGCGCGCCGTCGCCAGTCTCGTCGACGTCGAGGCGGAGCACGCTCCCGAGCAGATTCGACGTCACGTCCTGGCCGTTGCCGCCCTCGTTCCCGTCGTACCAGTCCGAGACGTGGCCCGTGCCCACGTCGCTGCCCGCGCCGCCGTCGCCCACGCCGACGTAGAGGTAGCCGTCGGGGCCGAACACGACGCTACCGGCGTTGTGGTTCGACTGGGGTTCGGGGAGTTCGAGCAGGCGCCGCTCGCTGGACGGGTCCGCCTCCAGGTCCTCGCCCACCCGGAACTCCGAGAGGACGAACGTGTGACTGTAGTCGTCCGGGGTGTCGTCGGCCGGGGGCGCACTGTACCGGACGAACAGGCGACCGTTCGAGTCGAACTCCGGGTGGAAGGCGAACCCGAGGAGGCCGCGTTCCTCGTAGCCGCTCAACGCGACCATGCGGTCGCGGACGTCGAGCAACGGCTGGTCGCGGACGCCGCCCGACTCCACGACGTGGACGACGCCGACCTGGTCGGCGACGAACGTACGCTCGGTGTCGCCGGGTGCGAACTCGACGCCGAGCGGGGCGGCGAACCCGCCCGCCACGAACTCGGTGCCGACGCTGTCGGGGAGCGACGTGGTTCCGGACGTCGTCCCGTCCTCGGCTGTCGTCGGCTGGGCCGCGTTCCCGCCGGTGTCGTCGAGACAGCCCGCGAGGACGCCAGCGACCCCGAGCGCCGTACCCGTCTGGAGGAGCGCCCGACGGGAGAGTTGGCGGCCAGTCATCTGCCGTCTCGACCGTGGACGGTCGGCGGTCCGCTGTCTCCGGTCGTGTAGCGCATACGGAACGCAGGACCTCCACGCTGTTAGTAGTTCACACGGTTGCGAGGAGTTACGGCCGCCCGGCGGCCGACTGAACGACCGTCGGAGGCCGGGCCTACAGAACACATTTGGAACGCAATCCAAAACCGATATACCTGCGCCGCGCGGACTCCCGGTAACCGTGACGAACACGCAGGTTACGCTCGTCCAACTCGACAACTACGGCCCGTGGACCGTGACGCCGTCACCGCGCCGCGAAGTCGACCTCCAGACGCTCCAGTCGCGGCTGTACGCCGACCTCTCGCAGGCGTTCGGCATGCGCGACGGCTACGTCTTCTTCACGCGCTTCGACAACATGCTCGCGGTGACCAACGGACTCGACCTCGAGGACCACGCGCGCATCCAGGAGTCCATCCGGAACCGCTACCCAGTCACCGTCAGCCTCTCCATCGGCACGGGGGCCTCCCCGGCGGACGGCCTCGTGGACGCCACCGCCGCGCTCCAGGACCAGGGGAGCGCCCAGGACGCCGACCGCACCGAGGCGCTGCTCGGCCAGCCCATCGAGGAGTCCGAGCGCAGCGACGACGACGTCCAGATCGCGCACTTCGACGTCGTCGACGCCACCGGCAAGTACACCGACGAACTCGACGCGTTCTCCTCGTTCATCCACATCGAACAGGGGTACGCGGAACTGATGAAGTACATGCACGACGCCCACGACTCTCTGTCCTTCTTCGTCGGCGGGGACAACATCATCGCGGTCTGTCCGGCGCTCACCGAGGCCGACTACGCCGACGCCATCGCACACGTCCGCGAGGCGGCGGGCGTCGACCTCCGGGTCGGCGTGGGCCACGGCGTCTCCCCCCACGACGCCGGCATGGGCGCAAAACACGCCCTCGAGGACGCCCGCGAAGAGGACTCGGTCGTCGAGATCCTCCCCGGCCAGTAGACCACTCCTCCGTTCCGGCGGTTCCACGGTCGCCCCGAGCACCCGTTCCCCGACAGCCACCCGTCACCCGGTCGTTTATCTGGACGGGGCTCTCACCCGCGAGTGATGCCCGCCGGCGAGCGACTCCCAGGGGCGCCAGACCGCGCGGAGCGCATCGTCCTCCACGTCGACATGGACTGCTTCTACGCCTCCTGCGAGCGCCTGCGGGAACCCGAACTCGAGGGGGAGCCACTCGTCGTCGGGATGGGGTACGAGGCCGGCGAGACCATCGGCGCCGTCGCGACCGCGAGCTACGAGGCCCGGGAGTACGGCGTCGAGAGCGCGCAGGCCATCGGCGCGGCCCTCGACAACCTCCCGCGGAAGGCCGAGGAACCCGACGACCCGGACGCCGGCTACTACCGTCCCGTCGACATGGACTTCTACCAGGAAGTCGGCGGCGAGGTCAAGGAGATTCTGTACGAACTCGGGGACACCGTCCGCGAGGTGAGCATCGACGAGGCGTATCTCGACGTCACCGAGCGCACCGCCTGGGACGTCGCCGAGGGGTTCGGCCGCCACGTCAAACAGCGCATCCAGCGGGAGGTCGGCGTCCCCGCGAGCGTCGGCGTCGCCCCGGACATGAGCACCGCGAAACTCGCCAGCGACCACGACAAGCCCGACGGCCTCGTCGTCGTCGAACCCGACGAGGTCCGGGAGTTCCTCGCGCCCATCGAGATCGAGGACGTCCACGGCGTCGGCCCGGTCCGTGCCCGCGAACTCCGTGAGATGGGTATCGACACCGCGGGCGACCTGGCTGCCGCCGACCCGTACGAACTCGTTGAGCGCTTCGGTGAGCGCGGCCGGGAACTCCACCGGCGCGCCCGCGGCGTCGACAACCGCCCTGTCGAACCCCGCGGGAAGCCCAAGAGCCTCTCCCGGGAGTCCTCCTTCGACGGCGCGACCGACGACTTCGAGCGCGTCCGCGAGCAGGCTCGGACGCTCGGCGAGGCCGTCGCCGACCGCGCCACCCGCAAGGACGCCTTCTACCGCACCATCGGCGTCAAGGTCGTCACGCCGCCGTACGACGTCCACACGCGCGCCGAGTCGCTGCCCGGTCCCGTCGACGACCCCGACCTCGTGGAGGACGTCACCCAGGACCTCCTCGACGAGTTCGCCGACGAACGCGTCCGGAAGGTCGGCGTCCGCGTCTCGAACCTGGACTTCTCGGAGCGCGAGCAGGCGAACCTCGACGGCTTCGCGGACGCCGACGCCAGCGGTGACGGCGACGGCACGCTCGACCGCGGGCGCTACGACCGGGACCGAGAGGACGACCAGTCGGACCGCGACGGACAGGTGTCACTCGGCGACTTCGAGTAGGTTTTTGGCCCGCCTCCGCCTACAGCGCGTGTGAACAAACTCCCGCAGGTCGACGAGGAGACGTGGCGACTCGCCCGACACGCCCACGTCGTCGTCTACGACGCCGAGGACGGCGGCCAACTCCTCACCATCTACGACTGCGGCGCCGCCCAGAAACCGCCGTCGGCGCAGGTCGTCGGCCACCTCGCGCGCACGGACGCGGACCACGAACGCCAGCCCCAGCCAACGGGCTCCATCGTGAAACTGCGCGAGGAGAGCGTGCTGCGGAAGCAGGGAGACGGCTACGTCATCGAGTCGGAGTGACCGTTTCTACACCGAGTCCGTCAACCCGCCGTCGACGCGGAGATTCTGCCCCGTGACGTAGCTCGCGTCCGACGAGGCGAGGTAGGCCACGGCGTCGGCTATCTCGCTGGTCTCTGCGGCCCGCCCCATCGGAATCTCGGCAGCCGTCTCGTCGTCGATCGGCCAGCTGTCCGTGAAGCCCGGCAGCACGTTGTTCATGCGGACGCCGTCGGCCGCGTACCGGTCCGCGTAGAGCTTCGTGAAACTCCCGAGGCCCGCCCGGAGCACAGAGGAGACGGGGAACTCTGCACTCGGCTCGAAGGCGGAGAACGTCGAGATGTTCACGATAGCGCCGCCGCCCTGCTCGCGCATGACCGGGGTCACCAGCCTGGCCATCCGCACGACGTTCAGCAACACGAGGTCGAGGCCGCCGTGCCACTCCTCGTCGGTGATGTCCAGCAGGTCGCCGGTCGGCGGGTGACCGGTGCTGTTCACCACGGCGTCGACGCGGCCGTACCGTTCGACCGCGGCGTCGACCAGCGCGGCGATGTCGTCCGGGTCAGTCACCGACCCCTCGAAGCCGACGCCCCCGAGCTCCTCGGCGACGTCAACGGCGGCACCCGACTTCGACAGCAACACCGGCGTGTAGCCGTCGTCGGCCAGTCGCCGCGCACACGCTTCGCCGATACCGCTGCCGGCCGCCGTCACGATGGCTACTCGTTCGGAGTCCATGGGCGCCATTGGTCGCCCCCCGCGAAAAAGGTGTGCTACCCGTCCTCAGGCGAGCGGCTCGACGAGGTCTTCGAGTGCCGCCCGCGGGTCGTCGGCCTTCGCCACGCCGCTCGCGAGCAACACGCCGGTCGCACCGAGGTCGCGCGCCGCGGCCAGATCGTCGCCCGTGCTGATGCCCGCACCGCAGTAGACGTCGACGCCCGGGTCGACCGCCTCGGCGGCGGCGACCGCGTCCTCGACAATGTCCGGGTCGGCCTGCGAGACCGGCGTCCCGGTGCCGATGAGTTCGGGGGGTTCCACAGCGACGGCGTCCGGGCCGAGCGCCGCGGCGGCCGCGACCTGCTCGGGGTTGTTCGCGCAGACGACGGTGTCGAGGTCGACGCGCCCGGCGGCGTCGAGGCTGCCGTCGATGTCCGCGAGTTTGCGGCGGTGCTCGGAGTGATTGAGCAGCGTCCCGGTCGCGCCGTTGTCCGCGACGGACTCCGCGAGCACGCTGCCCGTGTGGCTGCCGTGCTCGACGGCGTCGACGTGCTGGGCGTAGGTCGTCGCGCCCGTCTCCGCGACCCGCGCGAGGTCCGCGGTCTGGGGCGCGACGGCGATAGTCGTCTCTGTCTCTGCGGCGACGTCCCGTGCGGCCGCCGCGACCGCGACCGGGTCGCAGGGGTAGGCCTTCAGGTTGACGAGTACGAACACACCGGAGAACCGGCCGCAGGGTCGAAAAAAGTTCCTAGCTGTCGTCGCCCTTCCGGCGGACCTTATCGCCGAGGGTGAGCCCCGCGCTGTCGCTCTCGGAGGACCACTCCTCGTCGCTCGTGTCGCCGGACTCCGTGAGGACGATGCCGAGACGCTTCTCGACCTTCTCGCGGACGTCGTCGCTCGGGAGGCTGGCGCCGCGCTCGAGTTTCCGGATGACGCTGGCCTTCTCGTTGAGGTCGTCGGCCAGTTCCTCCTGGCTGAGCCCCTCCGCCTCGCGAGCGTTCCGGATGCGCTCGTCGTAGTCGCCGGCCAGTTCCTCCATCTCGTCGAACATGTCCCGGCGGCGCCGGCCGCCCGAGGACCCGGAGGATCCGCCAGACGAACCGGAGGAGCCGCCCGACGACGAGGACGTCGAGTACTTCGTGCTGGTAGTGCTGGAGGACTGCTGTTCGACCTCCGTGCCGAAGTCTGCGCAGTCGCCGCAGACGTCCAACTCCGCTCCCTCGACCTTCACGGTCTTCGGGTTCGGAACGTCAGCACCACACATCTCGCACTGAACCATACCGCTACTTGCCCGGGGGCACGTTTAAATGGCACGCCCGGTCGCGCAGCCGTTCAGCCTGTTTAAAGGGGGAGCATCTGGGCTCAAGGTGCGTCTGAAAGGAGTGAGTTGGCCGGAGAGGAAACTGACAGCGTGTGGAACAACCGATTACATAGGATCTCGACCCTCGAACGTTTAAGAACCCCTAATCTTACATCTGAAGTATGGAGGTACGACGTACCGCGCCCGTCAAACTCGTCGTTCCTGACGGGCGACGCAAGGACCTCCACAAAACCGCACGACAATTCCTTTACTGCGCCAATCGTGCCGCAGATTACTGCTGGGCGGACAAATCCTACAAGGACTGTATCACATCGAACTCCAAAGCCCGTGACGAACTCTATGACGAACTCCGCGGCGAAACTGACCTCACCGCCAACCTCGTCCAAGAAGCCATTCGACGCGCTGTCCAAGCTACGAAAGGCTGCGTCGAACGGTGGAAGAACGGCAAGCGAGTGAGCCAACCTGAGTTCACGTCGTGGAGTATGCTCTACGACAAACGGAGCGCCACGTTCTACCGGAACAACGTCTCACTCTCCACGGTCAACGGACGAGTTGAATGCGACTTCGAACTCCCTTCAGATAGTCCGACGCCATTCGAACGGTACGTGTTGTCCGAAGAGTTTGAGTTCCGTGCGAGCACGCTCCAGTATGACGCAGCGGACGACGAGTTCTATTTCCACATCACCATGCGGAAGTACGACGCTGACAAAGACGGGGACGATGGCGACTCGTCCGAGGTTTCGGAAGATGCTGAGCACCAAACAGTCCTCGGTATCGACCTCGGCGTCAACAGCCTCGCAATCTCCTCGACCGGAACGTTCTGGCAGGGAGGCGACTACGACCACTGGACTCGGGAGTTCGAAAAGCGACGGGGAGAAATCCAACAGCGCGGAACGCAAGCAGCGCACAACGCACTTCTTCGCCTCGGGAATCGCGAGGAAGCCTGGCGTAAACAGTACATCCACACCGTCGCGAACGAAATAGTGTCAGAAGCTGTCGAACACGACTGCAACGTGATCGTGTTTGAGGACTTGACCGACATTCGTGAGCGACTTCCGCAAGCGAAGTGGCACCATCTCTGGGCATTCCAACGTCTGTTTGACTACGTCGAGTACAAAGCCCCGGAACAGGGCGTCTCAGTGGAACAAGTCAGGCCGAACCATACGTCCCAACGCTGTTCCCGGACGGACTGCGGGTTCACGCACCGAAACAACCGCGACGGTGAACACTTCCACTGCCAGAAGTGTGGGTACGAGGTGAACGCAGACTACAACGCGGCGAAGAACATCGGGCTTCGGTATGCCCGGAAGCGACAACACAAACTCCGGTCCTCGCCCACGTCGGGGGACGGAGACGCACTAGTAGACGTGCGTATAACTGGTGGGATGGTGAACGGTGAGAGTCATCGGCCGATTGCTGGCGACTGATCACCGCGAGTCCACATCAAAGCCCCACCCTCAACGAGCGAACCTCGTATGGGGTGAGCGAAATAGGGTAGGGTAGTTTACACGAGTTGCCGCCACGCGGAGACGAAGCGCTGGACCGCCGTGAGGTGGCCGACGACCGCGAACAGCCCGAGCAGCCACGCGACCAGCGTGAACCCGGCGACAGTCGGAACGAACACAGTGAGACCGCCGACGAACCCGACGAGCGCGAGGCGGTCCGCGCGCCCGAGCAGGCCACCGTACACCCGGTCGAGGCCGACCGCCTGCGCCTGCGTGCCGAGGTAGGAGGTGAGCAGGACGCCCGTGACGGCGGCGAGTCCGAGGTCGTAGCGCCCGATGCCGGCGGCGAGCCCGGCGACGACGATCACGTCGGCGTACCGGTCGAGCACGTGGTCGAGGAGGTCCCCGGCCAGCGAGTCTGTGCCGAGGTCCCGCGCGAGCGCGCCGTCGAGCAGGTCGAGCCAGCCGTTCAGGAAGACGAGGAGGGCACCGACGGCGTACGCCAGCGGCGTGGCGACGTAGAACGCCGCGCCCGCCCCGACGGCGAGCGCGAACGCGACGACGCTTATCGCGTTCGGCGTCGCGCCGACCGCCTTCGCGCCCCTGACCCACGGTCGCAGCGCGCGGTCCGCCACCGGGCGGAATCTATCGAGTGTCATAGGTACTCCGTGAAGTCGACGTCCCCGGCGGAGGGGTCCCGGTCGCCGGCGATGGCGACCTCGACCTCCGTCGCCACCTCGTCGGGGTCGCGGTCCGTGGTGTCTATCTCGTAGACGCTGTCCTCGCCGTGAATGCTCACGGTCTCGGAGAGGATGACGTCGAGCGCCTCGCTCTCTGCATTTTCCTCCGCCTTCGCCTCGGGTTCCCCGCGCTCGGTCAGCCGGCGGGCCAGTTCCTCGGGGGCACACCGAAGGACGACGACGCGGTCGACGTCCAGGAGGTGCGCGAGGTGTGACTCGACGAGCACGTCCTCGTCGCCCTCCAGCCAGTCGCGGACGGCCTCGAGGTCGGCGACCTTGCTGTCGCGTGCCTCGTCGACCTCCGTGAACAGCCCCTCGCGCTCGATGAGGTCGTTGAGGTGGACGACGTCGAGGTCCGTCTCCAGTAGCCCGGTCGCGCTCGTCTTGCCCGTCCCGGGCGTCCCCGTGACCGCGACTCTCACCGCGCGAGCACCTCGTTCAGCACCGCGACCGCCCGCTCGGTCTCCTCGCGGGTGCCACAGGTGATGCGGACGTGCTCCGGGAGCCCGAAACTCGAACAGTCCCGGACGAGCACGCCCTCGCACTTCGCCTCGTCGGTCACCTCGGTCGCATCGCCGACGTCGGCGAGCACGAAGTTCCCGTGGCTCTCGTAGGTCTCCGCGTCGAGTTCGTCGTGGATGTACTCGCGGCTCCACTCGACGCTCCCGACCGACTTCTCGACGTGGTCGTCGTCTTTCATCGCCGCGAGGCCCGCCGTGCAGGCGACGGCGCTCGCCGCGAACGGCGTCTGCACGCGAGCGTACGCGTCGGCCCACGCCGGGGGCACGACGGCGTAGCCGAGACGGACGCCGGCGAGCCCGTACGCCTTCGAGAACGTGCGCAGGACCGCCACGTCGTCGCGCTCGTCGAGCAGCGAGACCGCGGATGGTGCGTCGGCGAACTCGCCGTACGCCTCGTCGACGACGACCAGCGCGTCCGGCCCAGTCTCGTCGGCGACCCGCTCAACGTCGTCGAGCGAGAACCGCCCGCCGGAGGGGTTGTGGGGGCTCGTGAGGTAGACGACGCGCTCGCCGTCGTAGGCGTCGAGGACGCTGTCGGCGGTGAGCGCGAAGCCGTCGTTCTCGGTCACGTCGTACTCCGCGACGTCGCCGTGGTGGAAGCGCGCGCTCATCCCGTAGTAGGTGAACCCGGGCGACGGCACGAGGACGGTGTCGCCGGGGTCGAGGGTCGCTCGCGCGAGGTAGTCGAGCGCGCCGTCGCCACCGTTGGCCAGCCACACCTGCTCGTCGGAGAGGTCCCAGCGGTCCGCGACGGCGGCCGTCAGGTCGGCGTGGACGGCCTTCGGGTAGCGGTGGACCTCCGCGGCGGCCTCGCGGATTGCGCTCGCGGCCTTCGGACTCGGTCCGTGGGGGTTCTCGTTCGAGGAGAGCTTCACGAACTCGCTCGGCTCGCGGCCGAGTTCGCGAGCGACCTCCTCGATACCCCGACCGGCACGGTACTCCACGTGGTCGGAGAGGTCCCGTAGTTGCATGCCCGGGAGATGATTGGGGCGGGCCTTAAGCGTGCCTTCACGCGGCCGAGTAGCCGGTGGTTATCCGCGCGTCGCTCTCGTAGGAACACCATTGTAAAGGGCGTCGCCGGCGAACCGGCGGGCATGGCACTCATCGAGTCGCTCGTCGTCTTCGCCGTCAGCCTGCTCGTCGGCGCCTTCGGCATCTACGTCGGCGCGCGCTTCATTGCGGACACCGAGGACTTCGGCTACGCCGTCGTCACCGCGCTCATCGGCGCCATCGTCTGGGCAGTCGTCGGCTTCTTCGTCGGGTGGATTCCGTTCATCGGGCCGCTGCTGACGCTGCTGGCGTACGTCTGGGTCATCAACCGGCGCTACCCTGGCGGCTGGGGGCGGGCGTTCGCCATCGCGTTGATCGCGTGGCTCGCCGCGCTCGCCGTGTTGTACGTCCTCGCCGTCCTCGACATCTCCAGTTTCGAGGCTGTGGGCGTCCCCGGGGTCTGAGCACGTCGCTCGCCGCAATCCCCGCGTTTTACGGCCACTCCTTCCCGAGGAGTGGGCATGGCACTCACCGAGATAGTCGTGTACGCCACACACCTCCTGTTCGCGGGCCTCTGGACCGGGAGCGTCCTGTTCGCCGCGGTCACCCTGCCCTCCGTCTCGTCGGACCTCCCATCGGGTGTCCGGCGGACGGTCGCCGGCCGACTGCGGAACGTCTCCCGGGCGAGCGCGCTGTTCCTGCTACTCACCGGCGGCTACATGCTCACGCTGGCGGGCTACACGGACGGCGGCGTGCTCACCGGCACGGGTCGCGGCCACCTCGTGCTCGCGATGGTCGCACTCTGGTTCCTGCTCGCCGGCGTCGTCGAGGTCGCGGGCAGCAGACTCGAGGACGGCGAGGACGCGACGGGCCTGCTGTACGTCGGGGGCGTGCTCTCCGTGCTCCTGCTGCTGGACGCGGGCGCGCTCGCCGGCGGTATCTGAGTCGACGTTCGTTCGCTACTTCTGACCTGCCCTACCGGGGGAACTAACTGCGAGGCACTCCGCCACCCTGGTATGACGAGTCGGCACCGGTTAACGAGCGTCGACACCGTCCGTGAGGAGGGGTCGTGGGTGTTCACCGCCCGGGACGAACACGGCGACGACGAGGAGTTCTTCCTCGTGCCCTGCGAGGACGACGACCGGCCGGCGGTCGAAGCGTGGGTGAACAGCTGTACGCACGAGGCCCAGCGGCTCTACCGTGAGGGCGTCGGCGCAGTCGTCCGGAACGGCGACATCGTCTGTCCGAAGCACGGCTCGATGTTCGACAGCTGTTCGGGCTACTGCGAGAACGGCGACGCCGCGGACACCACGCTCCCCTCCGTAGAAATCGACGTCGAGGACGGTCAGGTGTACCTCACCGACGAGGACGTCCGTTTCCTCTACGAAGGGACGATGAACGACGACGGCGACGACGACGGCCCGGACTCTACGTCGCACCTCCAGTTTTGAGCTACAGACGGTCGGCGACGTGGTCGGCGGCCTTCAGCGCGAGCGCGGCGATGGTGAGCGTCGGGTTCATCGCGCCACCGGTGGGGAACACGCTCGACGAGGCAATTGTGAGGTTCGCAAGGTCGTGCGTGCGGAGTCGCGCGTTCACGACGCTCTCCTCGGGGTCGTCGCCCATGCGCGTGGTGCCCATGTGGTGGAACGCCGGCCCCGTGGTCTCCGGGCCGACCGTCCACTCGACGTCGGCGCCGAGTTCGTCGAGGATGTCGCGCTGGATCTCGTTCGCGCGCTCGATGGTCCGGCGCTCGTAGTCGTCGAGCGACCAGACGACGTCGGGCACCGGGTTGCCGTGGTCGTCGGTGCGCTCGGGGTCGAGGTGGACCCGGTTCGCCGCCCGCGGGCGCTGCTCGACGAGCGCGCCCACCGCGACGTGCGTCCCGTAGTCCTCGCGGATGCGGTCGAGCATCGCGTCGCCCCAGTCGTCGCCGCCCAGGGCCATCTCGACGGGCGAGGGACCGGCGTAGTTGAGGAACTCGAGTTTGATGGCGCCGCGGGAGTCGTCGGAGCGGTCGTAGAACTGGTGGCTCTCGGTGGTGTTGAAGCCGACGTGGTTCTGGCGGGTCGGTTCGTCGAGCGTGCCGCCGACGCCGGCGAACAGGTGGTCCGTGAAGTAGCGGCCGACGACCCCCGAGGAGTTCGCCAGGCCCTCGGGGTACTGCGCCGACTCCGAGAGCAGGAGGAGGCGCGGGATCTCGACGCCGCCCGCCGCGAGCACGAACTCGCTGGCCACCTGGCGGTGTTCGGTGCCGTCGGGCGTCGCGTACACCGCAGCGGTCACGCGTTCGCCCGCGTCGTCGTGTTCGAGACGCTGGACCGGCGCGCGGTCGACGACGCGCACGCCCTGGCTCTCGGCCTGCTCGACGTGGACGGTGGCGTCGTACTTCGCGCCGGAGGGACAGACGGGCTGGCAGGTGCCGTAGCCGACGCAGGCGCTCCGGCCGTCGCGGGCCTCCGAGAGTCGGGCGTTCGGCACGGAGTGCGTCGCGATGCCGAGTTCCTCGCAGGCCTCGGCGAACAGCGAGTCCGAGTGGCTCGGCGGGAACGCGGGCAGCGGGTGGGGTCGTTCACGGGGTGGAGCGAACGGGTTGTCGCTGGCGCCGGCGACGCCGAGCGCGTCCTCGGCGGCCGCGTAGTACGGTCGCAGGTCGTCGTAGGCGAGCGGCCAGTCGACGCCGACGCCCGTCTCGCTCGCGAGGCGGAAGTCCTGCTCGTGGAGGCGCATCACCATCCCCTGCCAGTGGAGGGTGGAGCCGCCGACACCCTTCACCCGCGCCGCGTTCAGCGGGTAGTGGCGCTCCCCGGAGGCCGAGTAGGCGTCCCGGTCGCCACCCATCTCCCAGACCGAGTCGGGGGCGTGGGCGGGCCGGATGTCCCGCTCCATGCGGCGCTCCCGATTCTCGCTGTCAAAGCGGGGGCCGGCCTCGAGCACGACGACGTTGTGGCCCTCGCTCGCGAGTCGGTTGGCCAGCAGGCTTCCAGCGGGGCCCGCGCCGACGACGCAGGCGTCGACGTCCTCCGAGGGCTCGCGGTTCATCGCGGCCCTCGCTGGTAGGACGACGTACCGCCGGGGTGGCCCTGCGGGTTCTCGATGCCCGCGAGTTCGCCGCCCGTCGGCGTGGTGAACAGCGCGTACAGCAACTCGTTGACGAGGTAGTAGCGCACGCGCTCGCGGTCGGTGCCGTCCGGGACCGGATCTGCGACGTCGACGCTCATCTCGTCGAGGGTCTCCTCCCGGACCCCGGGGTCGAGGGCTACGAAGTCTGCCTCGTTCCACTCCCGGCTGTAATCGTCGAGCGCGGCGACGGCGTCCGCGACGCCCGCGGCGTACTCGGGTCGCTCGCGGACGCGGTTGACGCTGTACTGCTCGACGAACGACTCGACGCCCTCGACGGCGGAGGGGTAGACGACGCCCGCGACGGCGACGAGCGTCTCGACCTCGTGGTCGCCGACGGGGTCGCCGTCGGGCTCGACGAGGAGTGTCGCGCCCGCACCGACGGCTGCGCCGGTGGCGGCGAGCGCGGCGAGGACGTCGCGTCGCGTCAGCTCCATTCGCGACGGTATTAGGCCAGCCTAATCTTCAGGGTTGCGCTTCCACGGTCCGCTTGCGCGCCCCGGGGTTTACGTACCGCCGACCGAAGGTGCGAGCATGACCACGCGACCGGTGCTCGCCGTCGCGCTCGCGGTGCTGTTCGTCACCGCGGGCTGTCAGGCGCCGACCCAGCAGGGCGCGAGCACGGCGCCCGGGGACGCTCCGGCGACGCCCGCGGGGACGAACGAGTCCACGAACGGGACGACGACCACCGACGACGCGGCGGAAGCGACCGAACTCGTCAGGGTCACCGACGAACTCCCGTTCCGCGCGACGCCCGTCTACGAGCGCGTCGGGCGGATGCTCGGCGTCCCCCAGGCGGACCGACCCAGCACCGTCGTGCGCGTCGAGGACCCGCCCGACGGCGACGTTCTCGGCAGGGCGTCGACGAGTGGGTTCACGAAACTGGTCGGCATCGAGCCGGACCCGTCGGCGGGCGAGAGCGGTGGCGTCAGCGTCGGCGCATTCGCTCGCGGGACGCGGGTCACCCTGTTCGACCACCCGAACGTCACCGCGGCGTGGCAGGAGAACGTCCTCGCCCACGAGTTCGTCCACGTCTACCAGACCCGCATCCTCACCCGGGAGGCCACCGCCCACCTGGACAACCGGCGGGACAACCAGTTCCTGAACGCCGTCCTCGTCGAGGGCTCCGCCGAGTACGTCCAGGAGCGGTACGGCGTCCGCTACCAGAACGAGAGTCTCGACCAGACGGCCGTCCCCGTCAGGTGGAAGAACGCCTCCGCCTACGTCCGCATGCGCATCGCTCCCTACGAGTACGGGTCGCGGTACTTCGCGCTCCGCGTCGACGACGCCGGCGACGTCACCGACGTCTACGACCGGCCACCCCGGACCGCCGAACAGGTCCTCCACGGCTACGCACCCGACGAGGAGCGAGCGAAGACCCTCACTGTCGACCTGGACGCCGAAGACACCGAGTTCACGCGACTACGCGGGACGACGAAGGGCGAACTGTTCGTCCGACTGGCGCTGTCCACGGAACTCGACTGGGAGCGCGCCGTCGCCGCGTCGTCCGGCTGGGGGATGGACCGCCTCGTCCACGTCTCCGGCGACCACGGCGCGAACACGTACGCGTGGGTGCTGCGCTGGGACGACGCCGGCGAGGCCACGGAGTTCCGCGAGGCGTTCGCTGACTACGACGCAGCCAACGACGTCGACTTCCGCACGGAGTCGGTGACCGATGAGACGGTCGTCGTCTACGCCGGCGACGAGTCGTTCGTGGAGAACGCGAGCGCCGCCGGCAACAGTTCGGCCGTCACCGTCACCGTCTGAGAAACAGTCCAGTCTTCGCCCGCTACGGTCGCTCCACGTCGTGCTCGAGCGTCCCGACCCCTTCGATCTCGACCTCGACGCTGTCACCGTCCGTCAGCTCAGCGACGCCCGCCGGCGTCCCCGTGAGGATCACGTCGCCGGGTTCGAGAGTCAGGTACGCCGTGATCTCCGCGAGGAGTTCGGGCACGTCGAAGATGAATCGCTCAATCGAGGAGGACTGCCTCACCTCGCCGTTCACGCGGAGTTCGACGCTCGCGTCCGCGGGGAGTTCCTCGGGCGTCGCCAGCACCGGCCCGAGCGGGCACGCGCCGTCGAAGGCCTTCCCGCGTACCCAGTTCTGCTCCTGGCTCTGGTCGGTGCGGTTCGAGACGTCGTCCGCGCAGGTGAACCCCGCGACGACGTCCATCGCTTCGTCCTCCTCGAGGTTCCGGCACTGCTCGCCGACCACGACGGCGAGTTCGGCCTCGTGCTCGATGTCCTTGCCGTCGGGCAGCGTCACCGTGTCGCCGTGGCCGGCGAGCGCGTTCGGCGGCTTCAGGAACAGCATCGGGCGGTCGGGGACCTCAGAGCCACGCTCTTCGGCATGTTTCGCGTAGTTCCGGCCGATGCAGACGACCTTCGAGGGCTCGCACGGCGGCAGTACGTCCACCTCGCTCGGGTCGTAGGAGCGCCCGCCGAAGGAGACGGTTCCGTCCTCGTACTCGCCGGTGCGGACGGCGCCCGCCGGGTCGCGGAATCGCATTCGGTGCATGCTACCGGCTTCCCGCCGCCCGTGCGTAAGGATTTGGGACGGGGCAATCGCTCGCCGCCCGGGTCGTTCCTCCGGGCCGGGCGACCGGCTTCAGAGCGTCACGAGGTAGTAGAGGAACGCCGCGAACCCGAACAGGCCCAGCACGAAGCTGACTGCCAGCCCGGCGACGACCACGAGTTCGAGGTCGCCGGAGGTGTTCGCGGTGGTCCCCGCGAGTACGGCGAGTTCGAAGACGACTGCTGCGAGGAGGGCGTTCCGGACGCGGTCGGGGTGCGTTCGCGAGGGCTGTTTGTTCCGGACGGCGTCTGCGTCCATGTTCGGGCGTCTCCACGGAGGGAGAAGAATCCACCGGGCCGTCACGTTTTATGTGGGAATCGGGAGTAGGTGAGTACGCTATGGAACTCACTTGGTACGGTCACTCGACGTGGCACGTGGAGGTCGGCGAGACGAGTCTGCTCATCGACCCGTTCTTCGACAATCCGTTCACGGAGACGGACCCGGAGGAACTCGACCCGGACCACGTCCTGTTGACCCACGGCCACGCCGACCACGTCGCGGACGTCGACCGCTTCCGCGGCGCGCACTTCGTCGGCACACCCGAACTCGCAGGCTGGCTGGGCGACCAGCACGGCATCGAGGGCGCCACCGGGATGAACCTCGGCGGCACCGTCGAACTCGACGACGCTTTCGTCACGATGGTGCGCGCGGACCACTCCAACGGCATCGACACCGACTACGGCACGTCCGCGGGCATGCCCGCAGGCTACGTCATCTCGGACACCAAACCGACGCAAGTAGCGGACGAGGAGAGCGTCACGTTTTACCACGCGGGCGACACCAGCCTCCACACCGAGATGCGGGACGTCGTCGCGCCGTACCTCGAACCCGACGCCGTCGCCGTCCCCGTCGGCGACCACTTCACGATGGGACCGTGGCAGGCCGCCGTCGCCGTCGACTGGCTGGACGCCGACGTCGCGTTCCCGATGCACTACGACACGTTCCCGCCCATCGAGGTCGACGTCGAGGACTTCGAACGGGAGGTCGACGCCGTCGGGAGCACCGCCGACGTACACGTCCTCGAGGGCGACGAGTCGTTCGACCTGACCGAGGGCTACTGAGGCCCGCCGTCGGCAGTAATCAGGTCCGAACGCCGCCGGAGGCGAACCCCTCCGAAAGAACAACGCTTACACGGCGGGCGGTGGACTGTTCTATCGTAATGACACTCGAAGTTACCAGCACGTCCGAGGAAGGCTACGTCACGCGGTCCCGCGTCGGGGACTTCGAACTGACCGTCGACGCGACCGGCGAAGACGGACCCGAACCGAACGCGGTGTTCATCGCGAACTACGCGTCCTGTTTCATCCCCGCGTTCCGCGTCGGCGCCAACAAGGAGGGCCACGAGGACCTCGGCCGCGTCGACATCGACGTCGAGGGCGACGTCAACGAGGACGACGACCTCGAGGCGATCCGCTTCCACATCCTCGTGGAGGCCGAACTCGACGACGAGACGTTCGACGACGTCGCCGAGCGCGCCGAGAACATCTGCCACGTCCACACCGCGCTCCGCGAGGGTCTCCACGCCGAGATCACCGGCGAGACGGGCGCGTTCTGAACGGCGACGGCGACTGACCTGCTTTTTGTCGTAGCATACAAGCGGGCTGCCTGCGTAGCCCCGCGTATGACTACCGGCTGGCAGGACCAGATCGTCGGCGCGCGCATGACCGTAGACCAGCAGTTCGCCGACCGCGTCCAGGGGTCGTCGCTCTCCCGGCCACAGTGGGGGCTGGTGATGACCGCGGTGGAGTTCGAGATCGAGAACGCCGACGACCCGGAGGCCGCGACGATGGTCGCGAACACGTCGAAACTCGAGCACGTGCTCCCGGAGATGGCGAACGTCGACCAGCAGATGAACGCGATGGCTGGCGGCTCGGCGGGCGGTAGCAAGGGGAGCGGTGTCGTCGGGAGCATCAAGAACGCGCTGGGACTGGGCGGCGGCGGTGACGAGGACAACGAGGCGCTGGCCGAGGAGTCCACGCAGCTCGCGCAGGCGTACGCCGACGAACTGCAGGCGTACCTCGAGAGCGAGGGGCGCTGGGACGACGTCCGGCGGACTGCCGCGAACGACTAGCCGTCGCCGGAGCGGAACATCGTCAGTTCCTCGGCCTCGTAGATGTTCAGCAGCTCCGTGACGAGTTCGTCGTAGGACTCGTCTTCGACTCTGAGCGAGTCGAGGCGCTCGACGGTCTCCTCGCTGAGTGTGACTTCGGGCATACGTGTGGAAACGTCAGCCGGCAGCATAAACACACGGGCGGGAAGGTTTTTGCCACCGCGGTACGGACTGGTGCTCTATGGGTGACGGCTTCAATCTCGACCTGCGGAACGCCGAGGAGGAGATCGACCTCCCGGAGGAGTTCGAGGGCCACGTCACGCTCGGCGTCCTCGACGGCACGACGCCGGACAGCGAGTGGCTCGACGAAATCGACAGCGGCAACGTCCTCCTGCTCGCCGTCGACGGCGACCTGAACGAACTCGCCGCCGGGTTCGCCGGCGACGTCAAAGACGGCGGCGGCACGCTGATGCACTTCCGGGAGTTCCTCGTCGTCGCGCCGCCGGGCGTCGGCGTGGACACCGACCGACTGTAGCGCGTCTCGATTCTGCCTCCGGCTACCAGGTGAGTCCTTCGTAGGTGATGCCGTCGCGGCGCTCCACGATTCGACGACCGTCCACGACGACTGGTTCGGCCATCGCGTCGAAGGCGTCGTTGAGCGCTGCGAATTCGTCCCAGTCAGTGACGACGACTGCGCCGACCGCGCCGTCCAGGGCTTCTCGGGCGCTCTCCGCGTACGCCACGTCTGGGCGCTCCTCGGCCATCTTCTCGGTCGCGACTGGATCGTAGGCGACCACGTTCGCGCCGCGTTCTTGCAGGCCGTCGATGACGGGAATCGCGCGCGTGCCGCGAATGTCGTCGGTTCCCGGCTTGAACGACAGGCCGAGGACGGCGACGCGTTCGCCGGTCACGTCGACGTGGTCGTCCAGGAGGTCGAGTAGCCGTTCGGGCTGGCCGTCGTTCACCTCTACGGCGGCTTCGAGGACCGCTGGGTCGTACCCCTCCTGTTTCGCGGCGGCGATGATTGCGGCGATGTCCTTGGGGAAACAGCTTCCGCCCCAGCCGACTCCCGACCGGAGGAACCGGCCGCTGATGCGGTCGTCGTGGGCGATGGCGTCCGCGACCTCGTAGGCGTCGACGTCGAACTCCTTGCAGATGTTCCCGAGGTCGTTGACGAGGCTCACTTTCGACGCGAGGAACGCGTTGTTCGCGTACTTGATCATCTCGGCCTCACGGACGCCGGTCTCCACGATGGCCGCGTCGGGGGCCTCCGAGAGGAGTGGCTCGTAGACGTCGCGGAGTTCGGCGTACGTATCGTCGTCGCGAGCGCCGAACACGACCTTGTCCGGGTCGATGAAGTCCGAGACGGCCGACCCCATCCGCAGGAACTCCGGATTCATCGCCACCGTCGCGTTCTCGAACCCGCCTCGTTCGAGTGCGGGTTCGACGACGTTCTCGGTCGTCCCCGGAACCACCGTGCTCTTCACGACGACGAGGTGGTCGTCCTGGCCCGCGAGCGCCTCGCCGAGAGACTCCGCGCCGACCTCCATGATGGACGTGTCGATACTCCCGTCCTCCCGCGAGGGCGTCGGGAGCGCGAGGAACGTCGCGTCGGTCTCCAGGACAGCCTTGTAGTCCGTCGTCGCGCGCAGTCGGCCGCCGGCGTGTTCGGCGATGCGCTCATCCAGACCGGGTTCGTGAATCGGCGCGCGGCCGTCGTTGATTGCCTCGACGATGTCCTCGTCAATGTCGACGTTCACGACCTCGTGACCGAGGTCCGCGAAACACGCCGCGATAGTCGTGCCGACGTACCCACTGCCGACGATGCTAAGCTTCACGAGATGTCCACCTTGGCGCCTCGTACGAGCGACCTCTACTTAAACGGGGTAGACTCCCGCTGTTCACCGCGGGGAGAATTCGACAAATAGTGAGCAGGCACCGTCACCACTCAGTCCGGGATATCCAAGTTATCGGCGGCGAGGAGTAACATTCCTTCCCAAGTAAGGCCGTGTCTCTTCTTTGCTTGCTCTAATCGCCTATGTACGTCGTCGTCAACCACCACATGAATGTTTTTGACCATACATACATACAAAAACTAAACATAAATTAGCCTTGGGGGAGAAGTGAAGTTGATGAAGCGGACCAACACCTTTGAGGTAGTTCCGCAGTCCGACGCGGACAAGGAATTACTTCGACACCTGTTGGACGCTTCTGCCGCTCTCTGGAATGAGATCAACTACGAGCGCCGCGAGAACTACGCCGACCCAGACGGCGAAGTGTGGGAAATCAGCGAGTATCGGGGCCGCTACGGCGGCACGCTCGGTGCGTCCACGGTACAGCAAATCGAACGGAAGAACCGCGAAGCGTGGAAGTCATTCTTCGCACTCAAAAAGAAGGGCGAAGCCAACGGCAGACCTGGATACTGGGGAAATGCCGATGACGGCCGCGAACTCCGCACGTACATCCGTAATACATCATACTCCATCGAGTGGGGCGAACACTCCCGGCTCGAAATCCTCGTCGGTCAAGACGTCAAAGACGAGTACGGGCTCGGATACTGCGAACGACTTAGTCTCGAAGTTCGGGGAGACCCCAACTGGAAGGAGTACAACAAGCAAGGCCGGTTAGAGTTGTTCTGGGACGAGAACGCACAGACATTCAGGGCTTTTCAGCCAGTCACGATTAACACTTCTAGACTGGCACACCCACTGGCTTCGGAAGAAGCCGCGCTGGATATTGGTGCAAACAACCTCGTCGCCTGTACGACCACGACTGGCCAACAGTACCTGTACGAAGAGTCCGACCTGTTTGAGCGCTTCCGCAAGACGACGCGAGAAATCGCTCGGCTCCAGTCGCTTTTGAGCGACGGACAATACAGCAGTCACCGCATCCGACGGCTGTATCGACGCCGGACGCGACGCCGGGACCACGCCCAAGACGCGCTTGTACGGGACCTAATTGAACAGTTGCACACCGAGGGCATCTCAACGGTGTACGTCGGTGCGTTGAGGAATGTACTGGATGCGCACTGGTCAGTTCGGGCCAACGCCAAGACGCACAACTTCTGGGCGTTCCGCGCGTTCGTGAAGCGGCTGGCTTGTACCGCCGAGGAATACGGCGTTTCCGTGGAAGTGCGCTCGGAAGCGTGGACTTCCCAAGAGTGTCCGCAGTGCGGTTCGACCGACCGCACGACGCGCCACCACGATACACTCACGTGTCCGTGCGGCTTCGAGGGACATGCCGACCTCACCGCATCCGCGACGTTCCTGAAGCGGCAGCAGAACCCTTCGAGTCCTGCTCAGCAAACGAGACTCAGTATGCCTCATAACAGGCAGACGAACGTAGCACGGCCGATG
This sequence comes from Halobacterium wangiae, assembly GCF_021249345.1. Lineage (NCBI taxonomy): Archaea > Methanobacteriati > Methanobacteriota > Halobacteria > Halobacteriales > Halobacteriaceae > Halobacterium > Halobacterium wangiae. The sequence continues at coordinate 206,962 of NZ_CP089588.1, read as the reverse complement.
GCACGGCCTGTGCGCCTCAAGTGGGACGACCACGAATGGTCAGAGTCACCACACTCTTGTTCCAACGAGGAGCGCACGAACCCGCAAGTTGCCTCCGTGGGTCGGTAAGCGATATCCCCAGTGCGAGGAAACCCCGGCGTTCACGCTAGGGAGGATGTCATAAATGTCGTTCGTCACGGACAGAGACGGACACCCCGCTCCTGAACGTCAAGAAGCTCCAATGAACGACGCGTCCGCGGACGTCTTCCCGCGGTTGAACGACAGGACTCGCGCGCGGATCACGTCGCCCTCCGAGACGCTGCCGGGGACGTCCTCGGCGAATACGACGAACCCCTCGACTTTCCCGACGGCGACGCGCTCGCCGGAGTGGTGGTCCGCGAACTCCGTGATTCCGAACTCGTAGGTCTCCCCGAGTTCCACTGGTGGCGCGCGTTCCTGGGCCGACTCGTGAGCGCGCTTGGACTGCCGTCGCCCGGATGACCGACGTCGCAACAGCACGACCAGCGCGAGCAACAGGACTGCGGCCCCGACACCCACTGCGACTAGCTCGACCTGCTCCAGACCGACCTGTTCCATACGCACTCGGTGGTAGCAGGACTACAACAAACCATCGGCCCGACGCCAACGGACCACTCACTCCGACAATTTCTACCAGCGCCCTGCGCTAACTCGACTTCTGGTGGAGATCCTCATACTCGGCGTCGCGGGCTCAGACCATACGAGAGTCCCCCTCGACAGCACACCATCGAAGTCGGATTCTTCATAATCGGCTCAATCGCCCGCAAGAGCACGCTATGAGCGAATCTATGGAAGGGGATTGTGATTGGGGAAGACGGGGAGGAGTGGACGTGATACTCCTGATTCCGAGTAGTAGAGGGGTTGGAATCCTGGATTCGGGGTGCTGAGGGTAGTTCTCGAGGAGGACTCGTGCCCGGGTTGCTACGAAACCCCTAGACGGCGGCGGATTATGAACGTCTGACTCGGGTACGGATGCGTTCTCTCGAACTTGCGCTTGGCCCTACCGAGTACTACTCCGGCCGTTCGGCACCCCAGAACAGCCAATTCACCACGAGCCCTCCGAACCCCACGGTTCATACTCTACCTGAATCCCTCCCTCAGTATGTTCTTGCGGGGTGGAGTGCCGATTAGGAGGCTCTGGTTCTGTGTCGAGCAGGCAGTAGAGCGTGTATAGTTCGATCACGCGGCGTGTTGTGCTGTATGGTCCGCGTTTCGTAACTGGTGCTTTCTCTCGTAGGGAGGTACAGGTCGTCTCTGCGAGTTGAATTAGGGCGTACGGTTGTGGTGGGTGTGCTCCGCGTCTGCTACCGGTTTGTTGGTTAACGTCACTCCGGAACGAACGTCACGTAGTGGCCGTCGGGGTCCTGCACTCGCACTCCCGGTTCGACGTCCGCGACGTCGCAGACCCGGTCGGCGACCGCCGCTGCTGCACCTCCCGGGTCGCCCGTAGTGAACGCGAGGTCCGCGTGGACGGCGCCGCGGGCGTCGGCGATGCCGCGCTGGGGCTCCCAGAGTTCGAGGTCGACAGGGCCGGTGAGTCGGACGCGGCGGCGCTGGTCGCCGCGGTCGACGACGCCGAAGCCGAGGTCGCGGTAGAGCGCTTCCGAGCGGTCGAGGTCCTCGACTTCGAGGACGACTTCGAAGACGCCCGTGAGCGCCGCGTCGCCGTCCGCTCCGCCGGTTCCGATCTCGACGCAGTGGCCGTCCGGGTCGTCGAAGTACAGCGAGCGCGCGGCGCCGAAGTCGAACTCCGCGAGGTCGAAGTCGTCCTCGAGGCGGTCGTACCACTCGTCGTAGCGGTCGGGCGGCGTCGAGAACGCGTAGTGGACGTGGACGCCACCCCGGGGGACCGTCGAGGGTTCGCGCAGCACAAGCGTCGTGTCCCCGATTTCGTAGCGCGCCTCGTGGTCGCCCTGGGTGCCGTCGAGACCGAGGTGGGTCTCGTAGAACGTCGCTGCGCGGTCGACGAAGAGCACCTCGAGTGCGAGTTCGTCGAGCGCCGTGAGCATACCTGTCGTTCGTTCGCGTCCACCATAGTCCTACCCCGTTTTATGGAGATGCCGACCGAAGCACCCGGTATGGCTCTCAAAGGCAGCGGACGCGCAACCAACTTCGAGGTCGTCGACCGCTTCGACGGCGGTCTCGGGTGGGTCGCGTACCCCGATGAGACGATGCGACGGACGAGTCACGCACTCGCCGTGGACGGGGACGTGTGGCTGATCGACCCCGTGGACGCCGAGGGGATCGACGAACTGCTCGCCGACCTGGGCGAAGTTCGGGGCGTCGTCGTGTTGATGGACCGGCACTCGCGGGACGCGGTGACGTTCGCGCGTCGCTACGATGTCCCGGTCTACGTGCCGCCGTTCGTGGACGTCGACGTCGACGCGCCGACCGAACAACTCGTCGGCCGACTCCCGGACAGCGAGTTCCAGGTCGTCCAGACCGTCGACTGGCCGGGGTGGTCGGAGGCGGCGCTGTACGACGGCGAGACACTCGTCGTCGGGGACCTCGTGGGCAGCGTCGAGTACTTCGTCGCCGGCCCCGAGCGGATCGGCGTCCACCCGATGCTCCGCGTGATACCGCCGCGCGTGCTCCGGGAGTTCAGCCCGGAGCGCGTCCTCACGGGTCACGGTGACGGCGTCATGGAGAACGGTGCCGCGGCGTTGCAGACGGCCGTCGACGGGGCGCGGCGGCGCGCGCCGAAGGTGTGGCTGCGCGGTCTGCGGTCGCTGTTCTAGTCGCGGAGCTCTTCGAGGCGCCGGCTCTGCTCGCGGTGGAGCGTCACGACGAGATCCGAGAGCAGTCCGAACATCAGTAACTGGAGGCCGAAGAGCACGCTGACGCCGCCGACGACGGTGAGCGCCTCGTGGGAGATGCCGTTGATGAACCAGTCGTAGGCGACGTACGTGGCGATGGCCACGCCGACGGCGCCGAAGATGGCGCCGATGCTGCCGAAGTAGAACAGCGGGTTCGACGTCTTCGCGAGGCTGTACAGCGTGACGATGATGCGCCCGCCGTCGGAGATGGGGTGGAGGTTCGTCTCCGAGCCGTCTGGACGCGGCCTGTACGTGGTGGGTACGACTTCGACGGGGATGTCGTGGCGCGCGCACTCGACGGCCATCTCCGTCTCGATGCCGAAGCCCTCCGCGGAGAGGAACATCTGCTCGAAGGAGTCCCGCGTGAACGCGCGGTAGCCGGAGAGGATGTCGCCGTAGTCCTCGCCGTGGATGCGACGGAACGCGGCGTTGATGATGCGGTTGCCCACCTGGTTCAGCCGCGACATCGCGCCCGGTTGCATGTCGGCCGTGCGGTCGCCGATGACGTGGTCGGCGTCGCCGGTGACGAGCGGGTCGAGGAGGCGCGGCGCCTGCTCCGGCGGGTTCGTCCCGTCGCCATCGAGGAGAATTACGTACTCCTGTTCGATGTGTTCGACGCCCTGGCGGACGGCCTGGCCCTTGCCGGTGCCGGTCTGGTCGACGACGCGGGCGCCGCGCTCACGGGCGATTTCGGCCGTGTCGTCCGTCGAGTGGCCGTCGACGACGAGAACGTGATCGATGCCGACGTCGTGGAGGCCGTCGACGACGTCGCCGATAGTTTTGGCTTCGTTCCGGGTGGGAACGAGGGCGCACACGTCCTCGTAGTCGGTCATTGGACTCAGTTCTGTAGGGAGGTGAAAAACGCTTTGCGTTTTCGAGCAATCCAAATCACCTTATGCGTTGGCGCCGGTGTAGCACGTGAACACAAATGTCGGACACTGTGACCGTCGGCGTGACGGGTGCCGGTGGCTACCTCGGTTCCCACGTCACGCGGACGTTGCTCGACGCCGGTCACGACGTCGTTCCCGTCGACGACTTCAGTAACGGGGATGTGCAGTCTGTCGGCGGACGCGAGGTAGCGGACGTCGACGTTCGCGACAGGGACGCGCTCTCTCGGGTTTTCGAGGGCGTAGACGCCGTCGTTCACCTCGCTGCCGTCAGCGACGTGGAGACGTGCGAGCAGCGACCTGGGGCGGCGTTCGACGTGAACGTCGGTGGGACGGAGAACGTCGCGTGGCTCTGCCGGGAGCGCGGCGTCCCGCTCTCGTTCGCCGGGAGCGTCGCGGTCTTCGGGGAGCCGGAGACGTTTCCGCTGGCTCCCGGGACTCGGCGCGACCCCCTGAATCTCTACGGCGTGACCAAGCAGATGAGTGAGGACGACATCCACTCGCTGGCTACGCGGTCGTTTCCCGCACACGTCTTCCTGATGGCGAACCTCTTCGGCGCCCACGAGACGGACGGCGACCTCGTTCGGAAGCGGACGGTCATCGACATCTTCGTCGACGCGGCACGGAACCGCGAGCCCCTGACAGTGTACGACCCTGGAACGCAAGCACGGAACTTCGTCCACGTCGCCGACGTGGCTGACGCCTACCGACTGTCGGTCGAGGCGCTCGTCGGGGACGACCCCGGTGCGACGACATACACGCTGGGGACCGGCGAAGTGTTGTCTGTCCTGAAAATCGCGGAACTCGTCCAGAACGCTGCCGAGGCGGAACTCGGCTATCGGCCCGAGATCGAGCGCGTCGAGAACCCTCGCGACGAGGCTATCGCCGAACAGTTCTCGATGGAGACTGGCCCGATTACCGAGGACCTCGGGTTCGAATCGAGCCGTTCTGTCGAGGACACCGTTCGGAGGTTGATGCGGGCATGAAAGCGGTCGTCGTCGCTGCAGGCGAGGGTACGCGGATGCGACCGCTGACAGCGAGACGCCCGAAACCTCTCCTGCCGGTCGCCGGCCGTCCCATCGTCGAACACGTCATGGACGCCTGCGCGGACCTCGTGGACGGCTACGTGCTGGTCGTGGGCTACCGTGGCGACCAGATGCGGGACCGAATCGGCGAGGAGTTCGCCGGCCACCCCGTGACGTACACCGAACAGACGGAACAACTCGGTACCGCCCACGCGATCGGGCAGGCGGCCGACTACGTCGACGAGCGCTTCCTCGCGCTGAACGGCGACGTGCTGCTCACCGAGGAACTGGTGACGGCGCTCGCGGAGACGCCCGCGAACGCGATGGCGGTCAAGCGCGTCGACGACCCTTCTTCGTTCGGAGTCGTCGACGTCGAAGACGGCAGTGTGACGGGTATCGTCGAGAAGCCAGACGACCCACCGTCGAATCTCGCTAACCTCGGCGTGTACGCGTTCGAATCGGACATCTTCGACTACATCAAAGCCACGGACCTGAGCGAGCGCGGCGAGTACGAGATCACCGACTCGCTCGGGTCCCTGGTCGCGGACGGCGAACGCGTGGACGCCGTCGAGTACGACGGTGCGTGGCTCGACGTCGGGCGTCCGTGGGACCTCCTCGATGCAAACGAGACGCTGCTCGCGGACCTCGATGACGACCGTCGCGGAACTATCGAAGAGGGAGCTACCATCCACGGTCCTGCCGTCGTCGAGGAGGGTGCCCGCATTCGAGCGGGCGCGTACGTAGAAGGTCCAGTGCTGATTCAGTCAGGTGCGGACGTCGGACCGAACGCCTACGTCCGCGGGTCGACAGTGGTCGGACGGGACGTTCGCGTCGGCAACGCCGTCGAGGTGAAGAACTCGATACTGATGGCCGACACTGCTGTCGGCCACCTCTCATACGTCGGCGACTCCATCCTCGGGGAGGACGTGAACTTCGGTGCCGGAACCAAAGTCGCGAACCTGCGCCACGACGACGAGGCTGTCGAGATGCGGGTGAAGGGCGAACCCGTGGACACCGGTCGGAGAAAGCTCGGTGTCGTCGTCGGAGACGGGACGAAGACCGGCATCAACGCGAGCATCAACGCCGGCGTGAAACTCGGGGCGAACACGACGACGCCCCCCGGAAAGCCTATCACGCGCGATACGGATTCTCAGCTATGAAGGCAGTCGTTCTCGCGGCCGGCGAGGGGACGCGACTCGAACCCCTCACTGCCGTCCGCCCGAAACCGATGCTCCCCGTAGCGAACAAACCGCTCCTGGAGCACGTCGTTGAGGCTGCGGCCGACGCCGGCATCGACGAGGTCGTGCTGGTCGTGGGGTACAAGCGCGAACGTATCCAGAACTACTTCGGCGACGGCGACGACTGGGACGTGGACATAGAGTACGTCGTCCAGGAGAAACAGCTCGGTACCGGACACGCAGTACTCCAGGCTGAGGACGCCGTCGGCGACGAGTTCGTCGTGCTGAACGGCGACCTCATCATGGACGGCGAGTCAATCTCGCGACTCGTGGAGCGCTACGAGGCCACCGGCGAAACGGTGATGAGCGTCATTCGGTCGGACCAGCCGAGTGCGTACGGGGTCGTCCAACTCGACGGGAACACGGTCACGAACGTCGTGGAGAAACCGCCGCAGTACACCGACCCCTCGAATCTGGTGAACGCTGGTGCGTACGCGTTCGACCGGTCTATCTTCGACGTCATCCGACGAACGGACTCCGACGGAGAACGCGCTATCACCGACACCCTCGCCGAGCTCGCCGAGGAGGAGCGCGTCCTGGCGGTCCGGTTCCAGGGCCGGTGGCTGGACGTCTCACACCTCTGGGACCTCCTCTCGGTGAACGCACGTGTACTCGACCGTGTTGGAAAAGTTGTCACCGAGAGCACGTCGATCCACGAGACGGCACTCGTCGCCGGAAACACTGTCGTCGACCAGGATACCTACGTCCGACCGAACGCTTCAGTCCTCCCCGGTGTCGCTATCGGGCCGAACGTGGAGGTGGGTGCGAACGCGGTACTCTCGAACGCGGTGGTCCTCGCGGACGCCACTATCGAGGCTGGCGCCGTGGTCACTGACTGCATCGTCAGTGAGAACGCGACCATCGGCGCGAACACGACCATCGCGGGGGGCGACGCCGACGTCGTCGTGAACGGTGAGTACTACGAGGACGTTCGCCTCGGCGGCGTCGTCGGCGACAACGCCAGTCTCGGTGGAGGCGCGAATCTCGCTCCCGGAACGGTCGTCGGGAACGGGGCCGACGTGAAGACCGGAGCGTCTGTATCGGGCCGCATCGATCCGGGAGCCGTCGTCAGGAGGGGGTAACGATGTGTGGTATCATCGGCTACGTCGGCACCGACGAAGCGCTCCCCATCCTCGCTGACGGTCTGAAGAACCTGGAGTACCGCGGGTACGACTCAGCGGGCGTCGCACTCGTGAACCGCGACGGGATCGAGGTCCACAAGCAGGCCGGTGAGATCGACGATCTGGTTCTGCCAGACTCCTCGCCGGAGACCCTCGGAATCGGTCACACTCGCTGGAGTACGCACGGGAAGCCGACGGACGCGAACGCCCACCCGCACGTCGATTGCACTGGCGACGTGGCTGTCGTCCACAACGGCATCATCGAGAACTACGCTGACCTAAAGGCCGAACTCCGCGAAGACGGCCACGAGTTCACGAGCGAGACCGACACCGAGGTCGTCCCCCACATGGTCGAGGACGAACTCGCGGATGGGATGTCGCTCCCCGACGCCGTCGCAACCGTCGTTTCTCGTCTGGAGGGGAGTTTCGCACTCGGCGTCGTCGCGCCGGGCTACGACGGAATCGTCGCGACCCGTCGTGGTAGCCCGCTGGTCGTCGGTCACGGTGAGAGCGGGAACTTCATCGCGAGCGACGTTCCAGCATTCATCGAGCACACGCGCCAGGTGTCGTACATCGAAGACGGCGACATCGCACACGTCACGCCGGCCGGTGTCAGCGTCGAACAGGACGGCGAGCCCGTCGACCGCGACGTCGAAACAGTCGAGTGGGAGGCCGAAGCCGCAGAGAAGGGTGGCTACGACCACTACATGATCAAGGAGATCCACGAGCAACCCAGCGCACTCCGGCAGGCGATCTCGGGGCGCCTCGACGAACTCCACGGCGACGTCGATCTGGACATCGACCTCCCCGCCGAGTATCTCCAGTCTCTAGAGGAGATCCAGATTGTCGCCTGCGGGACATCCTACCACGCGGGGCTGTTCGCAGCACGGCTCTTCGAGGAGTACGCCTCCGTTCGGGCGTCAGTCGAGATCGCCAGCGAGTACAAGTTCACGGGAGGCCGCGATCCGTGGCGCACGCTGGTCGTCGCAGTCACGCAGAGCGGGGAGACGGCGGACACCCTGTCCGCGCTCCGGAGGGCTGACCAGAGCGGCGCGCGGACGCTCGCGGTGACGAACACCGTCGGTAGCACGGTGACCCGGGAGGCCGATCACTCGCTGTACATCCGCGCTGGCCCGGAGATCGGCGTCGCCGCGTCGAAGACGTTCGCTTCGCAGGTCGCGACGCTCACGTTGCTCGGTGTCTACCTGGGGCGACGCCGGGATACACTCGGTTCGAGTGCAGCCAGCGAGATCTTATCGAACGTCCGCGGTCTCCCCGGCGCGGTCCAGCAAGTTCTCGACGACGAGGACCTAGTGCTGGAGGTCGCCGAGGAGTACGCGGACGGAGACGCGTTCTTCTTCATCGGACGCGGACTCGGCTACCCCGTGGCGCTCGAGGGGGCGCTGAAGCTCAAAGAGATCTCCTACGACCACGCCGAAGGGTTCGCCGCTGGCGAACTCAAACACGGCCCGCTCGCGCTCGTAACACCAGACACGCCGACGCTCGCTGTGCTGACGGACGGGACGCGGCCCAGCGAGACGCTGAACAACGTCAAGGAAGTCGAGTCTCGGGGTTCACCCGTCGTCGGTTGCTCGTCCTTGGAGGCGGATGAGGACTTGCTCGACGCGCGCTTCGACGTACCCGAACTCGGCGTCATGGAACCGCTCGTCGCGAACGTGTATCTCCAGTTGTTCGCGTACCACGTTGCCAACCTGAAGGGGCGGTCGATCGACAAACCGCGGAATCTGGCTAAGAGCGTCACTGTGGAGTAAATCGTACGTCCGTAGGACGGCCCCTCCTAAGTGGCCACTCCTGTATTTCCAACTTATACTGTCCTAACCTGAGTCAATTACGGCCGTAGTATCAATACCCCGTCACCCGTCACTCATCCTGCAGGCGTCCTTCGGCTTCCTCGCGGTCCTCTGGATACCCGATGTCCATCCGCCAGCCGTCGATTGGAATCGCATCAATAGTTCGTCCTGATTGAATTAGGAGGTTGACAGCGTCAGAGAGTTCGTACTCTCCTCTGTCCGACGGCTGAACGAGGTGGCATGCGTGGAAAATCGCAGGGGTGAACGTGTAGAACCCCGTCATGACGAGATTGGATGGTGGGTTGTCGGGTTTCTCGACGACGCGGACGATTTCGCCGTACCCGTTTGTGTCGCAAACACCGTACCGGGACGCCTCTTCCAGCGGTACTTCCTCGACAAGAAAGGCAGCGTCGGAGCGGTCCTCACGTAGACGATTGACGACGTCACCGAGATTCGCGCGGAAGATGTTGTCGCCGAGCATGAGAACGAACTCGTCGTCGATGTGGGGCTCAGCCTGTAAGAGCGCGTGCGCCAGCCCTTTCTGTTCCCGCTGATGGGCGTACGTGATCGGAACACCGCGATACTCGTCCGCGTATTTCTCGATTATCTTCTCCTTCATGTAGCCGACGATGACGACGATTTCGTCTACGCCGACATCGATCAGGTTGTCGAAGACGTCTTTGAGTATCGGCTTCCCGTCCACCTCAACGAGAGGCTTGGGTTTGTCGTCGGTGAGCGGTTCGAGGCGGGTTCCCTTGCCCGCGGCGAGGACTACTGCTTGCATACTAACCCTCGTCTAGTCTCGTGATGATATACCTTCGGGGAATCAAGTGGCTAAAAGCTACTGAAGTCGAGTGGATTGACTCCACTAACGATATTTGAAAAAATACCTTAACTAATATTATAAAATGACCAGTTCTCAATTCAATACTTGGCACTCCCAGAATTGCTCTACAGCCAGTCGAAATCCTCTAATCCCTCACCTGTAATGTACGAAACCACGCCTATGACCCACATCACTATAGTGACCCAACCTGTCGGTCCAATTGGGGAAGCTCAGACGCGCTCTCTGCTAAATATAATGGCCGAGATAGGGGAAGTATCCCTCATCAGTGGGCCAATAGACGACCCGGACCTCAAGCAGTACCAGACGCAACAGTACACTGAGTCTCGAACCGGGAAGGGAGCCATTCCTGATGCGGTTGATTTCGTCCGAAACCAGATCGCTCTCTCCACGCTAGTCAGAAACGTCGACACAGATATTCTCTGGTTCAACGGGATGCAGCTTTACACGCTCCCCATCTGGATTGCGAAAAGTACCGACGTACCCGTAGTGGTCCAACCGAAAGGAGACGTTCCCCTCGCACTATACCTGAACTGGGACATTCCCGAATCTGTTCGGAGAACTCTATTCCGGGTTCTCCGGAGGGTCGAGCACATCGGCTACTCGTTGGCCGACTTTACAGTCTTCTACTCACCGAGTATGGCGGAGGAGTATGGAATCGACAACGCGATAACTAACGGTATGCGGTACATCTCTGACGACTTCGGGTACGATACACACTTCGAAGACCGGGACCCGAAAATCGGGTTCCTCGGTCGACATAACGCCGACAAGAACATCAAGACCATAGTCGAAATCGCAAAGAGCGTCGATTACGAGTTCCACTTCGCCGGGACCGGTCCGATGCTGGACTGGGTACGAAACCAAACTAGCAAGGACGATTCTATAAACATTCACGGTTGGGTAGAAGATCCCGAAGAGTTCTTGAACGAAATGAGGTTACTCGTGTACCCCTCAAGTCCGATAGAGGGACTCCCCACGACCATCATGGAGGCTCACGCTTGTGGTACCCCGACAATCACGACGGCCGTCTCGGGTAACCCCGACATCGTGATCGACGGCGAAACGGGATACCTGATTGACGAGGCTTCTGCAGAGAAGTTCGTCGACAAAATCGAATCTGCAGAGTTTGATGAACTCCGCAAGATGAGTGCGAACTGCCGGGAGATGGCGGCCGAACAGTTCACAAAAGAGGCTGCCGTGGAACGGTACGAAGCCATCATTCGAACAGTCACCGGAGGTTCGACCCCGTAGGTCGACTCCACAAGGGAACGACTCCGGCTGTCTACCGCCGACCACCCCCGACCTCGAACTTACGTTCTACTGTACTCGTCGAAGGAACCACAGACGATGTCGTCCACGAATCCACGCCACGTGTGGTTCTGAATCACGTACTCCCGGCCACGGCCCCCCATCTCCTCTCTATCGGACTCGCTCAGTGCCGCTAACTCCTCGACGCCCGAGGCGATGTACTCGGGGACGACCGATTGTACCAGGCGACCGACATCCTGCTCCGACACGAAGTTCAGGTCTGCGACTTCGTGAACGAGAATCGGCCGTTCACAGGAGAGGTACTCGAAGCACTTTATCGGCGTCGCCGACCCCTGATGGCTCACCCCGTACATCACGTCACACGCCGAAACGTATCGATAGACCTCACTGTGGGGAACGAATCCGGGGAAGTGCACCACGTCGGTTATCCCCCGGTTCTCCGCGAGGGTACGGAAGTTCGCTAACTCAGGCCCATCACCGACGACGAGTAACTCGAGGTTGTCGACGTCGATCTGGTCGACTGCGCGCAACAGTTCTTCGATTGCGTGGTACGGTTCCATCGTGCCGACGAATCCGACGACGAACGACGAAGGCGCGACGTCACAGTCGATCTCGGCCCGGGCTTCCATCTTCGGTGCGGGGCGGAGCCGGTCCGGGTCGACTGCGTTCGGGAGTACGGTCGCTTCTTCCTGCCCTGGTCGGCGCAGCCGGTCTGTATCCTGCTTGATGTCCTCGCTCGCCGTGTAGACACGGTCGGCGACCCGGACGTTGTACCGATACAACCGCGAGAGCACTCGGTTGAACCGGAGCGTCTTGTAGTGCCGTCCCCGGGAGAGCAGGACGTACGGAACGTCCTTCCGGGAGGCCACGAACGCGGGGGCGAAGAAGACTGGAGCCATCCTGGCGACCACGAGGTCTGGGTCGACGGAGTCGAATACGCTCCTCAACGTCCGGTACAGTCGAATAGAGGAGAGCCCGTGTTCCAGGACGTCCATCTTCGAGTTGGTGGCGGGGAAGTGGACGAGGTTGTCGATCGACTCCGTCACGTCGGCCGGGTATTCGGCACTCGGTTCTGGACAGAGAACTGTCGTTTTGATTCCCGGGTGCTTGGCGAACGCTATCGCGACTTCCTTCGTCGCGATGTTGTGGCCGCCAGTGCCCGACAAGTCCGATTTCGTCACGAATAGTACGTGTTTCCGGTCGTCGTCCACGGTTGGTTCGTCCATCGTTCAGAGGTATCCGAGGTCTTCGAGTCGGTTCTGTGTGTCCACGTCTACGTCAACCTGATTGAGGTGGCCAAGCCGTTCGAGGATAGCTTCGGAGAACTCGACGAGGGATTCGGGGGCTTCCCCGACGTCTGCGGGTTCGCCGCGGTGTTCAGCGAGCCGAGTGCCGCCAGATTCGAGCATTGCACGCCAATCGTTCTCGTACGCCGCCAACGAGTCTCGTTCGACGCGTTGTTCGAGAATCGCCCGGTCGATATCTGGGTGTTCGTCGTAGAAAGACTCGTCACCAAGCGCCGGGTACTCACACGCCACTCTCGGAGCGCACTGGTCTCTGATGTCGTCGACCGTGAACTCGGCGTTCCGACGACTAGCGTCGAGAATCACATCGTAGAGACTAGTTAGCGAGAACAGTTCGCTGACCTCCCCGGGCTCGATGTCAGGGTGGGAGACCACGAGAGGGACTCTACAGAGGTCGTCACTGAGCGACGCCTCGTGGCCGAATCGACGGTCCCCGTGACTGTCCGGAGAACCGAGGTTCTCGCCGTGGTCCGACGTCACGACGACGAGCGTGTTCTCGAACAGGTCGTTCCGGCGAAGTTCCGCCAGCAGTCTGCCGAGGTGGCGGTCGACAGACTCCACTTCCCCGGCGTACAGCTTCTGGAGTGTGTCGACGTCACTGTCGTCGACCTCACCGTTCTCGACGCGCTGGATGAACTTCCACGGACCCGCTACTTCGTCGTTCAGCCGCCGAATCTCCGCGTCGTCGAGGGGCGCCCCGAGGTGTTTTCGTTGGAGATCCTCGGGCGGCGCGTACGGCCGATGCGTGTCCATGTAGTTCGAGAACACAAAGAACGGTGATTCGCTCTCTGCTTCCTCCCGGAGGAAGTTCGTTATCGCTCGCGTGTTTTTCTCCGGGGCGTACGTCTCCCTGATTCCGGTTCGGAAGACGTCGTGGGGGACCGCCTGGAGGGCCGGAACGACCTCTCTCGAGACGTGGTTGATACCCACGGCGGCGAGATTCGCGAGACTCTTCGCGGGGTGAGGGTGAGCGAGCGATTCGGTGAAGTACTGCCGGAGGAGAGAGAGTTTGGGCGTTCCCGCTTCGAGGTCACTCCGGAGTTGCGTGTAGACGTCCAACCCGTCGACGTACGGTTCCGGCCCCCGAGTCGAACGGAAGTCGTCGAACGGCTCGTCGAATCCCCAGAGCGGACTCGCGAATCCGTTCCCGGAAACGCCGTAACACGTGTACTCGTTCGATTTCAGTTCGTCGACGAGGTCCGTTGGAACGCGGGATTGGCTGGGCTGGGTCACGCCGTGTTCGTGCGGGGGTTGGCCGGTGAACAGGGAAGCGTGAGAAGGGAGTGACCACGTGGCAGGAGCAACCGCCTTCTCGAACCAGACGCCGGAGTCGGCTAGCTCGCCCAGGTTCGACGCGTGCTCTCTCGCGTAATCGAGTCTGCACGCGTCCCAGACGAGAAAGAGAATGTTCGGAGGGCCGTCCGTGGAATCCATTTTCGTGCGGTTGTCGTGCCATCGGGGAATAACGGTTTCGCATTTTTATCTTCCCGTTCTGGGACTGCACCCCCGATATCAGCTTGTCAGCGTCTCATAGACTTCTAGATGATGTTCTGTATACGCGCCCCAAGAATGGTCAGATAGGAACGATGTGTGGTCTATCTCTGGTGGGTTCGAAAGGATATCCTGAATTGCGTCTGCAATTGCCTCTGCGGAATCGGTCTCTGCGACTACGCCGAGGTTGTACTCATCTACCAGAAATTCCTTCACACCACCGGGAACGGTCACGACCGGCGTCTGGAACGCTGCTGACAAGAGAGCGGTTGCGGGTACAGTCTCTTGATCGTTCAGAATCAACACCACATCACTTCTCTCGACGTATTCGAGTATGTCTTCATCAGCAACGAACCCGAATTCGGTAGTGACGTCCACTGGGTACCTATCGATCGAACTCTGAATTTCTCCTTCAAGTTCCTCTGATAACGGATTCCCAGCAATCAGCATTGATTCTGTTCCGTTCAGTTCGGCAACTGCTCGAATCCCCAGTGGTACGCGTTTGTATGGGCGTAGGTTCCCAATCATAGTGATGACTGGCCCGACCTCCGGAAAATTTATCTTCGACGAATCACCGGCATCCTTCTCATGGTGGAATATTCTGGGGTCTCCCAAACGCGCGACAGACAAATCGCCCCCCATCGAATACTCCCGTTCGATTTGATTCTGGACAGGAGGTTCAAGTACGAAGATATGGTCCGCTAGAGAAACTACTAGTCGGCGGCCCAGTTTATCTATAGCAGGAATCGATGCTTCGTGGCTCTCTACATGGTGTCCCGTCCAGACGATTTTAATTCCCGCAGCCTTCATTACCACTAGATTCAGGAGGAAGGAAAAGAATTTCAATACAGATACGAGTGGGTGAACCGACGAATCCATTTGAACCTGCAAGTAGTGGAAGTGGATGATATCGTACTTCCCGCGAATCGCAAAGAACGACATAACGAGGCTCTGAACGGGGGATAACATGAATGCGTCCACCCCGTCTACATCCTTGAGACCAGTGACGACTTGATTTTCTTCTGATACAACGTGCCAGACCTTCATACCGCGACCGATGGCCCACGGCGTTATATAGTCGTTGTCCTATCAGACCGAGCGGAAGCGGATGTGAATGGAGTAGATGTAAACTCGTTGCTGATCAATTAGTCCCGTCCAGCAAGCAGGTTCTCGATTACCGAAACGATGTAATCGAGTTTCTCTGAGGTCATGCGGTGATGGTTACCGACAAATATTCCGTCGAGGTGTATCTTCTCAGAATTATCTAAGTCCGAGTGGATTCTGTGAGGGATTGAATCGAATACAGGTTGACGAGCCATGTTCCCCGCGAGAATCGGCCTGGTCTCAATGTTGTGGTCCTCGAGATGTGCTCTCAACTCGTCCCTGGATATGGAGGCTCCATCCTTAATAAGGAGCGGGTAGGCGAACCAGGAACACTCGGCTTTCGGCCGTTCCTCCAAGAATACGAAGGTGTCAGAGTACTCAGATAGACGGTCGTTCAAGTATTCCGCATTCGAACGTCGCTTCTCTAAGAACCCATCAATCCGATCTAGTTGATGGATTCCAAACCCTCCCTGTATGTCAGTAGGCCGGAGATTGTACCCCGTGTTTGCGAAGAGGAATCGTTCGTCGATGTCGGGGTTCGATTGGACGAACCTCTCTTTGTCGTCTAACTCACGAACCCACCCGTGCGCGCGGAGCATTCGAAGTTTCTCCAGGTAGGATTCAGAGTCTGTTACAACCATACCACCCTCGATAGTAGCGATGTGGTGGGAGAAGAAGAAACTAAACGTTCCGAAATCACCGAAGCTCCCTACGTGTTCACCGTCGTACCTAGCTCCGTGTGCTTCACAGCAGTCCTCAATGAGAGCTAAATTGTGGTCCTCACAGAGATCGAGGAGTGGGTCCATCTCGCAGGGGTTACCAAGGAGATGTACTGGAAGTATAGCTGCCGTATCCTCTGTGATAGCCTCCTTCGTCGCTTCTATATCGAGTGTATACGTATTGGAGTCGACGTCTACGAGGACGGGCTTGGCATTGATATCAAGAATCGGGAAAACGCTCGTAGACCAAGATACTGCAGGAACGATTACTTCATCGCCTGGCTCAATTATAGTCCCCTCAAGTGCTTTCATCGCCAGGAGATTTGCTGAAGATCCAGAGTTAACCATCACTCCATGGTCCCGCCCCGTGTAATCACTCCAACCGTCTTCAAATTCCTCTACTTTCTCACCCATCGTCACCCACGTCGATAAGAGTGAGTCTAACGATTCTAGCACTTCTTCCGCCCCATACGTTGGTCTGCTAAGGCGTATCGTAGACTCTCCAGGGACGAATTCCTCGTCAGTGGCAAAGTGCTCCTCGATTTTTGGGCGTATATCTGAGATTAGGTCTTCTGGGTCCATTATATTCGTGAGCTTTTGATAGTGTGCGTAATACCGTTTTGCAAATCGAATTTTGGGCTCCAACCGAGTGCTTCAATTCTACTGTTGTCAGAGACCATTCGCTCTATCTCAACGTCTGAGCTCCGCCCACCGGCGTCAGAATTCACATCGATATCAGGTTTATCCAACGCGTCAAGCACCGCATCAACGACGTCCATCACAGAGGATTCTTGCCCACTTCCTATATTGTACACTCCATCAGAGGAACCGTCCGATTCTACCAGTGTCTCGATTCCCCGAACGAGATCTTGGACGTGGACAAAATCCCGGGTCGGGTCCGTATTCCCAAGTTCGACTGGCCCCCCTGATTCCGCTTGTTTGATGATCATCGGAACCAAATTGTCAGATGATTGGCCCGGGCCGTAGACGGTGAAGGCTCTGACAATCTTCGTCCCAATATCATATGCTGCTGCGTATCCATTCACTAGGTCTTCCCCCGCTGCTTTCGTCGCAGCATATGGATGAGTGGGCTGTATAGGATGGTTCTCGCTGATTGGTAGGTCCTCGGGCTTCCCATAAACCGAAGCGCTACTAAGATACACGACTTCATCCACGTTATCCCTTCGAGCCCTCTCTAGAACGTTCTGCGTTCCCACAGTATTTACTTGGAACGTCTGTTGAGGGTCCTCGATAGAGCCTTGAACGGAGACAACCCCGGCTAGGTGAAATACGGTGTCGTACCGACGAAACGAGGGGATTTCGTCTAATGTTCTCACGTCCCCCTGGATTTTCTTGGTAGAGTCAGGCCCGCACTCTCTGTCTGGTGTATCGCGTGACAGAACCGTCACATTCCGACCAGTCGCCGCTAATTCGGCAGCTAAGTGACTCCCGATAAAACCAGTTCCACCCGTGACGAGTACTTCTTCACTCATTTATCTTGCAATTGCTCTAGGTCCGCTTGGACCATTTCTCGAATGAGTTCGTCAAACGAAATTCGGGGTTCCCAACCGAGGTTCTCCTTCGCACGGGAGATATCTGCTTTCAGCGCATCAACTTCGGCTGGTCTGAAATACTTCTCGTTGACTTCTACGTAATCGTCCCAGTTCAATCCGACTTCGTCAAACGCAACTCGGGCACAGTCGCGAACGGAATGGTGTTCACCGGTCCCGATAACAAACTCCTCGGGGGAGTCCTGTTGTAGCATCATGTGCATAGCTCGCACGTAGTCCTTCGCGTGCCCCCAGTCCCGCTTCGCGTCCAAATTACCAAGTTCAAGTTTCTCTTGAAGCCCAAGCGAAATGGCTGCTGCGCCTCTGGTGATCTTTCTCGTGACGAAGTTCTTGCCTCGGCGAGGAGATTCGTGATTGAACAGGATACCGTTCACAGCAAACATATCGTACGCTTCTCGGAAGTTCACGGTAGACCAGTACGCGTAGAGTTTGGACGTTCCGTACGGACTTCGAGGCTGGAACGGAGTCTCTATTGATTGGGTTTTGTCTGGAGCATTCCCGAATATTTCGCTGGTAGACGCTTGGTAGAATTTTGCATTAGGCTGATGCTTTCGGATAGCATCGAGAACTCGTGTCGCCCCCAGCCCGGTGATGTTGCCCGTGTGAATCGGCTGGTTGAAGCTTTCTGGAACGAACGATAGAGCCGCGAGGTTGTAAACTTCGTCTGGTTCCGCTTCCCTTACCGCACGGTCCAGTGAGGACTGGTCTGCGAGATCGCCATTTACCAGTTTCAAGTCCGACAAATGGTCAATCCGGCTTTTGCCGCGTGTACTCTTCCACCGCTCCAGTCCGTACACCTCGTACCCCTTCTCTAGGAGATATTCGGCAAGATAGCTGCCATCTTGGCCTGTTACGCCTGTAATTAAAGCGGTATCAGACATCGGCCAGATATCGGGCGAGACTGTTTAACAAGCTTGCGCATCACAGAAGTGATTCAACCTGGTCACAATATCAGTGAAAGGAGCTTGATTGCTCTTGGCGTTCACCCATGCCAATACCGTAGCATTGAACACAGTCCGAGTCCCGGTGAATCCCATGCAGACTATCGCCTTCTTCGGCAGCCACCCACTCGGGGAGTCCTGTCTCGAACGCCTCCTGGACCACCCCGACGTCGAAGTCGACCCAGTCGTAACGTATCCCCGGGGCTACGACTCCTGGTGGGACGGGTCGGTTCACGACCTGACCGTGGAAAACGACCTCACAGTCTACACCCTCGACGAAGAACGGAACGTCCTGGACCACGACGTCGACTACTTACTGAGTGTCTACTACCCCAACATTCTCGGCGCGGAACTCCTCGACCACCCGAAGGAACTCCCACTGAACCTCCATCAGGCCGAGTTACCACGGTACCGAGGGTCCAACGTGTTCTCTCACTCCATCATGAATGCGAGACAGGACGACCACTGGAAGCACGGGACGACCCTGCACGTGATGGCGGAGGAAGTGGACCAGGGTGACGTAATCGAGCGCCGGTTCGTAGACATCGAGGAGGAGGACACCGCGCGGTCTGTCTACGAGAAGACGCGTGAGGAATCGATTCGACTCTTCGAAGATCTGCTGCCAAAGATCGTTTCCGGGGAGATAGGCGAGCGTCGAACCCCTCAGTCGGCGTTCGACGGTGAACGGTACTTCTACACGAAGGAGAGCCTAGACGGACTCAAGGAGATCGACCGAGCGGAACTCGTGGACCCGAACGAAGAAGCAGTGCTCTACGACCGGATTCGCGCACTCGACTTCCCGCCGTTCGAACCAGCGTACGTAGAACTCGATGGCCACCGTATCTACTTGACGAAGAACTCTTACGAAGACATCGAGAATCTGGGAGTCACGCTGTAACCGCTTCGAGAGTCACTCCGCATTCTCTGCGGATTCACTGGAGGCTACCCGAATCGAATCACGTGCCCTTCGTCGGATGACAGCCGACAGCACTCTAGCAGTTCCGTAGTCCGGGCACCCACCTCGCCGGAAGCGGCGGGCTGTCCACCCGACTGGCAAGCCTCGAGGAACTCTTCGGCCTCTACCTTGAGGGGTTCACATCGTTCTGTTTCGTACACCTGCTTTCCTTCGTCTCGAGTCCGAAGTTCACCGTCTCTGCTCGTGACTGCTGCGTCGTACAGTTCGACAACTGTATCTTCGAGGTAGTCTAGATACGCGACCTGCTCGGAACCGACCACGGTCAAATCCCGCCGTTTCCCGAAGACGGGGATCTGCCAGGACTCGTTAATGACACTCGTCGCGTTCTCGTACTCCATGACGATAGTCGCCGTCTCGTCGATATCGTCCCGGATGTGACAGTCGAGGTTACAGTAGATGGACGTTGGTTCACTGTCGAGGAGATAGTTCGAGATGTCGACGTCGTGAACTGCGAGCGAGTAGAGAACGCCAGCCGTCTCTCGAGGAACGCGGAAAGAGAATCGGTTCGTGTTCACGTACTTTATCCGACCGAGTTCCCCCCGGTCGATACGCTTTTTGAGTTCTCGAAGCGCGGGGTGGTACCGAAAGATGTGCCCGACACCCAGCGTTCGACCCTCGCGTTCAGCGGTATCTACGATGTCCCACGCCTCCTCGCTGGTCAATGCGAGCGGTTTCTCGACGAGACAGTTCACGCCGTCTTCGAGGAGTTCTGTCGCGATTTCGTGGTGTGACGGTGACGGCGTGGCCACCGTCGCCGCGTCGACGCCCAGGTCACCGAGTTCGGTGTAGTCGGTCGTGTACGATACGTCGTAAGAGTCCGCCAGTTCGGAGACACGTTCCTCTTCGATGTCACAGAGGACGACGTTCTCGATTGTTCCTTCCTCACGCAACTCTGCTGCGACGCGCGCGTGGTTCGATCCCCAGTAGCCGGTCCCGATGACAGCGTAGTTCATCGGTAGTACTCTTCGATCGTGTCACAGACGTACTCGATCTCTTTCTCGGAGATTCTTGGGTGCATTGGCAGGGAGAGAATGTGGTCGGCGAGGTCCTCAGTCGTCGGGAGTGACGATTCTCCGCGCCGTTCGACGACTGCTTCGTGTTCGTGGGCTGGTGTCGGATAGTGAATGCCGGTATCGATGCCCTGATCCTCGAGATGCGACTGGAGTTTGTCCCGGTCTGGCGCCTGAATCACGTAGAGGTGGTAGACGTGAAACGCACCGTCAGCCTCGAACGGCGTGGTGATTTCGTCTACGTCCGCGAGGAGTCGAGAGTACGTCTGGGCCGCCTGATTCCGGGCCGTGTTCCACTCGTCGATGTGTGCGAGTTGCTCGTTGCCGACTGCGGCGCGGACCTCGTCCATGCGGTAGTTCAGCCCCAGGTCCACGTGCTCGCCAACCTCGTTCCGACCGTGGTTGCGCAGCATGCGGGCCTGTTCGGCCACGTCGTCGTCGTCCGTCATGAGCATCCCTCCGTCGCCCGCCACGGTCATGTTCTTCGACGGGTAGAAACTGAACGCGCCAGCATCACCGATGGTGCCTGCTACGTCACCGTTTCGTTCCGCGAAGTGGGCCTGACAGGCGTCCTCTACGACCTTTAGGTCGTACTGTTCGGCGATTTCCGAAATCCGAGACATGTCCGCCATCTGTCCGTAGATGTGGACGGGGAACACCGCAGTCGGGTGGTCGCTACTCTCGATGGCCCTGATCAGGTCCTCCGGGTCCATCGTGTACGTCTCCGGGTCGATGTCCACGAAGACCGGGTTGGCGTTGAGTGCGAGCACTGGACTAACCGTCGCGAAGAACGTGTGACCGGGGACGAAAACGTCGTCGCCCTCTCCAACGCCCACTGACTGGAGTGCGAGTAAGATTGCTGACGTTCCACTGCTGACCCCCACCGCGTGTTCGACGCCACAGTGTCGAGCAAAGGCCTCCTCGAAGGCTTCCAGTTCCGGGCCCTTAATGTATCGAGTGCTCCGCAGAACAGACTCGACGCTCTCGAGTATTTCGTCGTCGACGTAGATATCTGTGAAATCAACATCCATTGGGTTTCCCTCTGGTTTTCTGGAGCGATGAGGTATCCGAGGAAATAGTTTGTGGTGTCGCGGGTACTCGGTGATTCCCGGTAAGGGAGTGACGTATCGGGCGTCCAGCACGTCCGTTCCTTGGAAAGACCTTTAGTCGGGAACAATCAGGGACACCGTATGAAGATTGGTTATTTCTGCTATCGTCTCTCTGGAACTGGCCCGAGGACACGGGCCAAGGATATCATCAATGGCGTCGCCACAAAGACGGACCACGATGTCGTCGTTCTGACGAAAGAACCGGGGGCCGTCTCGGACCGAGCAGAGGTCGTTGAGATATCTCTCCAGAACATTCTCGGCACGGCGATGGCCACGAAACGGGCCCTGTCGGACGTGGACGTCGCCCACGTTCCCATCAATATCTATCAGGTCTTGTTCGTTCGGTTGTTCTACCGTGGACCTCTCGTAGCCGGTGTGGGTCCCGGCATCCAACCGGGCCGCAGGCACCGTCTGTTGGGGTATCTGTTGGGTATCGACAAAAAGATGGTCGTCTCCAAGGAGCGGTCCAGGTGGACTAAATCTGGGTTCGACACCACGTCTGTCACTGCTACGATCAACCGGGAGAATTTTCACCCATACGACGAGGATGGAACCAAGCGGGCCCGAACGAAACTGAACATACCCGCCGGTGTCGACGTCGTGCTGTACGTCGGAGAGTTGAACGAGGAGTACGGGGCTGGTATCGTCGACGAGATGGCACGAATCGAAAGGGGCGACGATTCCCTGCAGTTCATCGTCGTCGGCGAGGGTGAGATGAGAAACAGGTTCCGCGACCGCACCAACGTCCGGTACGAGGGCTTCGTCGACAACGACCAGTTACCTGTCTACTACAACGCGGCCGACGTAACTATCGGTCCACGTCGAACAGACAAGACGTCGAACGTCGGCCTGGAGTCTATCGCGTGCGGGACCCCGTTCGTCACGACGGCGGATGGGTTGCTCGAGGAGATCTTCGAGAAACACGGTTCGTACGTGTGGGCAGAACGGACACCGGAGGCCGTTCTTTCGACAGTTCGGGCTCTACTTGACGACAGTACCGAGTACGAAGAACAGGTAAAGCGGGGGCTCGACACGTTCGAAGAGGCTCCTCTATCGCTCGATACAGCTATCGACACACACCTCGAGGTGTACGAGGAAGTCTCGAACCGAGGCCCGTAGACCGTAAACACCGGTGTATCGGCCGAGACGAAGGCTCCCGTCGGGGTTCATCGGTCTCCGACGAGTATGTGCTTCGGTCCTTCAGGCGTTTCGGAGACGTACTCCTTCCTGCATTCGTACCCGTAGTCTTCCAACAGCGAGGAGAGCTCGGGGGTTCCCGCTCCGAAGTCTGGGTGCGTTTCGATAACGAGCGTCCGCGGACGAACGTCCATCGCTGGTAGAATATCTAGTTCCGCCCCCTCGCAATCTGTGACGAGTACGTCGCAAGATGGTAGTTCTTCGGCGTTAACGATTTTTGCACCGCTGGGTCCGTACACGGCGTTTCCTTCGCCGACGAGCGCATGTTCGACGGCCGTGCGTTCTGTCAGGTCCTCTTCGAGGATGTTACTGTTCAGTTGGATTGCCTCCTTCGTTGCGGCTACTTGCTTGTCTCCTGCTTCGTAGGATGTGACGTCGCCCTCCTCACCGACTGTTCTCGCCAGCCAGACGGTACATACGCCGTATCCGGACCCGATCTCGAGAACGGAATCACCCTCCGCTACGACCGACCGAACGGTCGATACTAGCGTTTGCTTGTAGTCCGGCTCGTAATCGCTCGCAGTCAGGTCAAGGAGATAGTATTTCTTCGTGGCGACCCCGTTGTAGACACCCATCGTCCTCGGTAATTTGTGGCGGACGAACCGGTTGTACAGTCGTCGTAGAGACTTTCGGAAGAATCCGGACATGTTTAGGGGTCCGAAAGCAACCGAGGAGTAAATGCGTTCTGGAAAGACTGCTATCCTCCATTTTGTCTCACAGGTTACACGGTCCGTAGCCGGCTTCCTGGCGACGTTCTTCATCGCGCGGTACTTGGGTGCGACCCCGCTGGGCATCTACTCACAACTGTTGACGCTCCTCTTCTGGCTGAAGTTCCCCACGGACAGTATCGGCTCTGCAATCTCGAAGCGAATGAGCGAAGATAACTCCAGACCAGGAATCTTCGTCGCGGGGATTCTGATTGTCGGGGGGTACGCAGCTCTCGTGGCGGTTGGGGTTGTGACGGGTCAGGAGTACGTGAACGCCTACCTCGGGACGGAACTGGCGTTGTACTTACCGCTGCTACTGGTAGTGACCGCCGGATACGACACGGTTGCCAGTGGACTGATTGGGGCGAACCGCGTCGCGGCATCGGGTTGGCTCGGGACTGCGGAGAGAGTTGTCCGGCTCGTGTGTCAGGTCGGACTCGTCCTTTTGGGGTACGCTGTACTGGGATTGGTGCTTGGCCACCTGTTGTCACTCTTCGTCGTCTCGCTGGTCGGTGCCGTCTTACTGAAGGAGTATCTGGAATGGCCCACCCGCTCTTCGTTCGACTCGGTGCTCTCGTTCGCCCAATACTCCTGGCTGGGGAGTTTGAAGGGGAGTGCCCTGAACTGGATGGACATCTTCGTGCTCGGCTTCGTCGTCGCCGACAACCTGATCGGAATCTACCAAGTGACGTGGACGTTAGCCTCGTTCCTCGCCATCGCGGGGACTTCGATCACTTCGACGCTCTTCCCGAAGATGAGTTCCCTGAGTACTCGTGCCGAGTTCGACGAGATCAAGCACCTTCTGGACGAGGGACTCGTGTTTACTGGAATCTTTCTCATCCCGGGGTTCTTCGGAGCACTAGTCATCGGAGATGACCTGCTGAGAATCTACCGGCCGGAGTTCGCTGAGGGCGCCACGGTGCTCGGTATTCTAATCGGCGCCCAAGTACTGCACACGTTCGGAGGCCAGTTTGTTAACACGCTGAATGGCATTAATAGGCCGGAAGCCGCATTCCGTGTGAACGCCGTGTTCGTCGGTGTGAATCTGTTGTTGAACGTTGGACTCGTCGTCACCATCGGTTGGTACGGGGCTGCCATCGCTACGCTCGTTTCGAGTGGTGTCTACCTCCTGCTCGGGTACGCACTACTGGTACGTGAACTTGGTACACTTGCGATTCCCTTGCATGAGATCTCGATTGAGATATTCGCCAGTATCGTGATGGTGGGCTTTGTGTGGATGTCAATTGGCCAATTCCAGCGTGGCCACCTCGCTACAATCGTGATCATCTTTGCAGGCAGCGCCGTTTACGCGATTGTCCTGTTAGCCCTGTCGGGCCGGATTCGTCAGAAAGCCACCTCGTTTATTTGAAGTCAGAGAGCTAGCTCGACGCCAGCCTCGAGAGATTCGCGCACAAGAATCCGAGTCCGACGGAGACCGTCAATAACACGAGCATGACTAATTGTTCGACTTTCGCCAGGGACGGATTCATCACGAGGCCGAGGAATCTGAGTGGGCCGAACTCGACCAGTAGCCGCCGCAGGAACTCACCCTCTTGCCCACCGCTGTCCTCGACGAGGTCCCCCATCACTCGCTTCGAGTGGCCCTGCCAGAATGCGCGCTCGAGGAGCCACCTGCGGTCTGTCCGGAAGTCGAACACCTTGTGCCCGACCTCCGCGTCGGGAACGTACCAGACAGATTCGCCGTACTCCTCGTGCATGCGCGCTGCGATCTCCGTCTCCTCGCCTTGCCCCTGCGCCTCTCCCTTCCTGCCGAGGTTCTCGTCGAACCCGCCAAGATCCTCTAAGATCTCCCGCCGGAAGGAGATGTTCGAGCCGAACGTGTTCCGGACCTCACACTCCTCCTCGGCGTAACCACGGTGGGTGACGCCGACGAGCCAGTAGAACTCCTCGGGGAGGAACTCGGGTTTCCCGTCCACCCACAGCGGTGTCATCTTCCCACCCACAGCCAGCGCGTCGTGACGCTCGTAGCCGCCGACGAGTTCCGCCACCCAGTCCGGTTCTGGGACGGCGTCGTCGTCGAGGAACGCGACCACATCCCCAGTCGCGAGTTCGACGCCGTGGTTCCGACTGTAGGAGAGCCCGCGGTTCTCGTCGTTACAGCCGATTCGGACGTTCTCGCGGTCGCCGTAGTCCGCACACATGGCGTCGTAGACGTCCTCGTCGCCGTCCGAGATCAGCACGAGTTCCACGTCGTCGTACGTCTGTTCGAGGACACCGTCGGCGGCGTCCCGGACGTGCTCGTACATGTCCATCGTGTAGGTGCAGACGACGACGGAGACTCGCATCGGGGAGAGCTACCAGCGACGGGGGTATAGACGTTTCTTTCGTGTCTGGAAAGCGGGCAGATTCACAAGGCTTATTCGAACGCTGGCGGTCCCTACGGGTAATGAGCGAGAAGAACGAAGCGCCGAGGGAGTCCGCCTTCTCCGTCGACAACGCCCTCGACGCGCTCGAAGACTGGTACCACGTGCCCGTGCTGGGTGCGGTCCTCGCGTTCATGCTCTGGGTGCGCGTCCAGGCGTGGGAGAACTTCACTCGGAACGGGCAGGTGTACTTCTCCGGCAACGACGCCTGGTACCACTTCCGTCAGGTGATGTACACGGTCCAGAACTGGCCCGAGACGATGCCGTTCGACGTCTGGACGGGGTTCTCGACGGGGACGTCGGTCGGCCAGTTCGGCACGCTGTTCGACCAGCTCGTCGCGACGGCCGCGCTCGTCGTCGGTCTCGGCGACCCCTCCCAGCAGACGGTCGCGATGACGCTGCTGTTCGCGCCGGCCGTCTTCGGCGCGCTGCTCGCGATCCCCGTCTACTTCATCGGGAAACACCTCGGGGGCCGCATCGGCGGCGTGTTCGCAGCGGTCATCCTCGCGCTCCTCCCGGGCTACTTCCTCCAGCGTAGCCTCGTCGGCGCCGCCGACCACAACGGTGCCGAGCCGCTGTTCCAGTCCCTGGCCGTCCTCGGCACGCTTCTCGCGCTCCGCGTTGCGGAACGCGAGAAACCGGTCTACGAGCAGTTCGTCGACCGCGACGTCTCGGGCCTCCGCCGGGTTGTCGCCTGGAGCGTGCTCGCGGGCGTCGCGGCCGCGGCCTACATGTGGATGTGGCCGCCGGGTATCCTCCTCGTCGGCATCTTCGGCGTCTTCTACCTCGTGAAGCTGACCAGCGACTACTACAGCGGGTCGAGCCCGGACCACGTCGCTATCGTCGCCGCAGTGAGCATGGCGACGACCGCCCTCCTGATGCTGGTCCCCCTGTCGACCCTGGAGTTCTCCGCGAGCAAGTTCTCTCTTCTCCAGCCGGTGTTCTCGATGGCCGTCGCGGGCGGCGCGGTGTTCCTCGCGTGGCTCGCCCGCAAGTGGGACGACCGCGAGTTCACTGCGGACTCCTACCCTGCCGCAGTA
Source organism: Halobacterium wangiae (assembly GCF_021249345.1). Classification (NCBI taxonomy): domain Archaea; kingdom Methanobacteriati; phylum Methanobacteriota; class Halobacteria; order Halobacteriales; family Halobacteriaceae; genus Halobacterium; species Halobacterium wangiae. Next base: position 180,377 of record NZ_CP089588.1, on the reverse strand, counting down.
CTCGGTATCCTGGTCGTCGGTGTCGCCGCCACCGCCGTCGTCCTCCCCGAACTCTGGTCGCTCGTCGAGACGAACCTCTTCCGCTTCGTCGGCTTCAGCTCTGGGGCGGCAACCCGAACCATCGGTGAAGCCCAGCCGTTCCTCTCCCGTACGAACACGTACGGCCTCGGGATGTTCGGCGTCATCTTCCTGGAGTACGGGCTGGCGTTCTTCACCGCCCTCCTCGCGGCCGCGATTATCCTGCTCCGGCCGCACCTCGAGAGCGGTAGTCTGAAGCGGCTCGCCGGCGCAGCGGTCGGTGTCGCGGTCGTCCTCCTCATGTTCGCCGCGCCCGGTTTCCCGGCGTGGATCGGCGGTATCTTCGGCATCGGCGGGCAGCTCGCCGCGCTCGGTATCGTCGGCATCACGCTGGCGGCCATCGCCGTGACCGGCGAGTACGACGCCGGCCCGCTGCTGGTCGTCGTCTGGGGCGCGTTCATCACCTCGGCGGCGTTCACGCAGGTGCGGTTCAACTACTACCTCGTCGTGCCGGTCGTCGTGCTGAACGCGTACCTGCTCGCGAGCGTGCTGTCGGTGCTCGACCTCGACCGGCCCGCCTCGACCATCGAGGACGTGAGCTGGTACCAGGTCGGTACCGTCGTGATGGTCGTCCTGCTCGTGCTGGTGCCGGTCGCGGCGCCCGCCGTCGCGGAGGCGACGAACAACGACTCCCAGCGCGGGAGCGCGACGCCGATCACGCTGACGAACGCGAACAACCAGCAGGTCCCCCTCCAGTCGGCGATCACCGTCGGCTCGTCGAACGGCCCCGGCGCCGTCGTCCAGTGGGACGACGCGATGGAGTGGATGCAGACGCACACGCCCGCCCAGGGCGAGTACGGCGGCGCGTCGAACGCGGACGCGATGGACTACTACGGGACGTACTCCCGGAGCGGGGACTTCGACTACCCCGAGGGAGCCTACGGCGTCATGTCCTGGTGGGACTACGGCCACTGGATCACCGTCGAGGGCGAACGTGTGCCCCACGCCAACCCGTTCCAGCAGGGCGCGAACACGGCCGCGAACTTCCTGCTCGCGCAGAACGAGTCCGAGGCCGCCGACGTCCTCGAGGGCATCGACGAGGACGACGCGGCGACGAAGTACGTCGCCGTCGACTGGAAGATGATCATGCCGCCGCGGCCCGACCTCAGTTCCGGGCAGGCGAAGTTCTCCGCGCCGCTGGTCTTCTACGACGGGCCACGGAACTTCGCTGCGAGCGACTTCTACCGCGTCGCGTACAACGCGCAGTACGAGAACGGCCAGATTCAGGGCGCGCGGTACCTCCAGCAGGCACCGCTCGTGAAGGGGCAGTCGTACTTCGAGTCGATGTCGGTTCGGCTCTACCGCTACCACGGCAGCGCGAAGCAGGCGCAGCCGACGGTGCTCGACTGGGAGGAGACTCGGCGGAGTCCGACCGGCCAGCCGCTCCTCGTGTTCGACCAGTCGACGACGAACGTCAGGCAGTTCGACAACATGAGCGCGGCAGAGTCCTACGTCGCCAACGACTCGACGTCCCAGATCGGCGGCTTCCAGGACGTGCCCGAGGAGGACGTCGCGGCCCTGCAGCACTACCGGCTGGTGGGCGTGAGCGACGACAACCTGGCACCGGCGAACCTCATCCTGAACGGCGAGCTGAACTACGGCTACATGCCGACGTGGGTGAAGCTGTTCGAGCGCGTCGACGGCGCCGAGGTGACCGGGACCGCGCCCGCGAACACGACGGTGACCGCTACGGTCGAGATGAACCTCTCGCAGATGACGAGCAACCAGGACAACTCCCACCCGACGTTCACGTACACGCAGCACGCCGAGACGGGGCCGGACGGCGAGTTCACGATGACGCTGCCGTACTCGACGACCGGCTACGAGAACTTCGGACCGGAGAACGGCCACACGAACGTCTCGGTGCGCGCGGCCGGCCCGTACGAGTTCTCGACGGGGAACACGACCGCCGAGGACGGCGTGACGGTCGTGAACTGGAACGCGACCGCGGACGTGACCGAGGCGCAGGTGCTCGGCGAGTCCGACGACACGGTAACCGTCGACCTCGAGCGCAACGTGGTCGACGAACCGGAGGGCGCGCAGAACGACACCTCCGAGACGCTGAGCGCCCCCGAGTCGTCGTCGCTGACCGCCGACGGCACGTCGGGCGGCCAGGCGACTGACTCGTCGGCGACGACCGCCGGGCTGACGGCCGCTGCACTGCCCGTCGTCGCTGGTCTCCTGCTCCGTCGCGTCGGCTGATGGCGGCGCGGGACTGGCTCATCGTCTACCTGAAGGGCGCGGCGATGGGCGCGGCGGACGCGGTGCCGGGGGTCTCCGGCGGGACCATCGCGCTCATCACGGGCATCTACGAGCGACTCGTCTCCGCGCTCGCGGCACTCGACCCGCGAGAAGCCGTGGGGCTGCTGGCGCTGGTGCCCCGACTCGGGGACGACGGCGTCCGCGCGGAGTTCGCGGGGACGCTGACCGACATGGAGGTGCCGTTCCTCGCGATACTGGGAATCGGCGTGGTGAGCGCCGTCGTCACGGTGGCGAACCTCGTCGAGATCGCGTACCACGACTACCCGGGGCTCACGTTCGCGTTCTTCTTCGGCCTCATCGCGGCCTCCGTCGTCGTGCTGTTCGACGAGGTGTCCGCGGATACCCCTGGGCGGATCGCGGCGGGCGTCCTCGGGTTCGCGTTCGCGTTCGTGCTCAGCGGCCAGGCGCAGGGCGACGCGCTCCCGGGCGGCCTGCTCGTCATCTTCGTCGTCGGGGCGTTCGCCATCTGTGCGATGGTGCTCCCGGGCGTCTCGGGGTCGCTGATCCTGCTGACCGTCGGGAAGTACGAGACGATGACGTCGGCGGTGAGCGCCGCGACGGACACACTGTTCGCGGGCGAGTTCGGGCAGGCGGTCGACCCGATGACGACGCTCGTCGTGTTCATCCTCGGCGCGTTCGTCGGCTTGCTGTCGTTCGCGCGCGCAGTGAAGTGGGCTCTGGACACGTACCGGGCGGCGACGCTGACGTTCCTCGTGGCGCTGATGGCGGGTGCACTCCGCGCGCCGGCCATCCGCATCGCCGACGCCACCCCCGAGTGGACCGTGGCTGCCGCGGTGCCGCTGCTCGTCTCCGGCGTGGTCGGCGCGGGACTCGTGCTCGCCCTCGACGCGTCGACCGACGACCTCGACTACTAACGCCCGGGGCGTTTTCTCCGTCGCGGACGAACGCGACGGTATGACTGGTCCCTTCGAACGCGACACCGTCGCCCAGATCGCATCTGTCTTCGGCGTCCAGGATTCGGACCTCGCGTCGGCCGCCGCATCCGTGCAGGCGGCGGTCGCGGACTACCCTGGAACGACCGTCGACGGCCTCGTCTACTGACGAGCGAGGCGAGTGCCTCGGGATTTGTGCCAGTGGGTGAAGCCGACACCCAGACGTATTCAGTTCGTTCAATATACGTTCAATCGTCTTGCTAGACGCTTTTCTTGCCGTCTCGATGTGGAATGCTTCCTCCTAGAACCTGCCGCTTCTCAGGTACTTTTCAAGGAACGGTTTGTGTTGATCCCATATCTCTCGTGCCGTGATGCTCTTGGCTGTTCGTACAACCGCACGCGTGATTCGGGCGGGCGGCTAGGATAGGCGTACGTGGTCGGAGGGATGTGAAGCGAAGTATCTCATAGTCGTACTCGTCATGCACTCTTCGGAAACTCTCTCTCAGCGAGTCCTCGATTCGCTCGAGCATTGCGTGACGGTACTTCAGACACCACAGAAAGTGGTAGTTGACGTTGTACACCGTGGGGTTCGCCCGAGCCTCACCTATATGGACAGTACGTGAGCAAGGATTAAGTATTTCAGTATCTGAGTAAGGCTGTGAGATGACGAAACGGTTGTCCGTGGACTTCGAGGAGGACGTATACAAGGAGTTCTCGAAGAAGTGCATCGAGGTTGATGAAACCAAGTCCGACGTAGTGCGTGGACTCGTCAACAACTGGCTCAACGAACCCGAGGAATGACCGCCGCACAGGCACTCATCAAGACGCTGGATTTTCAACTCGACATTCACAGTGACAACGAGCGCCTACTCTACGATGCCACGCTTGAGGCCCGCCGAGTGTACAACGAAACCATCCGCCTCGCCAAGGAAGGCGTGGACTGGGACGCCATTTCCGACCGCGTGGCTGATGACGCTAACCTCGTGAAGAACACGACTCAGCGCGTCGTCGCCAAAGCACTCAGTGCGATGGAGAACTACTACGAGTACGACGACTTCGGACCCCCGAGCCACACTAAAGGCGGCGCGTACCCGCTCCGAGCGAACTACACGGAGGGTTACAACCTTTCGCTCACCGACGACGGTGACGTGGCGTTCCGCATCAGCGCGAAGCCGTACAAACACGTCACGGGCGTCCTCGAAGGCGATCACGCGCACCTCGACATTCTCAAGACTGCACTCACGAGTGATGAGTGGAAGATTGGGACGGCAGAGGCCCTGTTCCACAACGACAACGCCGAGTTACACGTCAACGTCACCAACACCAAGCAATCCGTTCGAGACAAGCATGACTCGCGGACGGTCGTCGGTGTAGACGTAAACGAGGACAACGTGGCCCTCACCGCACTCTCCGAGCGTGGTGTCAAGGACTCTTTGGTCATCGATTTCCCCGAAATCAAGTTCGAGCGCCACCGCTACTTCACGATGCGCAAGCGCGTCCAGAACGCGGGAAAGGACAGGATCCACGACACGCTCGAAGGGCGTGAGGAACGGTTCGTCCGCGACCGACTCCACAAGGTGTCCCGGCACATAGTGGAGTGGAGCCGTCAGTTCGAGAAGCCGTGCATCGTCTTTGAGGACCTCAAAGAGATGCGCGACAGTATCGACTACGGTACGCGGATGAACCGACGCCTGCACCACCTCCCGTTCCGTGCACTTCAGTTCTATACGTCGTACAAGGCCGCGTTCGAGGGGATTCCGACCGAGTGGATTGACCCTAAGTACACGAGCCAACGGTGTCCGCTGTGTGGACACACGGAACGGGCGAATCGCAATAAGAAGCGGTTCAAGTGCAAGTCCTGCGAGCATCAAGACCACAGCGACCGTGGTGCAAGCGTCAATATCGCCGTGAAAGGCGTCAAGAAACTCGATTGGAATGTGCCTGCTCTCAACAGCCTCCCCACCATGAGGAAGGTGCGACGGCAGGCATCGGGGGCCGTGGACGCCCCGACCGTGACCCACCCGCCCGTTCGAGGCTATCAGGCCGATGGTCGGATGGGAGTGTCCGACTAAACCACGGGAAGCCTCGAGGTCAAGCCCCGAGGCGGTTCACGAGTGGCGCCAGGCGTTCCGCGAGAACCCGCTCGTAGAGCGGACGCCCACGCGGTGGGTGCTCCGCGTCCCCGAACGCGTGTGGGCGGACCTCTGCAACCGCGCGGGCGTCAGGGATGACCTCCGCCCCGCACTCGCGATGCTACACGAGACGGAGTCGGTCGACGAGGAGGACGAGGAGCCCGACGACGACGTGGAACGTGTGACGCTCGTTCTCGGTCGCGTCTGAGCAGAATCAGTCGCCGCCGACGTCCGCGTCGGCGGGGTTCGCGGCGTCGAACTCGGCGACTAGTTCGTCGAGACGGTCCGGGTCGTCGTGGCCGACCAGCGGTTCGTCGGCCGTCCGGCACGGTTCGTCGGCCGTCCGGCACGGTTCGTCGACGCCGAGACGGTCGGCCACGTGGTCTGCGGTGGCCTCGGCCATCAGCCGGTACGTCGTGAGCTTCCCCCCGACGGTGGTGGTGAACCCGGCGACGCCGTCGCGGTCGGCGTGGTCGAGCAGGTAGAACCCCCTGGAGATGGCACGCGCGTTCTCGCCGTAGGACTGCGGACTGTACAGCGGGCGGACACCCCAGTACGCTCGTTCGACTGCGTGGTCGGCGACGTCCGGTAGCATCTCGGCACACTCCGCGAGGACGCGCTCGACCTCCGCCTCGTCTTCGGGGAACTCGTCGGGGTCGCCGACTTCGACGCTGGTCGTGCCGAGGACGACGCGGTCGGCGTGCGGCACGACGATGTCGCCGTCGGCGGCGGGCCGACAGCGGTTCAACACGGTGTCGAGGCCGTCGTACTCGACGACGACCATCGCGCCCTTCGTCGGGTGGACCTCGAGGTCGACGCCGGCCGTGGCGGCCAGCGAGTCGGCCCACGCGCCCGTCGCGTTGACGACGTGGTCGGCCTCAACCCTGCCGACGCCCCCGACGTCCGCGCCGACGACGCGGCCGTCGTCGACGAGGAGACTACGGACCTGTGCGTGCGTGTGGACGCTCGCACCGTGCTCGCGGGCGTCGGCGGCGGTCGCCGCGACCAGCCTCGAGGGGTAGACGACGCCGTCCGGAACCTCGGCCACGCGCTCGGCGTCCGCCGAGAGCCCGGGTTCGTCGGCGCGCGCCGCCTCGCCGTCCATCACCTCGACGGGGACGCCCGCGTCCCGACAGGCCGCGACCTTCGCCTCGAAGTAGTCCGGATCGTCGTCGGGGAGTTGCACGAAGAAGCCGCCCGTCGCGTCGACGCAGGCGCCGGCGACGTCGCGGAGGATCTGGTTCTCCGCGATGCACTCCGCGGCGCCCTCCGGGTCGGTGTCGGCGTAGCGCGCGCCGCTGTGGAGCAAACCGTGTGAGCGCCCGGAGGTACCGCTCCCCAGGCCGCCGCGCTCGACGAGCGTCACGTCCACGCCGCGCATCGCCAGGTCGCGAGCGACGCCGGCCCCGGTCGCCCCGCCGCCGACGACGAGGACGTCGGTCTGATGAGTCACAGCGGACCTTCCCACCCGCAGCACTTGGACGTACCGAGAGCGTTCACGCGGTCTGATGTGAAATTCGAGCGCAAGCTGCCATTCAGGACGAGGTCGAGCAGTAAGCCCGGCCAAACAGTCCAATGGCGATGGCAAGGCCGGGGTTCGACCGGGACACTTACTATCCATGCTAACCATGGTATACACGCATAGTGAAGAACACTCGTCACGCTGTCTACGAACTCTACTACCACATAGTGTTCATTCCAAAGTACTGGGAGCAGCGTCTCACGGGTGCGACTGCTGACAGGCTTCACTCTATTTTTGAGGAAATCTGTGACGACAAAGACCTCGAACTGGTTGAAGCCGAAATCATGCCCGACCACGTCCACCTCTACATCGGCAGCCCGCCGAAGAACGCCCCCTCCCTAATCGTCAACTGGGTGAAGGGAATTTCCGCCCGGTGGTACAATGAACGGGCCGACGACCGCATCAAGTGGACCCGCTCGTACTACGTCGGGACTGCCGGCAGCGTCTCAAAAGACGCTGTCGAGCAGTACATCCGCGAGCAAAAGGACAAACAAAATGGGGAGTGGACCGCATGAGGCGCGTCAACTCCTTCAGCGTCGTCCCGCGCTCCGACGCCGACGAAGAACTGCTTCGCCGACTGTTGGACGCCTCTGCCTCGCTGTGGAATCAACTCACCTACGAGCGTCGGCAGAACTTCACCGACCCCGACATCGACAAGTCTGTGTGGGACACCGAGGACTACCGCAAGCAGTACGTCGGCGTCCTCGGGAGCGCCACGGCCCAACAGGTGATTCGCAAGAATACCGAAGCGTGGCGGTCGTTTTTCGCCCTGAAAGAGAAGGGTGAAGCCAACGGCCTTCCGGGCTACTGGGGCAACGAAGAAGAGGGACGGGAGTTGCGAACGTACATCCGCAACGACCAGTACACGCTCCGCTGGGGCGACCGTTCGACCATCGAAATCACGGCCGGCAGCGACCTCAAGGACGAGTACGACATGGGCTACCGCGAACGTCTCACGCTCGACGTTCGTGGGAAGCCGAAGTGGTCGGGCGATCAAGGCCGGCTCGAATTGTACTACGATAAGTTGAGCGACCAATTCAGGGCTATTCAACCTGTCACCACGAACGATTCTCGGCGGGACTCACCAGTAGCCGACGAAACGGCTGCTCTGGATATTGGCGCAAACAACATCGTCGCCTGTACGACCACGACCGGCCAGCAGTACCTGTACGAAGGACGCGACCTCTTCGCGCTGTTCCGCGAGACAACCCGCCGAATCGCGGACCACCAATCGAAAGTCAAGCGCGAAGAGGAGCGGTACTCCTCGAAGCGGATTCGACGGCTGTACCGCCGCCGGACGCGACGGCGCGACCACGCCATGGACGCCCTCGCCCGTGACCTCTTCGAGCGCCTGTACGAAGAGGGCGTTTCGACGGTGTACGTTGGCGACCTCACCGACGTATTGGAAACGCACTGGTCGGTGCGGGCGAACGCTAAGACGCACAACTTCTGGGCGTTCCGCGCGTTCCTTGACCGGCTCGCGTGTACCGCCGAGGAGTACGGCATCACCGTCGAAGTCCGCCCCGAAGCGTGGACCTCGCAGACGTGTCCGCAGTGCGGTTCGACGGAGGACACGACTCGGCATCAGGACACGCTCACCTGTTCGTGTGGCTTCGAAGGCCACGCGGATCTCACCGCGTCGGAGACGTTCCTCCGACGTCATCAGAACTTAGAAAGTTCTGATTGGCGAGCGAGACACAACTTGTCTCGTCAAAGCCACGAAGCAGACGTACCACGGCCGATGGCACGGCTCGTATGCCTCAAGTGGGACGACCACCGATGGTCGGCGTCACCACGCGCTCACCGTCTCAACGAGGAGCATACACACCCGCAAGTTACCGCCGGGGAATCGGCGTAGCCCAATCCCCACGGTGGAATCCTCGCGCTTTAGCGCGGGGAGGATGTCAAGTAGGCTGTCGGCATGGCTGAGGAGTGGGAAGCGGACGGCAAAACGGCGTCGGCCGTGGTCGACTCGCGGTCAGTCCTCGTACGCGAGGCTCATGATCCACTGCGAGAAGGCGTCGCCCTGCGGGTCGACCTCCTCCTCGCCGACGAACGGCGACAGCATCTCGCCGGCCATCAGAAGCGAGAAGTCGAGGTTCCGCTCGTCGATGACGGGCGTGATGAGGTAGGTGGTGTTCCCCTCGTGGACGCTCTCCTCGCGCTCCACGAGCCCCTTCTCCTCCAGTTTCGAGGCGATGCGACTGCCCTTCCGCGAGGAGACGTCGAGTTCCTTCCAGAACTCGCTCTGGTGGATGCCGAGGGTCTCCCGGACGAGTTCGAGTCCATGCTGCTCGTCCTCCGAGAGGTCCGCCTCGGTGGCTTCGGCGCTCATATGCGTCATACGTACCGCGACCGGTTTAAAGGTGGCCGTTGATGCGTCGGTAGTCGTTCTCGCACGGCGGGCCGTCCGCGAACTCGTAGTCCACCTCGCCGCCGGCCGAAATCCAGAGAAGCGACGACGAGCGCGTGCCGTAGCCGTCGCGGTGGATGCAGACGTCGGCGTCGTGGTCGCGCATCGTCGTCCGGGCGGCGTCGTGCCACGCAGTCGGCGACTCCTCGTTCGACAGTGCGGCCCGCACCGTCCGGGACTTCTCGGTGGCGTCGTCGAACCCCCGGTTCACGACCGCGTGCGTGCCGGGGTCGAGGTGGTGGGTGCGCAGGACGCCGTCCCACTCCAGCAGTACGCAGTCCTCGTCGTCGGCGAGCAGGAGGTTGAACCCCGCGTAGTCGCGCTCGGCGAGTTCTCGTTCGACGCGCTGGAGGGCGTCAATCGCGCTCTCGGCGCCGAGCGCGTCGGTGACGAGCAGGCCGCGCGAGCGCTCGCCCTCGACGTCCGCGGGCCGGTTCGTGACGCCGACGAACAGGCGGTGTTCGTTCACGCCGATCCAGGTCCCGCCGGCCTCCTCGTCGCGGGGCATCAGTACCCTGGGGTGCTGCCCGCGGACGGCGGGCGGGGTGGACGGTCGGCCGACTGCCTCGTCACGGTTCGCTGCGACTACCAGTGGCGCGTCATCGAACTCGCGCCACGCGAATGCCAGCGTACACACGCGGGTTCGTAGGGGCCGCCCGCACTTAGTTCTCGTCGGCGAGCGCGTCCCTGACGGCCGCCCGGTCGACCGTCCCGGAGGCCGTCCGTGGGAGTTCCTCGGCGAACGCCACCACCCGCGGTCGCTTGTAGCCCGCAAGCCGGTCGTCGGAGAACTCGTCGAGGGTGGCGGCAGTAACGTCGCTCGCGGAGACGACGAGTGCGCCGACGCGTTCGCCCCACTCCTCGTCGGGGACGCCGACGACGGCGACCTCGTCGACGCCGGGATGGGACTCCAGCACGGCCGCGACCTCCTCGGGGTGGACGTTCTCCCCGCCGGTGACGATCTGGTCGGCGCGTCGCCCGCCGACGTGGAGGAAGCCGTCCTCGTCGACGTACCCGCGGTCGCCCGTCCGCAGCCCGAACTCAGAGAACGACTCTCTTCCGTCGTCGCCGACGTAGCCCGGGGTGACAGTCGGACCGGACACCACGAGTTCGCCTACCTCGCCTGCAGACAGGGGTTCGCCGTCGTCGCCGACGACGGTCACGTCGGTTCCGAGCAGTGGCCGCCCGACGCTGTCCGACCGGTCCGCGGCCTGTTCCGGGCGGAGCGTCGCCACCTGCGAGGCCGTCTCGGTCATCCCGTACGTGGGACAGACGGGGACGTCGGCGTCGAGTGCGCGCACCACGAGGTCCGGGGGCGTGGGTGCGCCGCCGACGAGCGCGAACCGTAGCGAGTCCGAGATGGCGCCCGCGTCGAGCAGGCGCTGGAGCATCGTCGGGACGAGCGAGACGCCCGTGCAGTCGTACTCGTCGAGCGCAGCGAGCACGTCCTCGGCGTCGAAGCCGCGCGTCAGGACCGCGGTCGTGCCGTAGAGCGCCGACCGGAGGACGACCGAGAGACCGCCCGTGTGGTACATCGACAGCGGGCAGAGCCACCGGTCGTCGGGGAGCACGCCGAGTCGGAACGCCGACGCGACGGCGCTCGCGGCGACGTTCCCGTAGGTGAGCCGAACCGCCTTCGGCGACCCCGTCGTCCCCGAGGTGAACAGGAGCGCGCGGGTATCGCTCCACGCGAGGTCGGCGGCCTTGACGTCCACGGGGTCGCTGTCGGCGAGTGCCGGGCGGTCGCCAGCGTCGACGCTCACGGTCGGGGCGTCCAGCTCTCGGGCGTCGGCGGCCGTCTCCGCCTCGCAGACGATGGCGACGGGTTCCACGGACCGCACCTGCGCCCGGAGTTCCGGGACGGCGAGGCGCGCGTTCAGCGGGACCAGGACGGCGCCGAGACGGGCGCAGGCGAACGCCAGTCTGGCGAACGCGGGCCGCGTCTCCATCAGTACGCCCAGGCGGTCGCCCGATTCGACGCCGAGCGCCGCGAGTCGCCCCGCAGTCGTCTCGACCGCGTCGTGGAGTTCGTCGTACGTCCAGGACGCCCCGCTCTCGGTGTCGACGAGCGCGGTCGCGTCGGGGTTGCTCGCCGTCTGGAGCGCGACCGCGTCACGCATCGACCGACACCTCGACGCCGTGACCCGGAGCGTCCGGGACCACCATTCGGCCCTCGGCGACCGGGGCGGGGTCCGCGGCGAAGTCCTCGGCGAGGCGGTCGGCGGTGGCGAGGCCGCAGGCCGGCAGGTCCGGGAGGCTCGCGGCGAGGTGGAGCGCTGCTGTGCGCGCGACGACGGCGTCGACTGTCGTCGTGACGACGGGTTCGACGTCGGCCTCGCGGGCTTCGAGTGCGGCCTCGCGGGCGCGGTCCACTCCCCCGAGTACCATCGGCTTCAGGACGACGTAGTCCGCTGCGTCGAGGACGGCCTCGTACTCGTGGGTGACCAGCGCCTCGTCGAGCGCGACGCCGACGCCGTCGTCGCCAAGGCCCCGGTGGCCCTCCAGGTCGTCCGCAGAGAGCGGCTGCTCGACGTACGCCACGTGGAGTCCTTCCAGTCGCTCGAACGCTTCGCGGGCGCGCTCCCGGGACCACGCGCCGTTCGCGTCGGCGCGCAGGGTGGCGTCGGTCACCGCGTGGGCGGCGCGCAGGCGTTCGACGTCCTCGTCGAGCGAGCGCGCGCCGACCTTCACCTTCACCGTGTCGAAGCCCGCGTCGGCGGCGTTCCGGACGGCCTCGGCGGTGTCCTGTGCGTTCGCGTCGCCGACGGTCGCGTTCACGGCCACCGAGTCGGCCGGGTCGTCCGCGAGGTGGGCGGCGAGCGGAACGTCCGCGTTGCGCGCCTCGGCGTCCAGTTTCGCGAGCGAGACGGCGTGCCGGGCGGCGGGCGCGTCCTCGCAGGCGGCGAGTGCGCTCGCCCAGTCGTCGGCTGCGTCGGCCGCGCGGAGCGCGCTCCCGCAGTCCTCCAGGGACTCCGTCCAGCCGGGGAGTGGTGTGGCCTCGCCGACGCCGCCGTCGCGGGCGAACAGGACCCCCGAGCGGGTCTCGATGGTGCCACGCGCGGTCGGCAGCGGTCGCGCCAGCGGGAGGGTGAACGCCCGGATCATAGTGCGAGTCCGGCGGCGAACAGCGCCGAGTACAGCGCGAGTAGCTGGCCGGTGCGGGAGAGCGCGGGGTTCAGCGCCTCGCCGTCGGTCCGCGAGAGCAGGGTGCGCGTCACCGAGACGGCGAGGGGCAGCGAGAGAACGGGGAGGAAGACGGCCGCGCCGTACCCCTCGACGTAGAACCAGACGGGGGCGGCGTAGGCGAGGACGAGCAGTGCGACGAACTGCACGCGGGAGAACGCGTAGCCGAAGCGGACCGCGAGCGTGCGTTTGCCGGTCGTCGCGTCCTCCTCGCGGTCGCGGACGTTGTTCACGACGAGGATGTCCGTGGAGATCGCGGCCACCGGGAGGCTGGCGACCAGCGCCGCCGTCGTCACGGTCCCCGGCGGAATCGTCGTCGTCAGCGGCTCGGCGAGGTGGGTGACGGCCTGGACGTAGAACGTCCCGGTGACGGCGACGACGCCGAAGAAGACGAAGACGAAGAGGTCGCCGAGGCCGTGGTAGCCCAGGGGGTAGGGGCCGCCCGTGTACGCGATGCCGGAGGCGACGCTCGCGAGGCCGACGACGAGAATCGGGAGGCCGCCGACGTAGACGAGGTAGGTGCCGTCGAGGATGGCGAGCGCGAACGTCGCGTACATCGCGAACTTCACGCGCTCGGCGTCGATGAGGCCGCCCGCGGTGACGCGCGTGAATCCCTCTCTCTCGTCGGTGTCCGCGCCCTGGACGGCGTCGTAGTAGTCGTTCGCGAAGTTCGTGCCGACCTGTATCAGCGCCGCGCCGACGAGCGCGGAAAGCGCTGGCAGCGCCGCGAACAGGCCCGCGTGCACCGCGAGCCCCGTGCCGACGACGACGGGTGCGGCGGCCGCCGGCAGCGTGTGCGGGCGTGCCGCCATCAGCCACGCCTGCCGTCGGGTCACGTCGGCCGTCTCGCTCATTGTCCGGGTCTACGGACAGCGGTACAAAAGCGGTGGCGGTCGACGCGCGGTCACCGGTCCACCCACCACTCGACGTCCGGAACCGCGGGATAGACCGACTCTGTCGGATACGCAACCAAAGTGAGCCTTTATACACGAGAACGTTCGTTGGTGGCACGTCATGGCCACCTTCTCGTTCCAGTCCAGACACGGAGTGCCAACGTGGCTGCTCGGGACGAGTCTCGGCCTCTCGCTCGTCCTCGTCGCCGAGGTTGGCGTCCGGCTGCTCGGGCTGGCAGACTGGACGAAGGAGTCCTCGCTGGTGTTCAGCGGGGAGTTTTTGGTCGGGGTCATCACTGCCGCCCCGTTCGTCGCGGGCGTCGCGTACGCCGGCCACTGGCTCACGCACAGCGAACTCCAGCCCGAGCGGTTCGCGCGGGCCTGGTGGTGGACCGTCGCGGGGGCCGGGGCTGCCGTCCTGCTGAACCTCGCCCTGATGACGGTGCTCCCGGTGTCCTCGGTGCTCCTGTTCGTCGCGTGGCTCCGCTGGGCGGTCGCGCTCGGCGCCGGGCTGGGCGTCTTCATCGGCGTCGTCGAGGCGCGAGCCATCCAGAACGCGACGGACGCCGAACGGAGCGCGGTCCGCGCCGAACACCTCGAGGCCCAGCGCGACCTGCTCGACTACCTCAACAGCCTCCTGCGCCACGAGGTGCTGAACGCGACGAACGTCGTCTCGGGATACGCGACACTGCTGAAGGACGCACACGACGAGGGGACCCCCGAGTACGACTACGGCGACACGATACTCCGCCGCAGCGAGGAGATAACGGGCGTCATCGAGGACGTCCGCGTGCTGCTGCTCGCGTCCGAGACGGACGCGCCGGTCGTGCCGGTGGACCTCTCGGAGACGCTCGCCGAAGAGGTGGCGAAACTTGAGGACCTCGACGACTCCGTGGAAGTCGAGATGTCGGTACCCGACTCGGTGTATGTCCGGGCCGACGCGCTGCTCCCGCGTGTGTTCGGTAACCTGCTCGCGAACGCCGTCGAACACAACGACAGCAGTCCGCCGCGGGTGTCCGTCACCGTGGACGCGGGCGGCGAGCGGGTGACCGTCGAGATCGCGGACAACGGCTCCGGCGTCCCGGACGGCGAGGTCGAAGGGTTGTTCGACCGGCCGTCACAGCGGACGGCCGACCACGGGTTCGGGACGTACCTCACTGCCAAACTCGTCGAACAGTACGGGGGGTCCGTCGACCTGGTGGAGACGGGGCCGGCGGGCAGCACGTTCAGGGTGGCGCTCCAGCGGGCGTCGCCGTCCAGCGACGGTGCGGGTGCGCCCGTCGAGTCCGTCTCCTCGTTGGGAACTCCCGTCGACTGACGAACGCACTGGAGTCCGGCGGACTGCACCCTCTCCGGTCAGTAGTGCCAGGGGAACTTCGAGAAGTCGGGGTCCCGGCCCTCCATGAACGCCTCGCGCCCCTCTTTCGCTTCGTCGGTCATGTAGCCGAGTCGGGTGGCCTCCCCCGCGAACACCTGCTGGTCGACTAGGCCGTCGTCGGCCATGTTGAACGCGTACTTCAGCATCCGCATCGCCGTCGGGGACTTGCTCGTCATCTCGTCGGCCCACTCCAGGGCGACGTCCTCGAGGTCGTCGTGCGGGACGACTTCGTTGACCATCCCCATGTCGGCGGCCTCCTCGGCGGAGTAGGTCTTCCCGCGGAAGAACACCTCGCGGGCCTTCTTCTGGCCGACCTGCTTGGCGAGGTAGGCGGAGCCGAAGCCGGCGTCGAATGAGGCGACGTCCGGGTCCGTCTGGAGGAACTTCGCGTGCTCCTTGCTGGCGAGGGTCATGTCACAGACGACGTGCAAGGAGTGGCCGCCACCGACGGCCCACCCGGGGACGACGGCGACGACGGGCTTGGGCATGAACCGGATGGCGCGCTGGACCTCGAGGATGTGGAGGCGGCCCGCCTTCGCCTCGCGCACCGCGGCGTCCTCCTCGTCGCCGGCCCGGTCGTCGCCGCGGTACTCGTAGCCCGAGTCGCCCCGGACGGACTGGTCGCCACCGGAGCAGAACGCCCAGCCGCCGTCCTTCGGACTCGGGCCGTTGCCCGTGAGGAGGACGCAGCCGACGTCAGCCTGGCGTTTCGCGTGGTCGAGCGCCTCGTACAGTTCGTCGACGGTGCCCGGGCGGAACGCGTTGCGCAGTGCTGGCCGGTCGAACGCGATGCGGACGGCGTCGACGTCCGTCCCGCGGTGGTACGTCACGTCCTCGAAGTCGACGTCGTCGACCGCCTCCCAGCGGTCGGGGTCGAAGAGCTCGGAAACCATACCGGGCGTCCGCGGGCGGCGGGCAAAAGCGTTTGTACAGCACTCGCCCGAGAACTGACCCGCACGCTTATGGGCCGGCCCGGGGACCGACCGGTATGGAGTACGGTGCGCTGTGGCGGGAGTGGCGGGCGACCGCCGAAGGCGCGCTCGCCGGCGTCCTCGCCTTCTGCGTCGGCTACGCCGCCACGCTCGCCGTCCAGTACGACGAGGTCCGGGAGTCCGCCGCCGTCGTCGACGAGGTCGCTGCACTCCTCGGCGCCGACACCGGTGGCATCTTCCGGGGGGTCGCCGAGTGGCTCCAGCCGGACTCCGTCCAGCTGGTCGGGTGGTTCTTCTACGGCAGCCACTACGTCCCACTGGAGTTCCACGGGTCGGTGCTCGGCAGCACCGTGCGCCGCAGCGTCGACGTCCAGGAGACGCCAGTCTGGGACTCACTGCTCGTGCTCGTTCCACCAGCCGTCCTGCTCGCCACGGGGCTCCTGCTCGCTGCCCGGTTCGCCGACGAACGTCCCGCCAGTAGCCTCCTCACCGGTATCCGAATCGCGCTGGGCTACGGCGTCACTGCTGTCACAATCGTCTCCGCGGTGTCGTACTCGCGGAGCGTCGGCTTCGCGGCGGTGACGGTCGGCCCGAATCTCGTGACGGTGGCGCTCTACTGCACGGGGTACGCCCTCGCGTTCGGCACGGTCGGCGCGGCGCTCTACGGCGCCTACGTCCACGGGGAGTGAGCAGGATCAGACAAGGTCCGCGACCCGGGCGTGCAGGCGCTCGCGCTCGCGGTGACTGCGTTCGGCGTCCGTGCGAACCTCGACGACCTGCGTCCCCGACGATTCGAGGGAGCGCCGGTAGGCGTCGCGGAACCCCGCGAGCGTCTCGACGCGGCCGAACTCGAGGTCGTAGCTGTCGCCAGTGGGCGCGAAGTCGAGGCCGTGTGGCGTCCTGAACTGGCCGGTGAACGGTGGGTCGAACTCCTCGATGGGGAGCATGTGGAAGATGCCGCCGCCGTCGTTGTTGAGCAGGACGATCGTCGCGTCCACGTCGCAGCGTTCGAGCGCGAGCAGGCCGTTCGAGTCGTGGTAGTACGCCAGGTCGCCCGTGAGCAGGACGAGCGGGTCGTCTGTCGCGCTCCCGGCGCCGAGGGCCGACGACGTGATGCCGTCGATGCCCGAGGCGCCGCGGTTCCCGAGCACGGTGAGGTCCGCCGCTCGCGGCCGCGCGAAGCGGTCGAAGTCCCGGACGGGCATGCTGTTCGAGACGAAGACGGTGGCCGGGTCGGGCGCGTCGTCGGCCGCGGCCGCGACCACGTCGCCCTCCATGACGCCGTCTGCTTCGAACTCGTCGACGGCGGCCCAATAGCGGGACTCGACGTCGAGGACGCGCTCGGTCCACTCGTCTCGACCGGTCTCGATCCGGCCGGCGAGCGCGCGAGCCGTCTCGGTCGGGTCCGCGACGACGAGGTCTGTCGCCGTGAACGTCGCCTCGCGCCACCCGCCCGCGGGGTCGACGAGCACCTGTCGCGCGCCGCTGTCCCGGAGGAAGTTTCGGAGTGGCTTCGACGTGGGAGAGGCTCCGAAGCGGAGTACGAAGTCCGGCTCCGGAACGTCGCCCGCGAGGAAGCCGTCGTAGCCGCCGACGACCGGGGCGTCCGTGACGTGGTCGCCGAACCGGAGGCCCGAGAGCGGGTCCGCGAGAACCGGGAAGCCGGTCGCGTCGGCGAGCGCCGCGGCTGCCTCCGGGGCGAGGCCACCGTCGTCCGGGCCGGCGACGACGAGACCGCGCGCCGCGGACTCGGCGGCCGCAGCGAGTTCCGAGAGCGTCCCGTCGTCGGGCAGCCCGCGGCCGTGTTCGACGGCGACGAACGGGTCGTCCCGCCCACCCGCGGCGAGGGGGAAGTCGGCGGCGAAGTTTTCGGGGACGTCGCCGGGCACCTCGACGGGTTCGAGGGGTTTGCGGAACGGGACGTTGAGGTGGACGGGGCCGGGGTTCGCGCCAGTCGTCTCGCCGACGGCGCGACAGACCGCGGTCCTCAGCGAACGGAGTTTCCGGTCGTCGGCCTCGGGTTCCGGGAGGTCGCGGTAGTGGCGGACGGCGTCGCCGTACAGCGTCTGCTGGTCGACGGTCTGGTTCGCGCCCGAGTCACGGAGTTCGGGGGGTCTGTCGGCGGTGAGCACCAGCAGCGGGACGCGGGCCTGGGTGGCCTCCATCACGGCTGGGTGGAAGTTCGCGGTGGCCGTGCCGGAGGTGGAGACGACGGGCGTCGGGCGGCCGGTGCGCTTCGCACGGCCGAGGGCGAAGAACGCCGCCGAGCGCTCGTCGAGGTGGGAGAACACGCGCACGTCGTCGTGCTCTGCCAGGGCGACGGTGAGCGGCGTCGACCGGCTGCCCGGACAGACGCAGGCGGCGTCGACGCCGCTCCGTGTGAGTTCCTCGACGAGTGCGCGCGCCCACAGCGCGTTCCGGTTCGGGTCGGTCATCGCGGGGCCTCCGTCGCGGTCGTCATTCGAGTTCGTCGAGGATGGGGCGGTACTTCAGTTGTACCTCCTCCCACTCGGCCTCGGGGTCGCTGTCCGCGACGATGCCGTTGCCCGCGAACAGCGTGACGGTGCGGTCGGCGGCGACGGCCGACCGGAGGCCGACGCCGAACGTGCCGTCGCCCGCGGCGTCGAACCAGCCGACGGGGGCGGCGTACCAGCCGCGGTCGAACGTCTCCGTCTCCCGGATGGTGGCGAGCGCCGCGGCGGGCGGCAGGCCGTTGACGGCGGGCGTCGGGTGGAGCGCCTCGACCACGTCGAGTACGTGGGTCATCTCGTCGACGTCGGCGCGGATGGGTGTCTCGAGGTGCTGGATGTTCGAGAGCCTGCGGACGCCGCGCTCGCCGACGGTCACGTCGCCGAACGCGTCGAGGCCGTCGGCGATGGCGTCCGTGACGAGGCGCTGTTCGTGCCGGAGCTTCTCGCTCTCGCGGAGGCGTTCGGCGAGGCGGGCGTCTTCGGCGGGGGTGTTGCCGCGCCCCACGGACCCCGCGAGCGCCGTCGTCTCCACGGTGTCCTCGCGGAGTGTGACGAGTCGCTCCGGCGTCGCGCCGAGGAACGCGGCGTCGTCGGTCGGTTCGACGAGGAACCGGAAACACTCCGAGTAGCGCTGCCGGAGGCGCTCGAGGAGGTCCCGTGGTTCGACGGGGCCGGCGAGATCCGCGCGCAGTGCCGTCGCCAGGACGACCTTCCGGAGGTCGCCCGAGTCGATGCGGTCGAGGGCGGCGGCGACCTGCTCGCACCACGTGGCCTTCTCCGGGGTCGGCGCGGTGCGTTCGACACCGGGGTGGGGGCCGCCCGGCTTCATCGCCGGCAGCGACTCGACGGCCTCGCGGGCGTCGTCGAGGTCGGTCTCGACGGTCGACGGGTCGACGTCGTCGCCCGCACGCGTCACGGTCAGCCACGTCTCGTCGCCAGCGCTGGACAACTGGACCTCCGGGAGGACGAACTGCGCGGCGGGGAACCCGGCCCACGCGCCGCCGGCCTCGTGGTCGTCGAAGAAGGCGAACCCGCCGAGGAGGCGCGGGCGGGCGACCTCGGGGCCGTCGTGGTCGCTGTCGGCGAACAGTCGGTCGGCCCACTCGCGTACCGTGTCGAATCGCTCGGCGCCAGACGCGGTGACGGCGGCCGCCGCGCCAGCGCCCGACAGTTCGAGGCCGTCGGGGTCCGCCCAGTGGATGCGGGGTGCGTCCCGCGACGCCAGGAACGCCCGGTAGGAGACGTCGGCGACCCGGGCACTCCTGCTCACGACCGGCCCGCGAACGGTCGATTCGCCGGACAGAGAACTCATTGTCCGACGTTGAGGGCGCTCCGACTAATAGCCTGTTCCTTCCGCCCGAGACTCACCAGGACTCGTCGTCGTCGCCCAGTCGTCCGTACCCGAGGGTCGCGGGGACCGCGGTGACGCCGTGGACGAGAACCGAACTCGCGGCGACGAGACTGGCCGCGACCCAGACGACCTCCGCGCCCGTCCGTTCCGCTGCCAGTACGGCGTAGAAGACGGCGGCGATGCCGATCGGGCCGAACCAGCCGACGAACAGTGAGGCCCCTCTCCGGTCCAGCGGCGGGACGTACCGGCGGAGGGCGAGGATCACCGGGAGGCGGCGGAACAGCAGGACGCCGGCGACGAGCGCCGGCGCCCGCCACCCGAGGTCGACCCACCCGCTCCAGGGGAGTGCGATGCCGAAGAGGACGAACACCGGAATCGTGAACAGCCGGTTGAACACCTCCTCGACGCGCTGTTCGTTCGCCTCGTCCTGGGGGTCGGCCCGCCAGTTGTACGCGGCGCCGG
The DNA here is from genome assembly GCF_021249345.1 of Halobacterium wangiae. Lineage (NCBI taxonomy): Archaea > Methanobacteriati > Methanobacteriota > Halobacteria > Halobacteriales > Halobacteriaceae > Halobacterium > Halobacterium wangiae. The sequence continues at coordinate 160,407 of NZ_CP089588.1, read as the reverse complement.
CGACGAACACCGCGAGGATGTCGTCGGTCCCGGCGAGTTTGGTGGCGCCGAGCACGAAGAACGTCAACGCGACCGTGAGCGTGAACACGGACGTCTCCTCGAGGAAGTCCCGCGTGTTCTCCCACTGTTCGACTGCGCCAACGAGTGACCCGATGGCGAACCCGACGACGACGGCTCCGAGTACCTCCCAGAGGAACGTCCGCGTGAGCCAGTCGCCGAGCGCCGTCTCGACGGGGTGGGCCATCAGCAACACCGGGAGCAACACGAAGAGGTAGGCGGTGCCGTCGTTGATGCCCGCCTCGCCGGAGAGCAGGTAGCGGAGTCGTCTCGGGATGTTCTCCGTGGCCGTCTCGCCGACGACGATGGAGTTCGCGAGGACCGGGTCGGTCGGCGTCACGACCGCCCCGACGAGGAGGGCAACGACCGGGCCGACGGGGAGGACGGCGTAGGCCACGAGCGCGCTGAGCAGCCACATCAGGACCATCCCGGGACCGACGAGGACCGCCAGTGACCGGGCACGCGCTCGGAAGTACGCCGGATCCAGGCGAAGTGCGATGCTCGTGACCGCGAAGGCGACCGTGAGCCGGGCGACCTCCTCGAGGAGCGGACGCGTCTCGGAGACTGCCGTCGTCTGGAGGAGGTCGAGGCCGCGGGGGCCGACGGCGACACCGACGAGGACGGCGACGATCGGCTGGGACAGCACGCGGATGCGGGTCTTCATCACGCCCGCCCCCAGGACCAAGAGGAGGGTCAGGCCGCCCAGCACCGTGAGCCACAGGTTGAACTGGCTCATCGATATGACGTTCTCTCTCGACGAGGATAAACCGGCTGGCAGAGCGCCTGCGCGACTGGTCTAGCTGTACCGGTCCTCGGCCCACGGGTCGGCGGTGTTCGAGTAGCCGCGCTTCTCCCAGTAGCCGCGTTCTGGTTCAGTGAGGAACTCCACGCCGTCGACCCACTTCGCGCCCTTGTAGGCGTACTTGTGGGGCGTGACGACCCGGAGCGGGCCACCGTGTTCCGCCGGAAGGTCCTCGCCGTCGAACTCCCAGGTGAACAGCACCTCCTCGCGCATGCAGTCTTCGAGCGGCAGGTTGGTCGTGTAGCCGTCGAGCGCGTGGAACATGACATGCGTGGCGTCGCGACGGACGTCCGCGAGTTCCGCGAGGTGGGGGAAGGTGACGCCGGTGAACTCGCAGTCGAACTTCGACCAGCCGGTGACGCAGTGGAAGTCCTGGCGCTGGGTGACCGCGTCGAGGTCCGTGAACTCCTCGAAGGTGAGCGAGAGTTCGTTCCCCACGGCGCCCCCGACGGTGAACCGCCACGTCTCCGGGTCCCACGTCGGCGTACTCCCCTTCGAGAGCACGGGGAACTTCGACGTCTCGCGCTGCCCGGGTGGGAGGCGGTCGTCCCCGAACTCCTCGTAGAGATCCGTGACGTCCTCGACGTTCATGGGTGCGCGTAGCGGGTCGGTACACGTATTCCTACCGACTGCAGCTCGCCGCGTCGTCCCCGTATCTTCCGGCGAGCGTGACGCTCCCGGGGAGACGGCGAGTGGCCACCCCGTCAGGCTTAAGAACGGTGGTGGCGAATCCCCGTCCAGTAGCATGCCCACCGTCGAAATCAACATCCCGGACCAGATCGAGATGCAGATCGCTCAGCTCGTCGAACAGGGGGAGTTCGTGAGCCGCGAGGAGGCCGTCGAACAGCTGCTGTCTTCGGGCATCCGCGCCTACAAGACGAGCGGACCGGCAGACGAAGAGGACCCGGGACTCGAGAGCGAGGGTGGCATGATGGGCCACGACGACGAGTACGTCTTCTGACCGTGTGACACCGTAGCGGACAACGCTTAAATCGCCGAATTTCCTACTCCGACCAACGATGCACAAGGACGAGCTCCTCGACCTGCACGAACAGATGGTCCAGATCAAAGACCAGTTCCTCGCGTTCGACAGCGTCGACCAGGACGCGTTCGCGGCCTACGAAGAACTCGACGTCGACCCCTCGCACGTCCACAAATCCAAGAGCGAACACAAACACGCCGTCTTCCTGCTCGGCAACGCGCTGGCGGCGGCGATGAGCGACGACGAGTTCTCCAACGCGGGCCGACTCAGCAAGCGCATGGAGGAGCTCGCCGACGACGCCTCGGGCAAGCTGTAACGACGGCTCCCGAACACGTTCTGAAGGGGCTCGTCCGCCCCGGAAAGCCTTATACCGGCCCCTTGCGTTCGATGGACCATGCAGGCACACACGGTCGAGCGGGTGGAGTCCTGGCACTCCCGACCGTTCTCGGGTGGCTTCCACGAGTTGCACGAACTCGCGGACGCCGACTTCTCGGGCGCGGTCGTCGCCGGCGGGACGTGGTTGTTCATGTTGAACGGCCGCGTCATTGGCGTCTTCGAGGGCCAGATCGACGATTTCGAGGACACCGACGGAACGGTGTACGAGGCGCCGGACCCCGCGCTCGCGTTACTGTTCTCCATGCAGGAGCGGGGCGGTGAGACGCAGGCGAAGTACTACACGAACGACACGGCGCTCTCGGAGGCCGACAGGACGCTCTCGGACGCGAACTTCACCGGCTACATCGAACTCTCGGAGAACGTCCTCTCCGGGGACTACTACGTCGTCTACTACGGCGGCCGCTCGATGAGTGCCGCGTTCGTAGGCGCCAGCGAGGAACTGATCACCGGCGACGATGCCTTCGAGCGCGCGGACGACGAAGTGGGGCTCTACGAGGTGCTGAAGACGCCCGTGAACGTCACGAGCATCCCCGATGTCGAAGAGGATACCGGCGACGCGGCCGCGGCCGCGGAGGAACCGGCGGACGCCGCGGACGACACAGCCGAGGAGACGACGGTCGAATCGCCGGCCACTCCCGGTGGCGTCGACGACGAGCGACAGTCCACCGAGGACGCTGAATCGACGACCGACGCCGAGGAAGCGACGGCAGAGGCAGCGGAGACAGGTCCGGGGAGCGTCGACGAGTCGGCGAGCGAGCCCAGTGACGCTCCCGAGCCGGGTTCGCCGTCCACCGTAGACGACGGTTCGGGCGCCACAGACGAACCCGAGGAGGCGGCGCCCAACGGCGGGGCGACAGCAGCGTCGGCTGCGGCAGCCGACGAAGAGGGCGTCTTCGACGAGGAGAAGGAGTGGCGCAACGCCCGTTCGGTGCCGACGCTCGACCCGGAGAAGAGCGAGACGGCCGACGAGGACGCCGGCGGCGAGGCCACCGAGCAGACGGCCAAACGCCAGCAGAAACAGCGCCGGGCCAAGCGCAGCCGGCAGTCGTCCTCCTCGGGCAAGCGCCGCTCGAACGTCGAGAAGCTGAAACGGGCCGTCCAGCAGCGCGACGCGAAACTCGAGGAGGCCGCCGAGCGCATCGACTCCCTCGAAGGCGAACGCGACAAGCTCCGCGAGCGCGTGCGGAGCCTCCAGGAGGAACGCGACGAACTCGCGGCGCGCGCGGACGCACTCGAGTCGGAACTCGAGGCCGCCGAGAGCGCGGGCGCCACGGGCGGCACTCCGGGACAGAACGACCTCTCACCGGAGGCCGCGCTGTCGGGGACGAACCTCTTCGTCCGGTACGACTCGAAGGGGAAGTCCACGCTCGACGAACTCGGCGACGGCATCGACGCGGACGCCGTGAACCAGAACATGCGCGTCGACCACCACACGCAGTTCGAGGCGTCGACGGCCACCGTAGACGGCGAGGAGTTCGAGACGTTCCTGACGGGGACGGGCGCGTACCGCTTCGTCTCCTGGGCTGTCAGAGAACTCCCCTACGAGATCCGTGACGCCGGCCACTCGACCGGGCTCGCCGACCTCTACGACGCGATTCCGAGGGTCGACCGCGCGGAACTCGACGGCGCGGTCGAGGTCGAGACGGAGGACGGCAGCGTCTCCCGCTCGTTCGACGTCGTGTTGCGCGACCGCATGGGCGAACCGCTCGTCGTCGCGGAACTGAACGCGGAGCGGGAACCAGTGACCGGCGACGAGATGCAGGCGCTCGTCGACGCGACGACCGCCGTCAGCGAGGGTGCCGACGACCTGAGCGCGGCGATGTACGTCACGGCCTCGTTCTTCGAACCGCAGGCACTGGAGACCGCCGCCGAGGAGACCGGTGGCGGCGGCTTCCTCTCTCGCAGCGACAAAGAGAGCTACGTGAAGGTCGGCCGCAAGGACGGCTACCACCTCTGTCTGGTGGAGGATAGAAACGACGCGTTCCACCTGACCGTCCCCGAACTGTAGGTACCCGGCGGGGACCTTCTCGACCGGAGTTATCGACGTCGAGGACGCCTCACTCGGCTTCCGCTGCCGCGTCGATCTTCATCGCCTCCATCTTCCCCACGATCTCGTCGATCTTGCCGTCGAGTTCGTCGACGAACTCCTGGGTCCGCTCGGTGGTGATCGCACCCTGGCTGGACGGTTCGATGAGGTTCTCCTCTTCGAGTACGCGGAGGGAGTAGCGCACCTTGTGGTGGGGGTAGCCGGTCTCGTTGGACATCTTCACGATACCGATTGGCTCGTTCTCGATGACCATTCGGAGGACCTGCAGATGTCGTTCTAGCATATCGACTTCCTTCTCAAGCCGGTCTATCATGGCACTTGTTAACTTGTCTTGGCGGGGTTTTAAAGGTTGTCACACTGCGCCGCGAAAAACGGGGTGTTTGGCGTTTGGGAGTGCTAGCAATTAACGATTGCGCTCGGCGTTCGAGTCCGGTCGAATCTACTCGTTCGTCCAATGGGGGCGGGGAAATCTACCGTCGTTGTGCACGGGAGTGCACACAATATCCGCGAACATCGTAACGGGTTTGTCGCCAGTCGTGGAACGCACGTGTATGACCGTCACTATCGTGGGCGCACAGCTCGGCGACGAGGGCAAGGGCGGTGTCGTCGACATCTTCGGCGACGCCGCGGACGTCGTCGTCCGTTACCAGGGCGGGGACAACGCCGGCCACACCGTCGTCGTGGGCGGCGAGGAGTACAAGCTCTCCCTGGTCCCCTCCGGCGTCATCCGCGGGAAGACCGGCGTTCTCGGCAACGGTTGCGTCGTGAACCCGGAGACCCTGTTCGAGGAGATCGACGCGCTCCGCGAGCGCGGGCTGGACCCCGACGTCCGGGTCGCGCGCCGCGCACACGTCATCCTGCCGTACCACCGCGTCCTCGACGGCATCGAGGAGGAGGCGAAGGCCGACGACGACCAGGAGATCGGCACCACCGGCCGCGGCATCGGCCCGACGTACGAGGACAAGGTCGGCCGCCGCGGCGTCCGCGTCGGCGACCTGCTCGACCCGGACGTGCTCCGGGACCGCCTGGAGTACGCCGTCCCGCAGAAGCGTACGCTGTACGAGGACGTCTACGGCGGCGACGCGGGCGACGAGTTCGACGTCGACGCCATCTACGAGCGCTGCCGCGAGTACGGCGAACGCATCAGCGAGGAGAACATGGCCGTCAACGCTGGCGAGTACCTCGCCGACCGCGTCGACGCCGGCGAGGAACTGATGCTGGAGGGCGCCCAGGGTACCAGCCTCGACATCGACCACGGCGACTACCCATTCGTCACCTCCTCGAACCCGACCGCGGGCTACGCCGCCACCGGCACCGGCCTCGGCCCGACAGTCATCGGACAGGGCGAAGTCGTCGGTATCGTGAAGGCGTACCTCTCCCGGGTCGGTAGCGGCCCGATGCCGACGGAACTGGACGGCGACCTGGCGGAGTACATCCGCGACGAGGGCGGGGAGTACGGCACCGTCACCGGCCGCCCGCGTCGCGTCGGCTGGCTGGACGTCCCGATGCTCCGGCACGCCGCCCGCGCCAACGGCTTCACCGGCCTCGCTATCAACCACCTCGACGTGCTCGCCGGCCTCGACGAACTGAAGGTCGGTCACGCGTACGAACTCGACGGCGAAGAACTGCTCGCGACGCCCGCCAGCACGGAGCGCTGGAGCGAGTGCGAGCCGGTCTTCCGGAGCTTCGACGGCTGGGAGGAGTTCGACCCGCAGGCGGTCGCAGACGGTGGCTACGACGCGCTCCCGGCCGCCGCCCGCGAGTACGTCGAGTACCTCGAGGACGAACTCGACACGCCGACGTACGTCCTCGGCGTCGGCCCAGGTCGCGAAGAGACAGTCGTTCGCCAGGACCCGTTCGAGTAAGCGTCTCCGCTGCCAGTCCGATTTTCTGCGAGAAACTGCTGTGGAACGACCGACACCCTGGTGGAGCGAAAGGGCGAGCCGAGGGCTTTCTGTGTCGTACTCCGCTACCACGCCGCGCGTACCGAGTCCGGAGAACACCCACTCTGGAACCCGCACGCTTTTGACCGGCGCCGTCCACGCTCAGAACATGAAGGAAGACCTCATGGACATCATCTGCTGTCCGCTCGACAAGCACGACCTGGAACTCGACGTCGAGTCCCGCGAGGACGGCGAGGTCATGTCGGGGACGCTGACGTGCACTGAGTGCGGCGAGACCTACCCCATCGAGGACGGCATCCCGAACCTCCTCCCGCCGGACATGCGCGAGGAGGCGCCCGCCTGACTCGGCAGGGAACCTTTTTCTAACCCCGGTTCCATCCCCCGAGCGTGCCGGAGACCCTGACGGTTCACCTCAACCGCGAGGAGCCACGCGACGTCGCACCCGAAGTGGCGTCCCTGGAGACGGACCGCTCGTTCGTCCTGCGGTTCGTGAACCACGGCGGCCCGCTCCACGTCCACCTCCACTTCGACGAGGCGCTCGACGCGGTCGCCCAGCCCTCGGCCACGCAGGTGTACGTCGACGAGGAGGCGACCCGTGACGTCGAAATCACGATTCCACTCGGTCACGGCCCCGCGAAGGGGTACGTCGACCTCGTGACGGGGTACGGCGCCCAGGAGGCGCGCCTCAATGTCACCGTGACGGCCGAGCGAAAGGACGGCGGTCCCGAGGTGGCCGTCGACGAGACGCTCGCGGAGAAACAGACCGTCGAGACGGACCCGGGCGGTGGGACCGCCGAGGGAGCGCGGAACCTCGTGCTGGCCGCCGGCGGTGTGGTCGTGGCCGCGGCGGTCGCCCTGGCCGTCTCCGACTCGCTGGCGCTGGTCGTGGGCGTGCTCGCACTGCTGGCGGGCGTCGCGGCTGCGGCCTACCTGCTGTTCGTCTGAGTCGTCTCTTCGCCAGAAGCAGCTGTCCTGACGGGCCGTCAGTCGTGGTCCTCGGGGTACGTGGGCGTCCCCGAGAGGCCGTGTTCGTCCATCCGCTTCGCGCGCAGGAACCGCGCCCGGTAGCGGTTCGCACCCTCGTAGACGTCCGCTTCGCGGATCTCGTCCGTGCGGCCGTCCGCGACGGTGTCGACGATGTCCTCGATCTGTTCCTTCTCGGCGGGCGTCAACTCGAAGGTGTACTCGCGGCTCTCCTCGCGTTCGAGCGTGACGAACTTCCGTGCGGCGGCGACGAACAGCGAGCAGGGTTCGCGGCACGGGAACTCGCCGTCACCCCGTGGGACGTCGAGTTCCGTCTCGTCGTTCTCGTCCCACTCGCGGCGCTTCAGGCACTGGGAGTCGACGCAGCAGGCCTCCGCGCCCCACTCCAGGGCCTCGCCGTCGAGCTGTTCGACGATGCTGTAGATGCCCGTCTGGCGGCTCGCGGCGTCCTCCCAGTGGTCGACATCGAGGTCGCCCTCCCGTTCGCGGTGCCAGTTGGCGACCGTCGCGGGGTAGACGTACTCGACGGTCTGAACGAGGTCGCTGCCGTCCAGGTCCACGAACGCCCAGCCGTGGGGGAGCGAGGGCGCCGTCGAGAGCGGGCGGTAGCGTCCTTCGTTGTCGTGCTTGACGAGGTGGCGCGCCTCGAGGGGGTCCGTGTAGGCGTCGACGTCCTCGCCGACGTCGTCCTCGTGCCGCACCTCGTAGCGCCGGGTGCCGCCATCGCTCAGCACGACCGTGATCGCGAGTTCCCCCCAGTGGCGCGTGTGGCCGCCGCGCAACTGCTCGTAGCGGTCGGGGGCCAGGTCGTCGCCCTCGAGCCAGCGGAGGAACGCGCGCCGCGCGGTGTCGTGGCCGCCGACCTCCCGCTCCCAGTAGTACCAGTTGGTCGCGTACGGGTCGTCGGCGTACTCCTGGAGTTCCTCGGCCGAGACGACGGCCTCGGTCTCCGGCGTCTGCCAGCGGTACGCCTCGCGGAACGGCTCGACGGTGAGGCCGTCGAAGTCGATGCCGGCGTTGGCCGCATCGACGAGCGCGTCGGCGACCGCGTCGGTGGTGGTCGCGGACATCAGTCCCCCGCACTCGCGGCGTTCACGCCGCCGGTCCGCTCGCGCACCAGTTCGATAGCCTCCCGGACGTCGGCGCCCGCCTCGGCCGCCCGTTCGAGCACCACGTCGGCCACCAGTGGTTCGGTGCCGACCGCTCCGGAGTACCAGATGCGGTGGCCGTCCACCTCGCTGGGCACGTCGTAGCCCGTCCGGTAGTCGTCCGTGAGGCCCATGTCCTCGGGGATGTCCTCCTGGGTGTGGAAGCCGTCGGCGACGAACAGCGGGACGACGACGATGTCCTCGGCGTCGAAGAACTCGGTGACGTCGTCGACCTCCGGGTCCTCGTCCATGAACACCGCCTGCACGTCCTCGAAGCGGCCCGTCTCGCGGATGCGGTCGGCGTGGTAGTAGATGGCCTTCGCGGAGTTCTCGTTGCGCTCCGTGCCGTGGCCGACGACGGCCAGCCCGAAGCCCGGGCCGACGTCCTCGTCGCCCGTGATGGACTTCGCGCGCTGGACGATGACGTCGCTCATCGAGTCGTGAGTGCCGACCGGTCCGCAGTAGTGGATGGTCTTCTCCACGTCCTCGGCGTGGAGTGTGACGTGGTCGGCGTCCGTGCCGTTCGAGTCCCAGTCCGCGGGGTCCCAGTCGTCGAGTCGAAGTTCGCGCGGGATGACCTGCTCGGTGAAGTAGCCCTCCGAGATGAACAGCGGCACCACGAACACCTCCTCGGACTCGAGCGTACGGAGCACCTCGCGGAACGACGGTTCCTCCTTCCAGAACGCCTCCCGTACTTCGTCGAACGCGCCCGCCTCGCGGATGGTGTCGGCGTGCGCGAACGCCGGGTCCGACGACCCGGGGTTGAGGTGTGAGCCGTGTCCGACGATGACCAGCGCTTGCATGCTCGCGGGTAGGGACGAAGTGACCTTAGGGATTCGGGAATCGGGGGAATCCGGTGGCCGAGCCGGCCGGCAAGAACCGGAATGTTTCGCCCATTTTATTCGTTCCGGCTGCGTCGTGGCAGGTGAGAATGAGGTCCCAGAGCTACGTGCCAGTCGCAGTCGCCCTCCTCCTCGTCGCGAGCGGCTGTACCGGCGTCCTGCTGTTCGGGGGCGACGGTACCCAGTCACCTCCGGACGACGACGTGGCCGCGAAGTTCGACTCCCTGGAGACGGTGAGTGGCACGCAGGTCTTCTCGTTCCGGTCCGAGAACGAGACCGTTCACATGCGCGCCACGGTCCACATCGGCCTCGGGGAGTCCACTCGCCAGTACCAGTACGTCCACGCCCCGGCCGAGCGTGAAGGCGACGTGTACGTGTCGAACGAGTCGACGTCGGTGACCTACGACGCCAGCGAGAAATCGGTCTCGTACGTACCCCACGTCGGCGGTGTATTGTCTCTTGACCGCGGGGAGTTCTTCGCGCGCGTCGTCGCCGGCGCCTGTGAGGACGAACCGATCGAGAACCCCTCCAGCGGCGTCTCCCCGCTCCCGGTCCTCCCGGCGACCACCACCGAGTCCGACCCCATCGACACCTACGAGGTGACGTACCTGGGGACCGACACCGTCGACGGGCGCACGGTCCACGGGTTCCGGATGACCGCAGCGTCGGACGCGGCCGTCGACTTCGACCGGACGATGTGGCTCGACGCGGCGTACTACTACCCGCTGCGGATGAACCAGACCGTGACGCTGGACGGCGAGACGTACCACACGGCCATGCACCTGGAGAACGTCACGTACAACGACGACCTCCCGACGGACGTCTTCACGTTCGAGAAGCCGGAGGGCGCCACCGTCGAGACGCGAGACTTCCACGTGGAGACCTTCGACTCGCTGTCGGCGCTCCGGGCGAACAGCTCGCTGGCCGTCCCGGACCCCGACGTCCCGGACGGCTACGAGTTCCACCGCGCGCAGGTGATCCAGGGGAACCACACGCAGCTGACCCTCCAGTACGAGAGCGAGGACGGCCACCTCACCGTCTCGAAGTCCCCGGCGACGTCGGCGGAACCGAACGCGCACCCGGGCGGCGAGAACGTCTCGGTCGCCGGCTACGAGGGCCGGTACCTGTCGACGGGTCAGTACAACCTCGTCACGTGGTCCTGCGAGCGCACCCGGTACTCCGTCGTCGGGTCGACGCTCGACGAGGAGGCACTGGTCGAAATCGCGCAGTCCATGGCCTGCGAGTGACTAGGGGCGGCGGTAAAGCGAGTACGCGATACAGAGCAGGCCGGCGAACTGCAGCAGGCGCACGCCGAGGGTGAACGGCGACTGCAGCGACGCGTCGATGACGCCGTACCGGAGCAGCGCGGAGCCGACGAACGCGGCCGTGTTCGTCACCGCGGTCAGCAGGATGAGCCCCGCCGAGAGGTACTGCATCGCCGCGCTCTGGTGCCGGCGGAAGCCGCGGTAGGCCTGGTAGCCGACGAACAGTCCCACCGCCGTCGAGGCCAGCGACACCGCGAAGATGGCGAGATACCAGTCGTCCATCACAGTCCCTCCCACATGCGCGTGAATCGGTCGGCGACGTCCTCGGAGTCACACTCCACCTCGGTGGTGAACTCGCCGTCGGCGAGTTCGAGCGTGAACCGCCGGAGCGTCGCGCGGTAGACGCGGTGGTGGTTGCCGTCCGGACGGACGTTGATGGACTCCTCGAGCAGTTCGAGTTCGGTGAGGTCGTCGATCCTGCGGTACACTGTCGCCGTCGATGCGTCGCACGCCTCGCTCAGTTCACTAGCGGACATGGGTTGCGTGCTGGCCGCTGCGAGGATGGCTCGCGCGTGCTCGTCGTCGAGCACGGAGAGCACCGCAGTCGGGTCGCTGTCCTCGCTCACACGCGCCATTTCCGCCCCGGGGATTTAAAGACGGTCGTCGCTCGCAGGAGCTGAGATTTAAGCCACGGGGGCGACGAGGGAGGGTATGACGAAGGCGGCGACAACCCGGGCTGCGATAGACGACAACCCGTTCCTCCGGCAGGCGCTGCGGGCCGGCGTCGTCAATCACGCCGCCGCGGCGCGCTTCCTCGACGTGGACGGCGACGAGGAGGCAGTCGCGGCAGCGATCAGGCGGTACGGCGAGGAACTCCCCGACTTCGAGGCGGCCGAGCGCCGCGGCACCGTCTCCATGGAGTCCGGGCTCGGGGCGAGCGAGGACGGCCTGCTGGTGGTCTCCGGGCACGGGTTCGCGCCCGGGGAGGGCCGGCTCACCGCGTTGCTCGCCAACGGCGACGTGGACACGCGCGTCCTCGCGTTCGCACTCGACCGACTGCACGCGGTGGACGTCGAACCCGTGGCCGCCGGGGTGGCCGAGGGAGCGCTCGCGGTGGTCGTCGAACGCCGTGACGGCGCGGACGCGCTCCGGGTCGTCGAGGACGCACTCGGGAGCGTGCCACAGTAACCGCAGTCGGTCTCCCGACAGACGCCGCCAGTTCCGACGCTTTGAAACGCTGGCGCGCGTAGCATCCGGGGATGACGCTCTACGTGTCGAACACCCTCTCCGGCGAGCGAGAGCGCTTCGAGCCCCACGACCCCGACAGCGTACTCGTCTACACGTGCGGGCTCACGGTCTCCGACGACGCCCACCTCGGGCACGCTCGCCTCTGGGTGCAGTCGGACGTGGTCGTGCGGTGGCTGGCGAAGGCCGGCTACGACGTGCGCCACGTGCAGAACTTCACGGACGTGAACGAGAAGATCGTCGCCCGCACAGGCGAGGACGACCTCGGGGACACCGAGGCTGCGGTCGCGCGCCACTACATCGAGTCCGTCATCGAGGACATGCGCGCGCTGAACCTCGACCGCGCCGAGGTCTACCCACGTGTCTCCGAGCACGTCCCCGAGATAATCGACCTCGTCGAGACGCTGATCGAGGAGGGGTACGCCTACGAGACGAACGGCTCCGTCTACTTCGACGTCACGACCTTCGAGGACTACGGGAAACTCTCCGGCCAGAAGGTAGAGGAGGTGGAGGCCCAGGGCCCCGAGGACGAGCAACGCGAGAAACGCCACCCGGCGGACTTCGCGCTCTGGAAGGCCGGCGGCGTCGACCCCGAGGACGCCAACGAACACCGCGACGAGACCCTCCCGCCGCTGGACCACGAGTCCGGCCAGACGTGGGACTCCCCGTGGGGCGAGGGCCGTCCCGGCTGGCACATCGAGTGCTCCGCGATGAGCATGACACACCTCAACGACCACATCGACGTCCACGTCGGTGGCCAGGACCTCGTCTTCCCCCACCACGAGAACGAGATCGCCCAGAGCGAGGCGGCCGCGGGCGAGCCGTTCGCGAAGTACTGGCTCCACGTGCGACTGCTGGAGACCGGCGACGAGAAGATGAGCTCCAGCCTCGGCAACTACTTCACCGTCAAGGACGCCGTCGCGGAGTTCGGCGCGGACGTCGTGCGGATGTTCCTCGTCTCCACGTCGTACACGCAGCGCCAGACGTTCTCCGAGGCGACCGTCTCGGAGGCCGAGGAGCGCTGGGAGCGCCTCGAACGCGCCTACGACCGCGCCGTCGAGGCCGCGGACAGCCCCGACGCCTACGCGACCACCGTCGACGACGACCTCCGTGCGGCAGCGGAGTCCGCCCGCGAGTCGTTCACCGACGCGATGAACGACGACTTCAACAGCCGCGCGGCGGTGAGCGCGCTGCTCGAACTCGCCACCGCGGTGAACCGCCACGCCGACGCCGCCGAGCGCTACGACTACCGCGGTCTCGTCGACGCCGTCGAGACGTTCGAGGACCTCGGGGGCGACGTCCTGGGCTTCCAGTTCGGTGACGCGGACGCTGGTGGCGACGTCTCGCTGGCCGACGACCTCGTCGAACTCGTCCTGGGCGTCCGCGAGGAGGAGCGCGCCGCGGGTAACTACGAGCGGGCGGACGACCTCCGGGACCACCTGGAGGCGCTCGGCGTCGTCGTCGAGGACACGGACGACGGCGTCTCGTTCCGGCGCTGAGACGTCTGCCAACAGGCTTATCTCCGCACGCTGGGTCGCGTACTCCATGCATCGACGAACGGCGGTTGTCGTCGCGTTCGCGGCGCTTGTCGCGACGAGTGGGTGTCTCGGTATCCTCAGTGGTCCCCTGGAGTTCTCCGCGTCGGAGGCGACGGTCGGGGACGACGCGCTCGCGGAGACCGGGTACGAGGAGGCGGAGGTCACGAGTAGCGAGGTGACGCGGACGTTCTCCGCTGCGGGTCAGTCGAAGAACGTCAGCGTCACGAACCACGTCGCGATGTACGAGCGGACCGTCGACGTGCTCGGTATCGGCGAGCAACGAGCGGCGGTGTTCTCGACGTTCGCCAGCCCCGAGGTGAGCGTGCTCGGCCAGACGTTCAACCCGATCAAGGACTACTCCAACCGGGAACTCGCCGAACTCGCCCAGCAGCAGTACGACAGCCTCTCCATCGGCGACGAGGTCGGCACGCGGACCGTCACCGTCCTCGAGGAGTCGGCCGAGGTCTCGAAGTTCGAGGGCACCGCCACCCTCCAGGGTGGACCGTCCGTCGACGTCTACGTCCACGTCACGAAAGTGAAACACGACGGGGACTTCGTCGTCGCCGTCGGCATTTACCCCCAGCAGCTAGACGACGAACAGGCGCACGTCGACGCACTCCTCGCGGGCATCGAACACTGACCGATACTCCGGCAGGGCTCGCCCGTGACGCTGCCGGTCGACACTACACAGTCGTCGAGTGCGCGAGAACGTAGCTCGGACGTCCGGGTCGAATCGTGGCAGTTCCCTCTTCTAGTTTGAAATTAGATACATTCCACCGTTACATTATTATGGTCGTAGTATTGACTAGTTCTGACGGGTGGACCAATGACCGCTACTCCAACCCAGTCGGAGTCCATCGACGCCCTCCTCCGACTGCTCGCGGACTCGTGTCGCCGAACGCTCCTCCAAGTACTCGTGGCCGGGTCGCCCGAACAGTCGGTCGACGACGTCGTGCGTCGAGTCGTCGCCGAAACCTCGACTGTGGGAGTGGACCCGCCCGACACCGATCGTGTTCGCGCCGAACTCCACCACAAACACCTCCCGACACTCGACGACCACGACGTCGTCGACTACGACCCCGGGCAGCGCACCGTCACCTACCGACCGGACGACGACCTGGAGTCGCTCCTCGCGTTCGTCGCGGAGTTAGAGGACGGCGCAGAGTAACAGATTCGCCGCCCAGTGTCGCACGCCCGCAGTAACCCTCACGTACGCGAGACAGTTACTAGCATTCTGCACGGGTCGCCGTCTGTCGTGGAACATCGGAGAGAAGAACGGAGGGCGTCGGGTTCGTCGTCCACAGCACCGGAGCCGAGAGCGAGCCGTGGACGCGAAACCGGGAGCGTACTGCGTTTGTATACGATTACTGACGGCTCTGTTCGTCGCCGTCGTCGCAGTCTTCGGGTTCGAGGAGGTGAGGGCTCCGCTGGTACTTCGGGGTGGTCGCGAACTCCTGCATGCGCTGCTTATCGGCGTCAGTTATCTGGTGTGCCATCGCCCCTCTCTTGGTCAGTTTCTGCCTAAGTAATATCTACAATAACTGCGATAGAAGGCTCCTAATCACCGGTGTACGGGCGGTTCCCGGACCCCGGATCCGACACCCCTGTCGGCGCTCGCCACCCCCTCTCCAGCGACCCGACAGCGGCGACGAGACCGCCGTGGAACGCGCTGTAGGTCCAGCGGGGAGCCCGGGGCAGCGTCGAGGACGGGTCGGTGCAGGAGGCGACAGCGGTCGCCGCTGCAGACGCCGACTGAGGACGGAGGACGGGACGGAGGACAGTCGGGCGCTATTCGCCGTACTCGTCGGCTACGTCCGGTCGAGTACGTTGTTCGAAGCTTCGTGCTGCGAGCAGGACGGTTGCGATGGCGACGGTCGTCGCGAGTAGTTTGAGTCGCATGGCCACTCGTATCCAGACCGCCGATGCAGTTCGTTATGCAGCGACTTCCACCTCCCGGCAGCTCGACGAGACGGCGCGAAACCCGACGACGGCTGCCAGGTCGAGAGCATTCGGCCGTCGGACACGATCAGGACGGCGTCCGTGTCGCCACCCACGTGGTCCACGTCGAGGAGACGCCCCTACTGGGGGTGGACGACGTCGCCGCAGTCCGGACACTCCGCGTACATCGCGGGCCACCCGTCGCGCTCGTAACTGACGAGGAGTGCGCCCTTCGGGATGGTCGTCGCGCAGTGCGGGCAGTCTCCGAGAACTGTCTGTCGGGATTCCATGACAGAGACGGCGGGCCCCGAGAGCTTTGTTACGATTCGACTATCCACGGTCGAAGTCCGATATCCGGCCGCTCGCGGACCAGGCCGCTCGCCTCCGCAGTACTCACATCTACGACCGTCGAGTCACTGCCGAGCATTGGCCCAACGTTCCCGCCCGGTGACCGTCGTCACTCGCCGAGCTGGCGGCTCACGGTGTGGTTAACAAAGGAGCTGGCAGTAGAGTTTCGAGACGGGGTGCAGACGAACCACGCCCCTCGGAACGACTGCTACCCCACCACCCCGAACCGGAGCCACTTTCTCCCCCACCCCGTTTTCGGGACCTCACTTGCTGAGGTCCTTCGCCTGGATGAGCTGCCACGCCTCCTGTCCCTGCTCCGTGATGCCGTACACTCTGCCCTTGCGTCGTTCCTCGGGCACGAGCAGTTCGACGAGGTCGCGCTCCCGGAGAGACTTCAGCGCCCGGGAGACGTGGGTCACGGAGAGTTCCACGTCGTTGGCGATCTGTGTCGGCGTCGCCGGTCCCTCCGCGAGGCGGCCGAGTACGAGCGTGCGGTGGTCGGAGCTGATGACGTACCCGACCACGTCCCAGTCGGGGCTCACGACGCCCACCTCCGTCGAGTTGCCGCTGCGTGTCGTCCGGTCCGGGTCTGTGTGGTCATGGTGTGATTGTGGGTGTCGTCAGGCCGTGGAGAGCCGACAGTGGTTGGATCACGTGCCTCTCGCGGACAGGTAGTGGGCGGCCGCGACGACGGCGAACGCCGCCATCACGACGCTGCCGAGCAGCGTCAGCGAGAGCCAGCCGAACGCCGCCGGGAACAGCGCCGCGGCGCCGTACAGCGCGAGGCCGACCACCGCGATAGCCATGTACACTAGCTGCCACGGCACTCCCGCTTCCTCTTCGGCGGGCAGGTACGTGTCTAGCTCGTTCACACTCGACGTGAGCCGGATCTCGCCGCTCTCCTGGTCGTAGTCGACGAGTCCGGAGTCGTCGAGCTTCGGGACGTGCGTCTGGTAGAGCGAGACGTAGACGCGTTTGGTCTGCTGGTCGCTCAGCTCCTCGACGGAGGTGTCGTTCTCCCACGCGGCGACCGCCCGGGAGAGGTCGGTGAGTTCCACGGGCTCGTCGCGGTCCCGCAGGTAGGAGATGACGTACCGACGGCGGGCGTTGCTCAGGAGGTCGTACACTTCGCCCTGAGACAACGTGTCGTGGTCTGGCCTGGACATACTGAATACTCACGGTTCGTCTGTGGTGAGTTCGCCGCCCGGCACGGCGGCGGCCACCGAGGCGTCTCGCGGCTCCCCGAGTCGGGGACCGGTCGACGCTGCCGCTCCCGGTGGCGGGCGGCGATTCGCTCTCGAGCGTCCTGGTTCGCGTACGGTCACTCTACTGTCACGCTCTTGGCGAGGTTCCGCGGTTTGTCGATGGAACGACCGAGCAGATCCGCGACGTGGTACGCGACCAGTTGCAGCTGTACGTTCGCGAGCACGCCAGACACCAGCGGGTGGGTGTCGGGGATCGGGATGAACTCGTCGACCGTCTCGGCGACCGCCGTCGACTCCTCGCTGCCGATGCCGACGACGGGTGCTCCCCGCGTCTGCACCTCCTCGACGTTGTTCAGCGTCTTCTCGTCGTGGTCGCCCGAGAACACGGCGAACACCGGTGTGTCGGGGGTCACGAGCGCGAGCGGTCCGTGTTTCAGTTCGCCAGCCGCGAACCCCTCCGCGTGCTCGTAGGTGATCTCCTTGAACTTCAGCGCGCCCTCCAGCGCGACGGGGTAGGCGACCCCACGTCCGATGAAGAAGTGGCCGTCCCGGTCTCTGTTGCGGGCGGCCAGCGACTCCACGGAGGACTGGTCGAGGATCTGCTGGACGTCGCTCGGGAGTCGTTCGAGCGCGCGCAGCACGTCCGCGCGCTCCTCGCTCGGCGACCCGGTGACGTCCTCGACCAGGCGCTCGGCGAGCAGCGTGAGCACCGCGACCTGCGAGGAGAACGTCTTCGTCGCGGCGACACCGATCTCCGGGCCCGCGCGGATGAACAGCGCGTCGTCGCACTTCCGTGCGGCGGTCGACCCGACGACGTTCGTCACCGCGAGCGTGCGCGCGCCTCGTTCCTGTGCGAGGCGGACCGAGGCGAGGGTGTCCGCCGTCTCCCCGCTCTGCGTGACGGCGACGACCAGCGTGTTCTCGTCGACCGGCGACGGCGTCGTCGCGAACTCGCCGGCACTGTACACCTGCGCGGAAACGCCGCGAGCGGCGAGCATCTGGCGGGCGTACATCGACGCGTGGTAGGAAGTGCCACAGGCGACGAACATGACGTCCTCGACGTCCTCGAAGCTCCCGCGGGGGAACTCCTCGAGTTTGACGTTGCCGTCTGCCGTCACGCGCCCGTTGATGGCCCGTTCGAGGGCCGCCGGCTGCTCGTGGATCTCCTTGAGCATGTAGTGGTCGAAGCCGTTGCGCTCGGCGTCCTCGGGCTGCCAGTCGACGGACTCGACCGGTCTGTCGACGGGCGTCCCGTCGATCTTGGTGACGTCGTGTCCGTCGGCGGTGACGCGGACCACGTCGTCGTCCTCGAGGTAGACCACCTCCGAGGTGTGCTCGAGGAACGATGGGACGTCGCTCGCGAGGTACTGCCGGTCGTCGCCGACGCCGACGACGAGTGGTGAGCCGTCGCGGGACGCGTAGATGGCGTCCTCGCCGGCGACCACCATCGCCAGCGCGTAGCTCCCCTCGAGTCTGTCGATGGCCGCACGGAACGCCGCGTCGGGAGAGAGCCCGCTGTCGAGTGCGTCCGCGACCAGGTGGGGGACGACCTCGGTGTCGGTCTCGCTGGTGAACTCGTGGCCAGCCGCCGCGAGCTCCTCGCGGAGGTCGGCGTAGTTCTCGATGATGCCGTTGTGGACGACCGCGACCCGGTCCTCGCAGTCAGTGTGTGGATGTGCGTTCGCGTCCGTCGGCGCGCCGTGTGTGCTCCAGCGCGTGTGGCCGATGCCGACGTGGCCGGTGGGTTCGATCGCGTCGAGGCTGGTGGCGAGCTCCTCGATGCCACCCTCACGTTTCACGACGGCGACCGACTCCGCGGACTGCGTCGCGATGCCGCTGGAGTCGTATCCCCGGTACTCGAGGTTCTCGAGCCCACCGAGTAGCACGTCGACGACGTCGTCGCGTCCGACGCACGCGGTTATCCCGCACATCAGTTCTCCTCCGTGAGGCCGTCGGACGGTCGTCCAGATCGGCGAACGTGTGGGTGGCCCGGTGAACTACCGCGCGTGCGGCTCTCGGGCGGTCCGTAATCCGTTCGCTTTCGCGTCCGACGCTCCCTCTCTTGCGGTTTCTGGTTGTTCCGGGTCATGGTGGTTTTGGACGCGCTTACCGTCCAAGGTAACGTGCGTGAATCGGCTCTTCCGGGCATTGTTATTCGGCGGTTGCCGAAATCGAGCCGTGGTTATTCCCCGGCATCCGGTTCGAGCGGCGGTATCTCGGGGGTTTCCGAGAACGCTCGCGAGACGTTTGGGTGGGCTTACTCCCCGCTAACCAGGGGATAACTAAGGACGTAGCCTGACGTGTGAACGACGGACATGTTGGGAGTGCTACGGACGCCGAGAGAGTCGAACCCACGGGTCGCACCCTCCGTGTCGGCGCCACTGTACCGGGTTGCCGGGATTCCGGTCGTGGAGCGGACTGCCGACGCGATGGCGGCCGCGGGAGTCGAGGAGTTAGTCGTCGTCACTACCGACGATCCGGTGCAGGAGTGGGCGGAGTCACCCGAGAGCCCGACCGACGGGGTGGTCGGAGTCGAGGGTCTCCGGCGACGGGCACGCAGGGGCAGCGAGCGGGCGGTCGTCGTCAACGCGGCGACGCTGTTAGGGACAGCCGACGTCGAACATCTCGCCGGCGGAGGCCCTGCCGTGGCGACGCGTCAGGCAGACGACGCGAGACGGCCGCCGGCGTACTCGGTGTCGACCGACGCCTTCGAGTCGCTCCAGTCGGCGGCGTCGCTCGCGGACGTCCCGCTCGACGAGCGCGAGTGGCGGACGGTCGACTGCGAGCGCGCGCTCGACGTCCGCCGCCCGTGGGAGTACCTCGCGGCCAACGAGGCAGTCCTGGGCGAACAGTCACGGTCGGTGTTGGGAACCGTACACGAGACCGCCGAGTGCCGGGGCGCCGTCGTCGTCGAATCCGGTGCGGAAGTCGAGGCCGGGTCCGTCGTCGAGGGACCTGCATTCCTTTCGAGTGGTTGTACAGTCGGACCAAACGCTTATGTCCGGGGACGTACGTTTATAGGACCGGATGCTGGCGTCGGACACGCCGTAGAAATCAAGAACAGCGTGCTCCTCTCCGGCGCGCAAGTCCCCCACCTCACCTACGTGGGAGACAGCATCGTCGGCCCGGACGCGAACGTCGGCGCGGGGTCCCTGGTCGCGAACCTGCGCCACGACGAGGACGACGTCGCCGTGGCCCACGAGGGAGAGCGCGTCTCGACCGGACGACGGAAGTTCGGTGCCGTCGTTGGTGAGGACGCGAAACTCGGCATCGGGACGCGGCTGAACGTCGGCGTCACGGTCGGCGCGGGCGCCACCACTGCGCCGGGGGAGGTCCTCACGCGGGACAGGGGCGTGAGCCGAACCGAGACGCCGGAGGCGGACTGAGAGCCCGATGGTGGGGACGAACCGGAGCGCACGAACGACCAGCACACCAGACGAACGCGGGACACAACAATGCTAGAGGGAACCCACACCGAGGGAGATTCGGGGAGCCAGACAGAGTCGGAGGTACAGTCGCCAGAGAACCCACCGGAGCCGGCCGTATCCGAGGAGGCGGACGCCGAGGAGACGGCAGACGAACGGGCCGAGGAGCTACCGCTCGACGTCACGTTCGAGATCCTGAAGAACAGACGGCGACGCCTCGTCCTCCAGTACCTCCGCGACGCAGAGGAGACGACGAGCATCGGCGAACTCGCCGAGCACATCGCGGCGATCGAGAACGACACCACGGTCAAGCAGCTCAACGCCCAGCAGCGAAAGCGCGTCTACATCGGGCTCTACCAGTGTCACCTCCCGAAGATGGACGACGCCGGGGTCGTGGAGTTCAACCAGGACCGCGGCCGCATCGACCCGGGCCCGAACGTCGCCCCCCTCTACAACTACCTCGACGTCGGCGTCGAAGAGGAGTCCAGTTCCTACGAACTCTACTCGGGGTCCGTCCTCGCCGTCGGTGTCCTGTTCCTGGCTGCACAGCTCTCGAGCGCCTACATGGTGGCCAACGCGATCGTCGTCGGGTTCCTCCTCGCGGTCCTATTCGTGACGTACCGGCTCCGCACCAAGGCGTAGTCGACGTTCCCCGCACGAGTCCCGGCGCTACCGCTGGTCGCTGTTCTCACCGCTGCCCAACGTAGTTCTCCAGAAACGTGGGTCCGTCCGGGAGTCAGTAGTACTGCAGTCCGGCGCCCAGCGGGGTGTCCGCGCCCACGACTGACGCGGTCCCCGTAGCGTCGTCCCGGTCGGACGCCACGAGGGTCGCGTCCTCGCCGAGCGAACAGGCCGGGCCGAGCACGACGCCGCTCGACTGGACGCCGTCCTCTACGGTCGCGCCCTCGAGCAACACGGCCTCGGAGAGCAGGGCGCCCTCGCCGACCGTCGAGTCAGGGCCGAGGACGACCGGTCCTCTGACGACGGCGTCGGCTTCGACCGTCGCACCGCGACCGACCAGCACCGGCCCCTCGATGGTGGCGTCGGGCGCCACGGTCGCGCCGCTGGCGACGTGGACCGGGCCCTCGGCCGCCGCGTCCGACTCCTCGAAGTCCGGCACCGCGAGTTCGTTCGCGGCGACGAGGTCCGGCGGACGCGCCACGTCGAGCCAGCGGTCGGTCTCGACGACCGCGACCTCGCGTCGCTCCACGAGACCAGCGAGGACGTCCGTGAGTTCGTGCTCGCCACGTTCGCTCGCCTCGACGTCCAGTTCGTCGACGACCGACTCCGGGAAGACGTACGCGCCGGCGTTCGCCAGCGTCGACGGCGGGTCCGCTGGCTTCTCGACGATGCCGGTCACGACGCCGTCCTCGGTCGTCAGCACGCCGTACTCCGAGGGGTCCTCCACGCGGTGGGCGGCCACCGCGGCGTCGTGTTCGAACAGCGCCACGATGCTCTCCTCGTCGTAGAGGTTGTCGCCGTTCAGGACGGCGAACGGGCCGTCGATCAGTTCGCTCGCCGTGTGCACCGCGTCGGCTGTGCCCGAGGGCGAGGACTGGGTAGCGTAGCTGACCGGGACGCCGCCGTACTCGTCCCCGAAGTAGGACTGGACGTGTTCGGCACCGTAGCCGACGACGAAGACTAGCTCGTCGGCGCCCGCGGCGACCGCGGCGTCCGCGACGTGCGCCGCGAGCGGGCGGTCCGCCACGGGGAGCATCGGCTTCGGCGTCACAGTCGAGAGCGGCCGCATCCGGCGTCCGGAACCGGCGGCCAGAATCACTGCTTGCATGACGACGTACTCCACAGCCGGAACCGTCCTTGTTATTGGACGGCTATCACGCCGCGCCCGCGCTCGCCCCGACCGACCCCACGGCGTTGTCGACGAGTTCGCTCGCCGTCGAGAACAGCGACGCCATGCGGTCGGCGTCGCGGGCCTCCGCGGTGATGCGGACGAGCGGCTGGGTGCCGCTGGCCCGCACAAGGAACCAGCCGTCGTCCTTGTCGACGCGCACGCCGTCGACGTTCGTCACGCTCTCGTAGCGGTCGGCGACCTGCGCGCGGACGTACTCGACGACGTCGCGCTTCGACTCCGTCTCGACGTTCTCGCGGCGTATCGGGACGGTGTGGACGTCGTCGACGAGCGCGTCGAAGGAGCCGTGGTCGGCGACCAGCGCCGCGAGCTTCGCCGCCGCGAGCGGGCCGTCCGGACAGCGGGAGAGCGACGGCCAGATCCACGCGCCGCTGGGCTCGCCGCCGAAGACGACGCCGTCGTCGGTCGCGCGGTCGGCGACGTGGCCGTCTCCGACCTTCGTGAACGTCGTGGTCGCGCCGAGCGCCTCGAGTTCGTCGCGGACCGCCATGCTCGTGTCGATGGGGACGGCGACCTGGTCGCCCGGGCGGGCCTCGCGGCGCGCGAACAGCGCGAGCAGCACGTCGCCGGACACCCACCGCCCCGACTCGGTGACGGCGAGCATTCGGTCGGCGTCGCCGTCGTGGGCCACGCCGAGGTCCGCTTCGGTCCCGGCGACGACGTTCCCGAGCTGCCGGCAGTTCTCGGCGGTCGGCTCGCTCGGTCGCGACGGGAACGTGCCGTCGGGCGTCGCGTTCATCGTCTCGACGGCGCAGCCGAGTTTGCGGAGCGCGGTCTCCGTTAGCCGTCCGCTCCCGTTGCCGACGTCCAGCACCACCTCCAGGGGCGGGTCGACCGTGACCGCGTCGGCGACGGCGTCGGCGTGCCGGTGGCGCGCCTCGGAGATCGACTCCACGCCGCCGAGGCGGTCCCACGGCTGGAGGTCGAACGCCTCCCGCTCGAGCCGTCCCGCGATGCTGGCCTGTTCGTTGCCCACGACGGCCGACCCGTCGGCGCTCCACAGTTTGAGGCCGTTGTCCTCCGGTGGGTTGTGCGAGGCCGTGACGACGACGCCGGCGTCGGCGTCGTACCACTCGATGGCCCGCGCGACGGTCGGCGTCGGCACCTCCCCGAGGCGCACGACGTCGGCGCCGCACTCCCGCAGACCCGCAGTCAGGGCGTCCACAAGAACTGGACCGCTCTCCCGCGGGTCGCGTCCGACCACGACCCGCTCGTTGTCTTCCGATGCGACTGCACGACCGACGTCGAGTGCGAGCCCCGCCGTCACGTCCGTGCCGAACTCGCCGCGTATCCCGCTCGTCCCGAACATTACGTCAACGCGGGCCGGCTACGTAGTTAGTTAGTCCCCGTATACGACCGCGCAGCGCGTGTGAACGGCGGCTTCGAGGGAGAGTCGGTGTCGGTCAGTCGCCGTCGTCGTCGGCCGCCTCGAGTCGTTCCCGGATCCGTTCGCGGACCTCCTCGACGGCCACCTCGTGGGGCGACGGCGTGCCGCCGTCTGTGACTTCTGCGTCCGCGACGTAGGCCCACTCGCGCGGGCCGAGTTCGACGGTCACCGTCTGGTCCGGCGCCTCGCCGGCGCGCTCGCCCGCCGGTGTCGGTTCGCCGGCGGGCACCGCTCGCTGCTCCCCGTCCCCAGTGTCGGACTCCGGTCGGAGGGTCGCGCTCAGCCCCTCGTTGGCCTGCATGTCCATCCCCATCGCCAGGACGAACGACAGCACGCCGAACAGGAGGAAGCCGGCCGCGGCGCCACCGCGTGCCAGCGGCGTCCCGAAGCTCCCTACGCCCGGGAGCGCCCAGACGAACCCGAGCAGGCCGAGGAGCGACGCCAGTCCGCCGACGGCGTAGGCGGCCACCAGCGGGTGGAAGTCGAAGACGAGGTAGTTCGTCTTCAGCCGCCAGAGGAAGTTCTTGAACAGCATCCCGGACACCTTCGGGATGTACGTGTGGTACTTGATGTGGCTCTCCTCGTCGCCGTAGATGATGGGGCGCGGGACGTCGACGACCCGCATCCCCGCGACGTTGAGTTTCACGAGGAGGTCGTTGCAGTAGCCGTAGAACTCGTACATGTCCTCGACGGCCGTCTCCTCCAGGGCGCGCTTCGAGATGACGGTGTAGCCGCTCTGCGGGTCGCCGCTGTTCCAGTAGCCGCTGGCGATCTTCGTGATGGCGCCCAGCGTGGCGTTCCCGACGAACCGGAACGCGGGCATGTCACCCCGCGAGGTCCGCCCGAGGAAACGGTTGCCCTTCGTGTAGTCCGCGCGTCCGTCCACGATGGGGTCCATGAGGTCGGTCAACCCCTCGGGCGCCATCTGGCCGTCCGCCCCCATCACCGCGATGAGGTCGACGTCCTCCTCGCGTGCACGGAGGTAGCCAGTCTTGATCGCGCCCCCGACGCCCCGGTTCTGTTCGTGTCTGATCGGGACGACGAACTCGGAGAAGGGGTCGTCCTCGTCGTCGCTGCGCCGGTCGTTCAGTGCCGCTGCGGTCGTTCGAATCTCCTGCCAGGTCCCGTCCGTAGAGCCGTCCTCGACGACGTACACGCGGTCGACGAGCTCCGGAACCGACCTGAGCGTGTCGCCGACGAACCCCTCTTCGTTGTACGCCGGAATGACGACCCCGACAGTGTGTCCTCGGTACATTGTGTTCTCGCCGGACTGCCGGCGGTTGCTCGGAAATATGCCGACGCGGAGTATTGTTACACAGAGCTTGTGTTCGAGGCGCGGACCGCCTAACGCCGCCGCTTCTCCGGGTATGGCTCTGATTACCTCGACGGACGCCCTGACAGCCAGTACGCTCGAGAACGGGCGTTCCAGGCGTGAGCAGAGAGTAGTCTCTGCCGAAACGCGTCTATAACAAAGGGTTACACGCGGCGATTCGGAGAGTGAATGTCAGAGCGTTTGTCCGCGGGCGCGCTGGCGACGATCGTCGTCGTGTCGGTCGTCGTCCTCGCGCCGATTGCGAGTACCGCACCTGCGTCGGCACAGTCGGCACCACCGGCGAACGAGCAGTTCGCGGTGGCACAGGGCACCACCTGTACCACCGTCAGCCCGGTGACGAACACCTCGAAGACCGTCGCAGAATTCTACGACTACCGGAACCCGGAGTCCGGGTACGACGGCTCGAAGTACGCGTCGTACGGGACCCTCGAATACCAGGAGACCCACACGTCCGTGCTGCTGTTCTACGCCGGGTCGAACGACACGAGCCTGGTCACCATCAACGACCGTCTCGGCGACGAGGCCGGCGGTAGTACGTTGACCATGGCGTACGAGGGGCTGCCAGCGAGCGGCAGCTGGGCCGTCCAGGACGACCTCTACAGGGCCCCCGACGGCTCCGACCAGGACGACGACTGGGTGATCGGCGAGACGACCACCACGGTCGACTGGAAGTGGACCGACAACCGGACCGACGGTGGGGCCTACACCGGCTTCGGGGCGTTCGACGGGACGGTCACCCTCGACCCCGGATTCAACGAGGACGCGGCGCACTGGGGAGAGTGGGGCGAATCTGGTGACCCGGCGTACTACATGGACGCGTGGGTCGTGAAGGGTGCCGACGGCGAGACGCGGGCGACCCTCGACATGGACCGCCGGGTGTTCGTCCACGGCGGTGGGTGTCTCGACACTGCACCCACTGCCAACGTCTCGGGTCCGGAGCAGGTCGAGCCGGACACCAACGTCACGCTGGAGGCGACCGCGTCGACCGACGCCGAGGCGGCCATCGGCGGCTACGAGTGGGACCTCGACGGCGACGGCGAGGTGGACGAGGTGACGACCGACGCGAGCGTCTCCCACACGTTCACGGACGCGGGAGCGCACACGGTCTCCGTCACGGCGTTCGACACGTACGGGAACGCCGCCACCGACGAGACGACCGTGAACGTCGTGCAGCCACCGAACGCCTCGCTCGACGTCCCCGCCGAAGCGACCGTGAACGAGTCGGTCACGCTCGACGCGAGCGGGTCGACCGACGACCGCGGCATCACCGAGTACCGCTGGGACTTCGACGGCGACGGCACGGTCGACGCCAGCACGACCAGCGCGACAGTCGACCACGTCTACGGCGAGAGCGGGACTGTCGAGCCGGCGGTGACGATCGTCGACGACGACAACCTCACGGACTCCGCGAGCGCGACGCTCACCGTCCAGGCGCCGAACAGTCCCCCGAACGCCACGCTCGATGCGCCCGCGAACGGCACCGCGGGCGAGGCGTTGACGCTGGACGCCAGTGGGTCGACTGACGACCGCGGCATCACCGAGTATCGCTGGGACTTCGACGGCGACGGCAGCCCCGAGGACACGACGACCGACGCGACGGTCACCCACGCGTACGACACTGCGGGCAACTACACGCCGACGGTCACCGTCGTGGACGGCGACGGCGCGACCGACGCGGCCAACGCGACCGTCGCCATCGAGGCGCCTGGTGCGCCGCCGAACGCGACCCTCACCGTGCCGGAGAACGCGACCACCGGCGAGACGGTCGAACTCGACGCGAGCGGGTCGACCGCGGAGGAGGGCATCGACTCCTACGAGTGGGACGTCGACGGAGACGGCGAGGTGGACGAGACCACTGCGGAGGCGACGACCACCACGACGTACGACTCCGCGGACACGTACACGGCCACGGTGACCGTCGTGGACACCACGGGACAGCGCGGGAACGCCACCGCGACCGTGACGGTGACGGCCGCAGCCTCGCCACCCGACGCCTCGCTCGACGTCCCCGCCGAAGCGACCGTGAACGAGTCGGTCACACTCGACGCGAGCGGGTCGACCGACGAGGGGACCCTCGCGGAGTTCCGCTGGGACTTCGACGGCGACGGCACGGTCGACGCCAATACGACCAGCGCGACAGTCGACCACGTCTACGGCGAGAGCGGGACTGTCGAGCCGGCAGTGACGGTCGTCGACGACGACAACGCCACTGATACGGCGAGCGCGACGCTCACCGTTCAGGCGCCGAACAGTCCCCCGAACGCCACGCTCGAGGTGCCCGCGAACGCCACGGCGGGCGAGGCGCTGACGCTGGACGCCAGTGGGTCGACTGACGACCGCGGCATCATCGAGTACCGCTGGGACTTCGACGGCGACGGCACGGTCGACGAGACTACTACCGAGGCGACGGTCAGTCACACGTACACCGGGACTGGCGACGTCGAGCCGACAGTCACGGTGGTCGACGACGACAACGCCACGGACCAGGCGACTGCGATCCTGACGGTCACCGAGGGCGACTCCGAACCGCTGGACCCCGTCGTGAGCGTGGAGACCGAGAGTCCGACCGAGGGCGAACCGGTCTCCTTCGACGCGAGCGCGTCCACGCCGACCGACGACATCGTGCGCTACGAGTGGACCTTCGAGGACGGCGGGAACGCCACCGGAGCGACCGTCGAGCACACGTTCGACGAACCCGGGAGCTACACCGTCACGCTCCGGGTCGAGTCGTCGGCCGGCGAATTGGCCTCGACGAACACCACCGTCGATGTCGCGTCCGCCGACAGCGGCGGTAGCGGTGGGGACGGCGGTGACGGGAACGACGGCGGTAACGACAACGACGACGGTGGTGGCGGAGGCGGTGCTGGCGGCGGTGGCGGCGGCGGTGGCGGAGGCGGCGGTGGTGGTGGCGGTTCGAGCGAACCGGCCGACCCGGCGGAACCCGACATCGGGCCGGCGAATGTCTCGGTGTCCGACCGGACGCTCGTCGCCGGCGACTCGCTGGTCGTCGACGCGACGCTGATGAACGACGGCGACGCTGCCGGCGAGCGGGAGGTCGAGTTCGCCGTCGACGGGACGGTCGTCGAGAGTCGGACGCTCGTGATCGAGCCGGGCGAGACCAGGACCGTGTCGTTCACCCGGCAGTTCACCACGCCTGGGAACCGGACCGTCAGCGTGGGCGAGACTACGTACACCGTGGCTGTCGAGCCCGCAGAACCGAACATCTCTGTCGCGAGCGTCGAGCAGTCCGGCGACCCCGTGCTCGCGGGCGACATGTTCGAGCTGACGGCCTTCGTCGAGAACACGGGCGACGCCGAGGGCACCACGAGCGTCGAGCTCGAACTGTTCGGCGAGGTGGTCGACAGCCAGGAGGTGACCGTCCCCGCGGGGGAGACCGTGGAGGTGACGTTCACGCGCCAGATCCAGGCGCCGGGCTCGTACACCGCGTCGGTCGGGAACGCGACGGTGTCCCTGCAGGTCGCGGGCGAGGAGACGACGACGGAGACGCCCACGACGACCGACGGTAGTTCCGACGTGCTGTCCCCGGGCTTCGGCCCGACCGTCGCGGTGCTCGCCCTCGCGCTGGCTCTCGCTGGTCGGTTCCTCCAGCGCCGAAAAGAGTAAGTCCGGGTGCGGGCCGTCAGCAGCTATTGTTCGCGAGGTCGTTGTTCGCCGCACCGCGACGTTCGCGGATCTCCCGGTCGACGTTCTCGCAGACCGTGTTGTTCTCGACGGCGTTCCAGGCCGAGGCCCTGAGGTCGACGCCGTCGTCACCGTTGGCCCGGATGTCGTTGGCGGTGATCGTGGCGTTGTCGGTGTCCCTGAGGAAGACGCCGTCGTCGCTGTTGTTCACGAAGGCGTTGGCGTGGACCGTCGCCCGCGTCGCGTTCTGCAGGTCGACGCCGTCGTCGGCGTTCCGGGTGACGGTGTTGTTCGACACCACGTTGTCGGCGCCCACGACGTAGATGCCGTTGTCGCCGCTTGTCGTGACGTCGTTCCGCGCGACGGTCGTGTTCACGCTGTTCGCCAGCGCGACGCCGTCGTCGCCGCTGCCCGCGATGCGGTTGTCAGTCACCGCGACGCCGGCGGAGTCGTGGACGTAGATGCCGTCCTTGGCGTCGGTGACGAGGTTGTGCGCGACGGTCGGCGACGCGGTCTCGTTGACCGAGATACCGCGGTTGGGGGTTCCCGCGACCGTGTTGTTGATAATCCGGCTCTCCGTGTCGCCGTCGGGTTCGGGCGCGAGCAACTGGAGCGCGGCGAAGTGCCGTGCTTCGGCGCTCGTCGCCGGTTCGCTGGCCGCGGCGCTCGCCGACGCGCCGCCGTCGATCCGGATCGCCGTGCTGTCGACGTCCCGGACGACGTTGTCGCGGACGGTCGCGCCCGCCGACTCCTCGACGGCGATGGCGCCGACGCTGCCGGTCACGTCGTTGGCCGCGACCGTCGCCGACCGCGAGTTCGAGACGCGGACGGCGTCACCTCCCACGTTCCGGACGGTGTTGTTCACGACGCTGGTCTCCTCGGCCAACGCGCCGACGTCGACGGCGGTGCCGGTGAGGTCCGTGAACTCGTTGTTCCTGACCACGTTGCCCTCGTCGGTGAAGGCGACCCGGACGCCGTCGGTCCCGTCGGTCACCACGTTCCGGTCGACCCGCACGACGCTGGTGCCGTCCCGTAGCGAGACGGCGACGACGGAGACGTTCCGGAACTCGTTGCCGGCCACCGCGCCGCCGTCGACGTCGTCGAACGCGACGCCGGTCTGCCAGCCGGTGGCGACGATGCCCCCGACGACGACCTGGTCGACGCCGTCCGCCTCGACGGCGGCACCGGTGCCGTCCTCGGTCGCGACGGTGTGTCCGTCGCCGTAGATGCTGACGTAGTTCGCTTCGACGGTGAAACAGCCGTCGGACGGTGCGTTCTCGATGTCCTCGGAGAGGACGTACATACCGGGCGAATCGATGGTCCCACACGACGACAACTGGGCCACCGACGAGGCCGTGGCGTTCGAGCCAGCGGCAGCGGTCGCGCCGCCGCTGGCGACCAGCGCCACCACCAGAACCACTGCGATCGCCCTGACAGAGCTGGGTTCGGTATCCATACTCGTCGCCTACCGAGGGAGTACGCGACCATTGTAAGCCAGCGCTTTCCGACCACTCCGACAAGGGTCAGGTTACGAATCTGGAAAGCCGAGATTACTGGCGCGAGCGCCGAACGGTCGTACCCGACTGTCGGGCCCCGCGAGACCGCCGGCCAGGCGCTCCAACTGGCGGTACACGCGGGCTAACGGCCGCAGCGAACGTCTCGAACGCCGAGAGGTGTCCGGCGAAACGGGACAACTCGCAGCTCTGCGAGGCCGCGAGTCGTCGTCTACGATCCAAGTCCACGCAGGAGCCACGTCCTCGAACACTGGCCGCTGACGCCGCGAGAACCGGTCTGGACGGACGTGGTACGCTGTTGGTAACAATGGACCGCGTGGCCGTTCTCGCTACCAGTTCCATGGATCGGTATCTTCGCGACGTGCTCCGCGCGGGAGGGAGGCAATGAGTCGGGTGACTGCTCTCGATACCTCGGTCGGGGACGGTGGCCTGCTCACGGCCTTCGGGGACGTCCTGGTGGTGCTCGGCTACGCGCTCGTCGTGGGAACGGCCATCGTCGGTGGCGTCGCCACCGGCCCGCTCCGGGTCGTGCTCGCCGCGCCACTGCTGACCTTCCTGCCGGGGTACGCGCTGGCCGCAGTGCTGTTCCCCGCGCGCGGCCCCGACCAGCCGACGGACGCGGGCACTCGCCGGCCGACGCCGTCCCACGTGCGCGGCGTCAGCTGGGTCGAGCGCGTCTGTCTGTCCTTCGGCGCGACGGTCGCACTCCTGCCCATCGTGGCGCTCGGGCTGTCCTGGCTCGGCTTCCCCCTCGACACAACGGTGATCGTCGCGACGCTGCTGCTGGTGACTGGCGTGGGCGTACTCGGCGGCGCGTTCCGGCGACTGCGGCTGCCGGAGACCGACCGCTTCGCCCTCCCGACGGATAGCTGGCGCGACGAACTACGGGCCGCGACCGCCGACGCCGAGTGGAACGCCGACACAGTGTTGAACGTCGTCCTGGCGCTGCTCGTCGTCGCGTCGATGGGCGCGCTCGCGTTCGGCCTGGTCGCCCCGCAGTCTGGCGAGTCGTTCACCGAGGCGGCGCTGCTCGGCCAGGACGGCGGCGAACTCGTCGCAGGCAACTACTCGACGGAGCTCACGTCCGGCGGCGCGACGAACTTCACGCTGACCGTCGAGAACCAGGAGGGCGAACGGACGAACTACACCGCCGTCGCCGTGATCGAACGGGTCGAGACGGACAACGGCTCGGTCACCGTCCTCGAGCGCAACGAACTCGACCGGACGTCGCTGACCGTCCCCGACGGCGAGACGCGCGAACAGACGCTGTCGGTGCGCCCGGAGATGCTCGGTGACGACCTGCGGTTCAACGTCCTCCTCTACGAGGGCGAACCTCCGGCCACCGTGACGCCGGAGACCGCCGACAACCACCTCTTCCTCTGGGTGGACGTCAACGAGTCGTCAGCCGGCACGGCCGCGGCCACCACCGCCCCGCCCGTGACCGGGGACGGCGTCTGAGATGTGGCCGTGGGAACACCTCGCGGTCGGCTACCTGCTGTACTCGGCGTGTAGCCGCTGGCTGTGGGGACGACCGCCGACGACCCGCGGGACCGTCGTCGTCGCGTTCGCCAGCCTACTCCCGGACCTCGTCGACAAACCGCTGGCGTGGGTGCTCGCCGTCCTGCCCGGCGGACGGACGCTGGGCCACTCGCTGCTCGTGGCCATGCCACTGGTCGCCGTCGCGTTCGCCATCGGGTGGGCCATCGACTCCTACCGCGGCAGCATCGCGTTCGCCGTCGGCCACCTCTCGCACCTCGCGGGTGACGTCGTCTACCCGCTGGTCGTCCGCGGAGAACTGCGCCTCGGCTTCCTCCTCTGGCCTGTCGTCCCGGCGGAGGGCGGCCCCGAGCGGGCGCTCCCGCACGTCGGCGAACTCATCGTCGTGTTCCTGGAGTTCCTCGCGACGCCACGCGGGACGCTGTACCTCGTCGCCGACGTCCTGTTGCTGCTGGCCGCCCTCTCCGTCTGGCTGTTCGACGGGATGCCGCTGCTCCGTGGACTGTTCGAGCGGTCCGCACCGGAGTGACCGTCGAGCCCGGACTCGCGACCCAGCAGGCCGTAGCGTCTCTATAACAATGCGCCGACGGCGGTATCCTCCGACGATGACACTGCGAACGGCAGTCGTCGGTGGCGGCACCGTCTCGGAACAACACCTCTCCGGACTCGACCAGGGACCCCGGACGGAACTCGTCGCCATCTGCGACACCGACGAGGACACCGCGCGGGAAATCGCCGAGGACTACGACATCCACGCGTTCTTCGACGTCGAGGAGATGCTCGACGAACTCGACCTCGACTGGGTCCACCTCTGTACACCCGTCCAGACCCACCTCCCGATAGCGAAGCTCGTCATCGAGGCGGGCATCCCGGTCCAGATCGAGAAGCCGATCACGGAGACCTACGAGGAGTTCGAGGAGCTGGCGGCCCACGCCGACCGCCACGGCGTCACCGTCACCGAGGTCCACAACCACAACTTCGTCCCCGCGATGCGGAAGGCGATGCAGATGAAACGGGACGGCGAACTCGGTGCGGTCCGCGGCGTCGACGTCATCTACACCGGTTCGAGTCGGCCGGACGACCCGAACCGCGGCCCGTGGAACTTCGAACTCGCGGGCGGCGAGTTCGAGGAGGGCCTCCCCCACCCCATCTACCTCACGCTGCGCGCCGGCGGTTACCCGCGCAGCCAGGAGGACGTCGTCGCCACCACGTCGCTGTTCGACGAGTACGACCGCGACTTCGACTACGACAACGCCCAGCTCCAGTACGTCACCGAGGACGGTGTGCTCTGCACGACGAAGGTCCTCAGCGACACGGTGCCGGTCCGCCAGATCCTCATCCACGGCGAGGAGAAGTCCCTCACCGTCGACCTCATCTCACAGACCATCGAGGAGCACGACCGCGACTACCTCGCCTCGCCGATGAGCCGCGGACTCAACAACGTCGACTCCGTGCTGGACCGCGTGACGGGGACGGTGAAGAACGTCCGGTCGATGGTCCGGAGCAACCGCAACGACGACTGGGACACAACCCGCCTCAACAACCCGCACTTCTACCAGCACGACGCCGAGGCGCGTGCGCTCGAGTCCGGCGACGAGATGCCGGTGCCGCTGGCGGAGGCCCGCTGGACGGTGTACCTCATGGAGGCGATCCGGAACGCGGCCACTCGGTCGGGCCGCCGAGACGCACAGCCAGTCGAACACAGCATTGGTCAGGACGCCGAATAGCCGGGGATGTGGGGGATGAAGGTGAGTCCCGACGTCGACGGACTCCTCCGGGGGATCGGTGAACGACTCGCTAGCCAGAGCTACGGGGTCGAACGACGGCTCCTCCGCGCCCGGGACCTGTACGCCAGGTCGTACGTGCGAGCCACCGTGCTCGCCAACCGTGTGCGCTACGACGCCCCGATCGACCCGTACCGACTGATCGAGGTCGACCCGCACGACATCGAGCACGTCGTGGGTCGTCGCCAGCCGATGTTCCGCGACGCGGGGCAGGTCGTCGCCGGCAACTGGGACCAGACCGACCTCCGCTTCGAGGAGATGGACGTCTACCGGGCGTACCGGCGCCACTTCGAGGAGGGCGTCCCCTGGTCGGAGACCGACTTCTTCGAGCGTGTCGTCGGCGAGATGGCGGAGGGGCGAGAGCGCTGGGGGTGCCACACTCGAGCGGAGTTCGAAGCCCGCTGTGAGCGCCTCGACGACCTGTACGAGCGCATCGCGGAGGAGGGCTACTGCTCGCAGGCGGAGCTACTGGAGACCGACGAAGCGAGCCCCATCAGGGACCCCGACCGGCTCAAGACCGAGCGCTACAAGGACGAGATCGCCGTCCACGTCGGCCGGGACGGCGACCTGCTGTTCGTCGACGGCCGGAACCGGCTCAGCATCGCGAAGCTCCTCGACCTCGACGAGATACGGGTCCGCGTCCTCCGCCGTCACACGGAGTGGCAGGCCGTTCGGGACGCGTACGTCCGCGGGGACCTCCCGCGCGAGGAGCACGAACCCCACCCCGACCTGGACCCGCTCGTCTACGCTGGCCGGTAGGCGTGTAGAGTGGGGTGTTTTCGCCCGGGAGGCGGGTGACCGATCGTAGCTACTGGTATCCCGTTACCACCTCAGTAACTAACCTCTTCGCGGGTTTGCTGACGGTAGATGCCTCCCAAAAACCGTCCCGGTGTAGACCACGAACCTGCAGGCCCGGAACGAGCGATGGTCCTCGGGCTCGACGGCGTCCCGTGGGACCTCGTCGAACGGTGGACGGACGAGGGTCACCTGCCGAACTTCCAGCGGCTCTTCGAGGAGGGCGCCAGCGGCGTCCTCGAGAGTACGAAGCCGGCCCACACCGCGCTGGCGTGGCCCTCTATCTCGACGGGCGTGTGGCCGGACGACCACGGGGTCTACGGCTTCCAGAACCTCGCGTCGGACTACACTCACGAGATGAACGCGAGTGAGAACGTCCAGCGACCAGCGCTCTGGGACCACCTCGACCCGGCCGTCGTCGCGAACGTCCCGATGACGTACCCGGCCGCGGACATCGACGGCGAGATGGTCGCCGGGATGATGACGCCGCGACTCGACGACGGGTTCACGAGTCCGTCGTCGCTGGGCGACGAGATCGAGGCTGAGATTCCGGACTACGAGATTGGCCTCGACTGGGGGGAGTACGGCGACAGTGAGGCCGCGTTCGTCGAGGACCTCGAGGCGCTCGTCGAGAACCGCACCGCGCTCCTGGAGAAACTCATGGCGCGCGAGGATTGGCGGCATTTCTTCTTCGTGTTCACGGCGCCCGACAGGCTCCAGCACCTCATCTGGGACGAGGACGTGCTGCTGGAGTGGTACCAGGTGTTCGACGACATCGTCGGCGACGTGATGGAGTACGCCGAACAGCGGGGTGCCGTGCTCAACGTCGTCTCCGACCACGGCTTCGGCCCGAACGAGACCATCGTCTCCGCGGCGGCGCTGCTCGAACGCGAGGGCTACCTCGAGCGTCGCGAGGCGTCCGGGATGCGGGGCACGCTCGCGGAACTCGGCATCGACAAACAGAACGTCCTCTCGAAACTCGACCGCGTCGGCGTCACCAAGCAGCGGATCGTCGACTACGTCCCCCAGGCGTTCGTCAATGTCGCCGCCCTCCAGGTGCCGGGCGAACACAGCCTCTTCGACGTCGACCACGAGAACACGGTCGCGTTCACGCACGGCGAGGGCAGCCTGTACGTCAACGACACCGAGCGATTCGACGACGGCATCGTCGACCCCGCCGACGTCCCCGACCTGAAGGCCGAACTCCAGGAACTGTTCGAGGACCTCACCGACCCGGAGACCGGTGAGGAGGTGTTCAGCGTCTTCGACGGCGACGACATCTTCCCGCGTGACGACGACTCCCCGGACCTCGTGATTCGTGGCGAGGGCGAGTACGAGGTGATGACGATGCTGACCGAGGACGTGTTCGTCGACGCGACGACGAAGGCCGCGGGCCACCACGAGGACGGGATCTACTTCGCGTGGGGACCGACGGTCGAAGCCGGCGCCGAGGCCGAGGACGCGACCGTCGTGGACGTCGCGCCGACGCTCCTCCACGCGGTGGGTGAGCCAGTTCCCGACTACGTCGACGGCCGCGTCCTCTCCGAGATCTTCGAGGCGGAGTCGACGCCCGCGACCCGGGCGGTCGAGACGACGGAGGTGACCGCCGAGCGCGAGACTGCCAGCGTCGGCGAGGGCGACGGCGGGGACATGGACGACGTCGAGGACCGCCTCCGCGGACTCGGCTACATCGAGTAGCCGTCGAGGTGTCGCGGCGGCCCCACCCCGGGGACGTTACGAGAACAGACTCTGGACGACGGAGCGCCCGGACTCGTCCGCCCGGGAGGCCTGGGACTGCCACTCCTGGCAGGCGTCGACGAACCGCGGGTTCTCGGCCTACTTCGAGAGCTTCCGTTTCAGCCCCGTCAGGAACGGGCCGTAGTCGTCCAGCGAGAGGTAGTCGAAGCTGGGTTCGGTGATACAGGACGCGAGGATGTTCCAGGTCGTGCGTGAGACCGACGGGCGCTCGACGTGGGGCGACTCTTCTCGCAGGATGCTCAGCAGGTACGCCAGTTCGCCGTACAGCAGGTGCGTCCCGACGCCGGTCTCGTAGTCGTGGTCGATCTCGTCGGCCCGCCCGGTCGCGAGCAGCCAGTAGTAGTACGGGAAGTCGGCGCCCGCGTGGACGGTCGACGGGAGGGACTGCCACATCCGGGGGTTGATCTCGGTGAGGACGTACTGGCCGGTCCGGGCGTCCCGCATGTACTCGATGCAGGCGAGGCCGTGCCACTCGAGTTCGTCGAGCAGGTCGCGGGCGACGCTCTCGAGCTCCGGGTCGTAGATCGACTCCCGGTAGACGCCACCGCCACCCCTGTACGACGAGCCGCGTATCTGGCGGTGCTGGAACGTCGCCAGCGGTTCGCCGCGGTCGTACAGCGCGGCGAACATGAACTCGCCGTCCTTCGGGATGAACTCCTGGACGATGGGGTCGTGCCCCATCGACTCCTCGATGGCCGCCGCGTCGAACGTCTGGTCCGCCGAGACGTGGTAGATGTCCTTGGCAACGTCGACGTCCGCGGGGCCGAGGGAGTCCTCGTAGACGTCCGCGAGCACGTTGAACCGGGACTTCACGACGAGGTCGCCGTCCCAGCCGCCGACCGACGAGAGCAGCCGCGTCTCGGGGGCGGGCACGCTCGCCGCCCTCGCGACGTCTGCGAGTTCCAGGCGGTCGTACACTGAGCGTAACTGCTCGATCTCGGGCACCGGAATCGACACTTCCGCGTCGAACTCGTCGTAGTACCGCGACAGGACGTAGGTGTCCTCCGGGCGGGCCGGGACGACCGTCCTGACGTCCTCCCGGGCGGCGTACTCCAGCAGCGCGTCCCGGTACGCCAGGAGGTCCTCCCGGGGCGGCGGGAGGGACCCCGACTCGGTGCAGAACCTGGACGCGGCGGCCGGCACACCGTCCTTCTCCGAGACGACGATGGTGTCGACGCCGTGCTCGGCGAGTGATCGGACGCACGCGTAACCGGATGCTCCACGGTGAGACGGGATGAGAGCGGACTCCTGTTCACCGGGCGAACCACTCATGGACTGCCCTACGGAGACGCGCGTAATGAGTAGACACTGCGAAACGCCGGTAACAGTCCCTTACCGAAGCTCTCGCATCGGTCTCCAGCGGGGCAGCGACGCGCTCTCGCACGGTATGGACGATGTTCCGGGGGTGACGGCTGTCGTCGCGGTGCCGTCACTGGATCGGCGCGGTCGTCCCGGCGAGTTCTCGGAGTCCGTCCGCGAGCGGCACCCGGGGCTGGTAGTCGAGCTGTCGTCTCGCGCGGTTGACGTCCGCTTCGCTGCGCTCGATGTCGGCCGGACGCGGGTCCACGTGGACCACCTCGGAGCTGGAGTCGGTGACGTCCCGGATCAGTTCGGCGAGACCGAGGATGGTGATGCTGTCGCCGGTGCCGACGTTGTACGCTCGCCCCACGTTGTCTGTCGTCGCGGCCGCGAGGTTCGCGCGGACGACGTCGGAGACGTGGACGAAGTCCCGGGTCTGGTCGCCCTCCCCCTCGACGGTTATCGGCTGGCCGGAGCGGGCCTGTTCGAGGAAGGTGCTGACGACGCCGCTGTACTCGCCCGCGGACTGTCGCGGGCCGTAGACGTTGAAGTAGCGGAGCGCGACCGTCTCGAGGTCGTAGAGCTCGTTGTACAGCCGCACGTAGTTGTCGACGGCGAGTTTGTCGACACCGTACGGTGACGTCGGCGCCTTTGCGTCCTCCTCGTGGATGGGGACCTCGACGGGGTCACCGTAGATGGCGACGCTCGACGCGACGACGACGCGGGCGTCCTCCCGGCGCGCTGCTTCGAGGATGGACAGCGTCGCACTCACGTTCGTCTCGTGGCTCTCCTCGGGGACCTCGACGGACTCCGGGACGCTCACGAGGCCTGCCTGGTGGAACACCACGTCGACGTCGCGGGTCGCCTCGGCGACGACCTCCGGGTCTCGGACGTCGCCCTCGACGATCGTCGCTCCCTCGGGGACGTTCTCGGGGCGCCCGGAGGAGAAGTCGTCGAGGACGCGGACCTCGTTGTCGTCGACCAGCGCGTCGGCGATGTGGCTGCCGACGAAGCCGGCACCACCGGTCACGAGGACGGTCTGGTCTCGCAGCGAGGAACCGTCGACTGCACGTCGCGTGTC
Organism: Halobacterium wangiae; assembly: GCF_021249345.1. NCBI lineage: Archaea > Methanobacteriati > Methanobacteriota > Halobacteria > Halobacteriales > Halobacteriaceae > Halobacterium > Halobacterium wangiae. Next base: position 122,321 of record NZ_CP089588.1, on the reverse strand, counting down.
ACGCGAATCCATGCTCGACGGGTCGCCCGAAGACCGGATTGTTATACCGCCCCTAGGTGCTCAGGCGAGGAAGTTCGTGACCTTCTGGACGTCGAGGACGCCGCCGGCGATGGAGAGCGACGCCCACGTCGCGGCGCCCAGCAACACGGCGGCCAGCAGCGACAGGATACCCGAGACGTACGGCAGCACGACGAGCACGGCCAGCGCCATGCCCGCGGTGACCAGGCAGATGATGCCCAGGCGCCGGGCGACCCGCGGGATGCGGATGGTCAGCTCCTGGTGGATGAAGTAGACGTTCGAGAGGGTGTAGACGGTGTAGGTGAGCACTGTCGCGATGGCGGCCCCGACGACGCCGATGATGGGGATGAGCAGCAGGTTCAGCCCGAAGTTCGACACCGACATGACGGTCTTAACGATGGCCCGCGAGCGCGCCCGCCCCAGGTAGTCGAGGCCGTCGCTGGTGATCTTGTTGACGGCGTTGACGAGGATGAACCCGCCGAACACCTGGACGACGGGGACGGCGCCGAGGTAGTCGGTCCCGAAGATGTACCGCACCATCGGGTCGGCGACCAGTGCGAGGCCGACGACGGCGGGGACGTACGCCAGCAGCACGTACTCGAGGGACTGCTCGTAGAGCCGGGAGGCGCGCTCGACGTTCTGCTTGTTCTTCTGCTCGCCGAGCGCGGGCGACAGCGTGAAGCCGAACGAGGCGGCGGGCATCGCCACGAAGTTCGACACCTGCTTGGCCAGCGTGTAGTAGCCGACCGCAGTCATGTTGAGGAGGACGCCGACGAGGATCGTGTCGACCTTCTTGTCGAGGACGTTCGCGCCGCGGGTGGCAGTCAGCGGGATGCTGTACTCGAGCAGGCGCCGTGAGAGGCGTTCGGCTGGCTCGTCGGCGCGTTCGTACGTCGAGTAGAAGCGCGTGTAGACGACGTAGCCACCGAAGACCGTGCTGACCGCCAGCCCGGCGATGTACCCGAACAGTGCTCCCACGACGCCGTACCCGAGCATGATGAACGCGACGACGAAGACGAGCTGGCCGACTCGCGTGATGATCCGCGTCGCCGCGGTCCAGGTGACGCGGTTGAACCCCTGGAACAGCGAGCCGAAGAAACTGGAGAACGCGCTCACGGCCACGTACAGTGCGGCGACGAGCAGGTAGGGCACGAGCGACGGAACGCCGATCAGGTTCGCAACGGGGCGCCCGAGGACGAGCGTACCGCCGCTGACTACCGCGACGAGCGCCGCGAGGTAGACGACGGAGCGCCGCACGACGTGGGGGACCTGTTTGGGGGCCGTCTCCGTGAACTCGGTCACGTAGCGGGCAGCCGACTTCGGGAGGCCGAGCGTGGCGAAGATGGCGAGCACGCCCACCGCCGAGAGTACGAAGTTCAGTTCACCGAACTCCTCTGGCGTGAGGAACACCCGCGTCAGCAGGACGATGAGCGCGGCGTTCGACAGCATCCCGACGAGGTTGCCGCCGAAGGTCGCCTTCGCTCCCCGGGAGAGCCGTTCGGCCAGTGTCATCTACGCGTCGTCCTCGTCGCCGTCGATTCGGTACAGGTCGAACCCGTCGCTCGACCGGACGCGGTTCACGCTGGGCGTCGCCTCGAGCGCCTCGAAGCTCCGTTCGGGGTAGCGGAACCCGTCGTAGAGGGTGACCTCGCGCTCGTAGGTCGACTCCGTGACCGCCATGTACCGCGGCTCCTCGAACGCGTCGCTGTAGTTGGCCTTCACGAATATCTGCTCACCGAGTGGTGACCGGTATCCCGGGAAGTCGAGGGTGTTCATCGCCCGCTCGGTGCCGTAGTGGAAGTCGACGAACCGCCGCGGGCCGCCGCGGACGCCCGTGAACGCGACCTCTTCCTGGCGGTGCTCGAACGTCGACTCGAAGCCGCTGAACTCGGACTCGGTCACCTGCGAGTTCGGCTGGTAGATGTGCGGCGAGGGGTGAGTCGCTGCGACCCCGACCGGCAACAGTACGAGCATCAGGACGACGAGTGCGACGGCACCGACGGGTCGCGAGCTGCCGCCGAGGCCGTTCAGCCAGCGGCTGAGCGCGGCCGCGCCGAGCACCGTCACCGGCACCATGATGAAACCGACGTACCGGAAGTACTGGTCTCCGGACTGGACGATGACCATCAACAGGAAGATGCCGAACAGCGGGACGAGTCCGACCGCGATGTAGGCGACCAGCGAGTTGAGGCTGGGGGCCTCGGCTAACCGACGGAGTGCCACGAGGATGAGCCAGGTCGCCAGTAGCGAGAACACGAGCGCCGGGAGGAACAGCTTCACGAACAGCGTCGGGAGGCTGCCGCCGACGGTCGTCAGCGACGCGGACTTCTGTGTGACCACTTCACCCGTCGTCGCACCGGTCCTGAACAGACCCCCGATGAGCGCGACGATGGTCCCGGTCACCCGGTCGAACCGTGGTGCCCAGGCGAGGACTGCAGCGACGAGTACGAGCGTCGGGATGGTAATCGCCCTGTGGGCCGCGATCGGGTGATCGGGCTTCCGCCGGCGATACCCCAGCTGTACGAACGTGATGGCGAGGAAGGCGAGCGTGACGTTCACCGCCTGCTGGGGGTGGACGAGCACGATGGCCACGGACGCGGTCGCGAGCAACACACCCGCCCCGGTGACGCCGGATTCGGGGTCCCGCCACCACGAGGACCGCCGCCCACCGTCAGCTACGGCCGTGCGCTGGTCGGTGGTCTGGCGCTCGCTCGACGGGTCGACCGTGTACGCGAGCAGGAGGTACAGCACGAACGAGAAGAAGAAGATCCCCTGCGTCGCGGGGTGGGCGTTCGGATGGACGGAGACGTTGTTGACCGGGATGAACAGCGCCGCCGCCAGCAGGCCGATCGCGAGGGCCCGGGAGCCACCGCCGAGCAGCCGCACCGAGAGCGGGACGAACAGGAGGAACAGCAGCGGGAACACGAGCAGGACGACGTAGAGGTTGGCCCGCGTGATCGGGACGCCCGCCACGGACTGGACGAAGATCGTCATCGTGTGGATGCCCGGGTAGAGGAGGTTCGCGGGGTCTAACGTCCCCGCGGCGATCTCGCGGGCCCACCCCAGGTGGCTGAGCGCGTCACCCCGGCCGTAGAACTCGTACCCCCTGATGATGGGGAGCGAGAGCATCGCCAGCGCCGTGCTCCCCACGAGCAGCAGCGCGCCGTGATAGATGCGACTCGCCCGCGGGCCGAGAAGCGAGAGCACCGTCCCGACGGCCATCGCGACACCCAGCCCGACCCAGACGGCAGTCGGCGTCCCACTGTAGATGGACAGTTCGTAGCCGGTCGCTGGCGCCCTGTGGGCGACGACCACGGCGACGAGCAGTCCGAGGAACCCTGCAGCCAACCCCACCTTCGACAGTCGATGTGAATTCGTAGCCATTCTGGTATCTCCCCGGAATCTTGGAGATACTCCGTGTCGTCGGGGGATTGTTATGCGCTGGGTACGCCCGAGTTGGCTCCGGTGAACCACCTCCTGTCCCTCGATTCGCGGCGACGGGTGGCTCCGGACCGGTCGGACACGGGACCCAGCGCTGTGCCGGGGCTAACGGTGGCGTCGACTCGTACCGTCCGAGAATCGAGGTGGTTCGTCGTCCGTACCGGGAGTAGTGGGACCGTACGCGCCCTCAGTTCGCGCCGGTGACTTCTCTGTACAGTGCCTCCAGGCGCTCGCTGGTGCGCGCGACGCTGACCTCGCGGGCGGCCTCGCGACCGTTCGATCGGCCCTCCGTCTCCAGGGCCGTGACGAGCGCGTCGACGAGTCCCTCGTCGGTCGCACAGACCCGGGACTGCGTGACGCCGTCGATGCGTTCGGCGACGTCGCCGACCGGCGTCGACACCACCGGGAGGTTGCACGCCAGCGCCTCCTTGACGGCGTTGGGCGACCCCTCGCTACGGGACGTCAACAGCAGCGAGTCCGCGGCGTTCATGTACGTCGGCATATCCTCGTGGGCGACGCCCGTGACGGTCTGTAGCTCCACGTCCTCGTCGACGCGTTCGCGCGCCGCCTCGACGACGCGTTCGGACCGCGGGAAGTTCTTCACGTCGCGTTCCGTGTAGTACGGGAACAGTACGTGGTACGCGTCGTCTCGCCAGCCGAGTTCCGCACGCGCCTCCTCCGGGGGGCGGGGCTGGAACCGGTCGAGGTCGACGCCGTGGGGGATGACCCAGCAGTCCCGGTCGAGTTCCTCGGCCATCGCCTCGGACATCACGACGACCGCGTCGGCGAACTGCCCGCAGAACTTGCTCAGCCAGCCGTACTCCCCCATCAGGTCCGACCCCCACAGGGAGACGACGACCGGGAGGTTGGGCTGGAGCACCGCGTGGGGAGCGGTCAGCCCGTAGTTCGCGTGGACGAGGTCGTAGTCGCCAAACGAGTGGCGGAGCACGGTCGGGACGAAGCGCGCGTACGCCGACGCCGGACGCGACGACGTGTTGCCGTCGTCGTACTGGCGTTGACCCGGCACCGTCAGCGTCGTGTAGTCGATGCCGCGGCTATTCAGCACCGACACCTGCTGTCTGAAGAATCGCGCCCGATCGTTCGTGACGAGGTTGAGCACGCGCATCGGTAGCTATCGACTCACCAGTCGGTACGCCGTCTTCGCGGCGGTCATCCCCGCGCCGCCGGACTCGAGTGTGTAGTACGGCGCCAGCGACGCGCCGAACTTGCTCTTGTACCGGCAGAGGCGCTCGGTGTTCGCTCCCATCAGGTCGTACGTCGAGACGGACTCGCGGGGTTCGCCGTCCGCGATGTCCTGGATGATGCGCCAGTGGAGGAGGCTGTTGACGCTGGTTCCCTCGTAGTCGGTCCGCGCACCGCCGAGCCAGTAGTACGCCGCGTCGTTGCTGTAGAGGACGACGATGCCAGAGAGGAAGCGACCGCCGGGCGTGCGGACGACGTAGGTCCGGCAGCGGTCCTCCTCGACGAGTTCCCGCGTGAGGTCGGAGACGTACGGCCAGTCGAGCGCGAACGTCCGGTCCTGTTCCTCGTAGCGGTCGCGCGTCCGCTCGAACACCGTGCGGACGCCGTCCTCGCCGGCGACGTCGACCTCGACGTCGAGGTCCTTCGCGTCACGGACCTCTCGGCGCAGGCTCTTGCTGAACGACTTCAGCATCTCGTCGGTGTTCTCTCCGACGTCGAGGTGGTACGTGAAGGAGGTGTCGAGTGAGAGGTTCGACCAGACGTACGGCCGGGGGTCGGGGTAGGCAGTGGGGCAGACGGTCCGGAACAGGGTCAGCCTGGCGTCGACGTCCAGTTCCTCGAGGACCTGGTCGGCGAACCGACCGTTGACCTGCTCCTGTTTGCGCCGCTTCGGACTTGTCGGCATCACGATCGGACCGAGCCGCGGGATGGCGAACCCCGGCGGCGGCGAGAGGATGGCACGCCCAACGGCGCGGTCTCTGACCACGACGGGGAACAGCCCGACCGGCTGGTCGCCCTTGAAGCCGCCGTACAGTCTGAGCTCGCCGGCGGTGTGCTCGTCGAGCACGCCGAGCGCCGCGGGCGTGTGGAATACCTCGAAACCGGACGATGGGAGCGCGTCTCCCCACTCCTCCAGTGAGAGCTGCTCGATCTCCATGTACTGGTGAGGGGCGGCCGCGAACCGTTTGTTATAGAGCGGCTACCGACCCCCCGGTGGGTCAGTCGGCGCCGGTCTCGACGGGTCGCTCGTCGAGGGCCGCCTCGTCGTAGAACGCACCCGGTGACCCCACCCACGCGCCGAGGTCGAGCGCGCGCTCGACGAGGCGCCGGTAGAGTCGCCCGTAGCCGGGGAAGTCACGTTCGCTGAAGTGTCGCGGGTGCCAGAGGACCGTCATCACGGCGTCGTTCTCTCGTGCTTCCTGGAGGGTCTGCTCGCAGGCCGTCCACGCCGCGTCGAAGTCGTCGCCGGGGTCGGGGACGGCCTGCTCCATGATCGTCAGCGGGAACACCACGAACTCGTCGTCGAACGGCCGCTGGAGGCCGTAGCCGTGCTGGAAGCCGTAGTCGTCGCTGGAACCGAGACTGCTGTCGTAGCGCAGGCCGAGGTCGCGCTGGATGCGCCAGGTCTCGGGCGCGTCCAGGTTGAGGTAGTGCTGCCGGCCGCCGGCCACCTCGTCGCCCAGGACGTCCTCGACGGCGGCCTTCTCGGCGGCCAGACGGCCGGGGTCGTCGAAGGACTCGAAGGAGCCGTGGAGTCCGACCTCCCAGCCGCCGTCGTCGAGCGCCTGGACGACCTCCTGGATGGCGGGGTCGTCCAGAGAGTACCGGCCGCCGTACAGCTGCCACCCGGTCTTGGACACCCACTCGCGCACGGGCCGGTCGCGGAGGCGCTGCTCGTCGAGCACGTAGAACGCCGAGCGGACGCCGAGGTCCGCCTCGATGCTGGTCAGGCGGTCGAACTGCCAGTAGGGGTTCTCCGTGGACAGCAGCCCGGAGAGGTGGGTCCAGCGGTTCTCGGGGTCCGTGAGCGCGTAGTAGACGTACTGGTAGGTCTTGTACGGCCGGTCGACATCGTGGGTGAGCAACAGCGCGAACTCGTGGCCGTCCGGGATTGGGCGCTCGCCCTCCCCGTCGAGACCGACCTGCTCGGGGTCCTCAGCGTAGTTCTCGCGGTTCCCCATCACGCTCCGCCCACCTCCTCGGCGAGTTCGACGGCGAGCGCGGTGACGTCGATCTTCTCCGCGAGCAACTCGCGCCGCCGGCGTCGCCACCGGGCGCCAGCGTCCGGGTCCGCGGCCAGCGTTACCGCCCGCTCGACGGCCTCCTCGGCGTCCATCGTGGACGTGACGAGGCCGTACTCTGCGAGTTCCTCGAAGACGCTCATCTCGCGGTCGAGGACGTTGTACCGCACGGCGGGCGTCGCGAGCAGTCCCGCCTCCGACGCCATCGTCCCGGAGTCGCCGACGTAGAGGTCGGCGAACGCGAGCAGGTCGAGCATCGCCGCGGGCGACACCGGCGCCTCATAGGCCGCCAGTTCGCTGGGGAGGTCGCTCTCCCCGGTGACGTAGACGTCGCCGTGTTCGGACAGCCCCTCGACCAGGTCGCGAACGCGCTCCCGCGAGAAGCCGTCCGAACCCACGTCGTGGTGGGCGTCCATGGCGACGAGGCGGACGACCGAGAACGGCTCGTCGGGGTCGATGCCCGCCTTGACGAGCGGCGCGGGGTCCGCCTCGAAGCGCGCGGGGTGGAGGTACGCGAGTTCGTGGAACCCCTGGTAGCGGAGCTGGTTGCCCGCCACGTCGCGGTCGAACTCCGCGGGCGTGCAGACGACTTCCGCGAACGGTGCCGTGAACCGCTCGACGAGACCGGCGACCTCCGTGTCATGGAAGACGACGTTCGGGACGCCGAGCGCGCGTGAGACGTGCGCTGCAGCCGGGTTCAGGTGGCTGAGCACGACGTCCGGCGATTCGGCCCGCAGGAACCGGAACAGCCGCAGTTCGCGGCTCACCCACTCTCGTGGGAGCGCGAACCGTCCGGTCTGCTTGCCGGTCAGCGGGGTGTGGTCGATGCCGTAGGCGTCGAGCAGGTCCGTCGTCACGTCCTTCTCGCGAGAGGCGACGCTGACCTCGTGGCCGCGCTCCTGGAGGGCCGTGATGGCGTTCCGGAAGAGGTGGACGTGCGCCGGGTGGGTGACGTCGACGAGCGCGTGCATCAGGCGATCATCCCGACGGTGACGCGGTGTCGCGCGCCGGAAGTGCTGCGGTCGGGCCAGCCCCCCAGCGGCCCTCGGTTCGGTCCCCCCGATTCGTGCGTCGGTCCGTCGACGCCGTCCGTCTGTGGGTTCATGATGTCGCTGTCCCGTCCTCGAACAGTCCGACGCCGCGTTTCACGAGGTTCGCGGCGCGTTCCTTCGAGCGTTCGACGACCAGTTCCGGCAGCGAGTCCACCCAGCGGTTCGGGTGGACGAGCAGGCACGCCCGGTCGAGTTCGCGGTCGTGGAGGAGCCGAGTGAGGTCCGACGTTGTGTCAGCGGAGACCGGTTTGTCGTGGCAGCCGACCGCGCGTCGCTCGACGTTCGTGGGGACGTCCGTCCACGTGCGCCCGACGTCCGAGAAGTACGGGACGTCGACGAAGTCCACCGTGAGGTAGGCGTCCCCCACGAGGTCGTACTCCGCGAAGCCGGGTGCGTCCGCGCCAGCCCACAGGTCCTGGTTGTCGTAGGGCGACAGCGGCGTGTCGTGCATGCAGACGGTGTCGACGTCGCAGGCCCGGCGGAACACGCGGAGGTTGTTCCGGAAGAGCGCGTGGGCGAGTTCCGTGTCGCCGCCCGCGTCCGCGTAGTCCTCGTACTGGTAGCCGACTTCGTGGCCGAGGGCCTCGACGCGGCCGACGCGCTCCGGGGCGAACGTCCGCGTCCGGTAGTAGTACGTCGCCCGGACGCCGTACTCGGCCTCCAGTTCGGCCATCCGCTCGGCGTTCTCGGGCTTCCGGGTGACGTCGTGGCGCACCACGACGAACCGCTCGGGGAGTCGGCCCGCCGTGAGGTACTCGCGGACGGTGAGGCAGTCGTAGCCAGCCTCCGCGATGGCGGCGAGGAGGTCGGCGTAGTCGTGCATCGTGAACCCGTCGCTCACAGCCACCCCCTCCCCACGGTGTAGGCGCGGTGGTCCGTCCCCGAGAGGTCGAGCACGTCGTGGCCGTCCACGACGACCATCGGGTCGAACGCCGTCCAGTCGACGGCGTCGAACTCCGCGTGGGCGGTGGCGAGCACGGCGGCGTCCAGGTCCCGGTCCGGGAGCTCCTCGAGGGCGACGTGCTCGGCGGGCACCCCTTCGGCGTCGACCAGCGGGTCCGCGGCCAGCACCTCCGCGCCGCGCTCGTCGAGGTGCTCGCAGATGTCGACGCCCGGACTGGCGCGAGTCTCCTCGACTCCCGCCCGGTAGGTGAGGCCGAGCACCCCCACCGTCGCGCCCTCGACGGCACCGCCGTCGGCAGCGTAGACGTCGTCCAGTTCGTCGGACTCGTGGGCGGCCGCGAGCCCCTCGGAGACGGTGTCGACGACGAAGCCTGGCATCCCGTCGTTGACGCGGCGCGCCGTCCCGACCAGCGGCGCGTCGGTGTGCAGCCAGTTCAACACGAAGTACGGGTAGTAGGGGATGCAGTGGCCGCCGACGCCCGGCCCGGGCGTGTGGAGGTCACAGAACGGCTGGGTGTTCGCGGCCTCGATGGCCTCCCGCACGTCGACCTCGAGTTCGTCCGTGAACGTCGCGAGTTCGTTGGCGAGCGCGATGTTCGCGTCCCGGTAGAGTCCCTCGAACACCTTCACAGCCTCCGCCGTGGTGGCGTCGGAGACCGGGATCACGTCGTTGTCGACGATCTCGTTGTAGATTAGCTCGGCGACGCGTGTGCTCTCGTCGTCGACGCCGCCGACGACCTTCGGGTGCGCGCCGCGGATGTCCCCGAGCGCGCGGCCGCTGGCGGTCCGCTCCGGACAGAACGCGAGTCCGAACTCGTCGGTCGACACGTTGCTGCGGTCCTCGAGCAGCGGGCGGAGCACGTCCTCGCTCGTGCGCGGCGGGAGCGTCGACTCGACGACGACGAGGTCGCCCGCCGAGAGCCCGTCGGCCACGTCCGAGACGACCGAGGTGACCGCCGAGAGGTCGGGTTCGTTGTTCTCGTCGACGAGTGTCGGGACGATGACGACGTGGATCGACGCGTCGCGTGCGGCCCCGACGCCGTCCGTGGTGGCGGAGAGCGCGCCGCGGTCGACGAGGGCCGAGACGAGTTCCGGCAGGTCCGGTTCGCGCTGCACGTGGGACCGCCCGGCGTTGATCTGTTCGACGACCGACTCGTCGATGTCGACGCCGGTGACGTTGCCCGAGCACTCCGCGTAGACGGCTGCCAGCGGCAGCCCCATCTTGCCGAGGCCGTAGACCGCCACCGGCACCTCGCCGGTGCGGAACCACTCGCGCTGCGTCGCCGGTGCCGCCTGCGACCCGTACAGCGAACGGCTCACTGTGGCACCTCCGTGGCGCTGCGGGTGGCGATCAGGTCGTCGATCCGGGTCGCCAGTTCGACCGCGCGGACGCCGTCCTCGGCGGTCACCACTGGTTCTGTCCCCTCCCTGACGGCCTCGGCGAACGCCGACAGTTCGTGTTTCAGGGGTTCGCCGTTCTCGACCAGCGGGCGCTCGACGACGCTCTCCGTGCGGTGACGGATGTCGCCGTCGGCGGCGACGTACTCCGGCGTCGAACTCCGGTGGATCTCGACGGACTGGTCGGTGTAGTCGACGGTGACGCGGCACTCGCGGGCCGTGACGGCGAGCCGCCGGACCTTCTGCTGGGTGACGCGGCTGGCGGTCAGCGACGCCACCGCGCCGTCGTCGAACGAGCAGGTCGCGGTGGCGTAGTCGCCGGCCGCGGTGCCCGACGCCGTGACGGACACCGGGTCGTCGCCCAGTATCGACCGGATGATGTCGATGTCGTGGATCATCAGGTCGAAGACGACGTTCGACTCCATCTCGCGGTCGAGCGGCGGGCCGAGTCGTTCGGCGGTCACCGCCATCACGTCGAGGTTCGGGACGATGTTCGCGAGCGTGCGGACCGCCGGGTTGAACCGCTCGATGTGCCCGATCTGGAGCGTGACCCCGGCGGACCGCGCGGCCGCCGCCAGCTCCCGACCGCGTGTCGGGTCGTCGACGAACGGCTTCTCGACGAGCGCGTGGACGCCGGCGTCGATGCACTGCTGGACCAGCGTCGCGTGCACCGGCGTCGGCACCGCGATGGAGACGACGTCCACGCGGTCGAGGAGCACGCCGGTGTCGAGTGCCGACGTGCCGTACTCGGTGGCGACTCTGATGGCGGCCGCCCGGTCCGCGTCGGCGACGCCGACCAGCTGGGTGTCCGAGAGCTCCTGGTACACCCGCGCGTGGTTCCGACCCATGCTACCGACGCCGATGACGCCCGCGCGGAGTTGCGTGCCACTCACGAGTCCATCACGCCGGTTTCGGCGACGTCGGTCGGTGCGGGTTGTGCGTCGAACGATTCGACGGCGGCGGCGATGTCGTCCAGGTCCTCGACGGACAGCGCGGGGTGGACCGGGAGGGAGAGGACGCGCTCGGCGGCCCGTTCCGCGACCGGCAGGTCGGCTCGCACGTCGGCGTACGCCTCCTGCTGGTGGATCGGGGTCGGGTAGTAGACGCCTGTCTGGACCCCCGCGTCGGCGAGGTGGGCCTTCAATCCGTCGCGGTCGTCGGAGCGGACGGTGTACTGGTGGTAGACCGAACGCCGGTCGCGGGGTTCGGTGGGCGTCTCGACGCTCGTGTCGGCCAGGCGGTCGCTGAGGTAGGCAGCGTTGCCGCGGCGCGCGACGTTGTACTCCGAGAGCTTCCGGAGCTGTGCCCGCCCGATGGCGCCACAGAGACTCGTCATCCGGAAGTTGTGGCCGACGTCGGCGTGGTCGTACCCCGACGTGCGGCCGTGGTCGCAGAAGCGGCGGACGCGGTCGGCGAGCGCCGCGTGGTTCGTCGTCACCATCCCACCCTCGCCGGAGGTCATGTTCTTCGTCGGGTAGAAGGAGAAGCACGCAGCGTCGCCGAGCGTGCCGACGGGTTCGCCGCGGTACTCCGCGCCGTGGGCCTGCGCGGCGTCCTCAACGAGCGCGAGGCCGTGGTCGTCGGCGATGTCCCGGAGCTCTCGCATCTCCGCGGGCATGCCGTAGAGATGGACCGCGAGAATCGCGGCGACGTCGTCACGGCGGCAGACGGCGTCCTTGACGGCATCGGGGTCGAGGGTGAGTGTCTCGGGTTCGACGTCGGCGAACACCGGTTCGGCGCCCGCGAGTCGGACGGCGTTGGCGCTCGCGATGAACGAGAACGGCGTCGTCACGACCGTGTCCCCGGGGCCGACGCCCAGCGCCTCCAGCGTCGCGTGGAGCGCGGTGGTGCCGTTCGTCGTGGCGACGGCACGCTCGGCGCCACAGAAGTCGGCGAACTCGGCCTCGAACTCCCGGACTACCGGGCCGTCGGCGAGCTGTCCGTCCTCGAGCACCTCGACGACGCGCTCGCGCTCGGCGGCGCCGACGTCGGGGGCGGCGATCGGGATCATCGGCTCGCGTTCCCCCCTTCGAGCTCCTCCGGGAGCGGTTCGTGGACGGCCGGCGCACCGACCGCTAGCGTCTCCGGCGGGACGTCCTCGGTGACGACGGCGTTCGCGGCGACGAACGCGCCCTCTCCGACGGTGACGCCAGGGAGGATTGTCGCGTTCGCGCCGATGGAGGCGTCGTCCTCGATGGTCGGTCCCACGAGCTCCGTCGCCGTTCGCAGCGGGTACGGGTCGTTCGTGAGTACGGCGTGGGGACCGAAGAACACCCGGTCGCCGACGGTCGTGTTCGCGGGGAGGTAGACACCAGTCTGGAGCCGCGTGCCGTCGCCGATGGTGCAGGCGCCGTCGATGACGGCCTTCGTGCCGACGAGGACGTCGTCGCCGATCGTGGTGTCCTCGCGTACGAGGACGTCGTGGCCGGTCGTGAACCGGTCGCCGATCTCGACGTCCGCGTAGACGACGGTGCCGCGACGGATGGTCGGGCTCTCGCCGATGGTCGGCTCTCCCTCGTCGCGCTCGCCGAGCGTCGCGTCCGGGTGGACGTCGGCCTCGGGACCGAACGCGGCGTCAGTCATCGCACTCCTCCTCCCCCGTGGGGCCGCTCAGCGGTCGACGAGCGGCTCGTGGTTCGGTTCGGCCGGGCGGTTCGGATATGATTGTTGCGTGGAGACATTGTCGACACCGCCGGTGGCGGTTGTCGGTTTATCCCGCGAACGTCCCATTGTTATAGACGCGCTTGTGAGGCGTTAGACCGCGCCTGATGGCGATTTCGGGGTGGTGGCGGTGAACGGAGTACGGAGTCGGTTACTCCCGGTTCGGGAGGGATTTGTCGGCGGTTCCGTCGACGGCGCCGCAGTAGCGTTCGATGTCCGCGCTGGTCTCCTCCGGCTGTCGGTTCATGTCGACGTTCGTCCGGGTAATCGCGGAGTTCACGGAGGAAATCGGGTCGCCAGTGACGGAGATGTACGTGTTCTGGACTTCCCCACCGACGTTGTCCGCGACGAGACCGTCCCGGTCCTTGCCGGTCTGGTGGACGCAGACGTTGTCGAACTTGCAACCGTCCCGGTTGGCCGCCTGTATCGCCTCGGCTCCGGCGGCCGTGCCCCTGATGACGACGTTCTCGCAGCGGAACGGTCCCCGCTCGGAGCCACCGCCTTCCGGCTCCTTGATGCGGACCGCGTTGACGTTGTCGGCGTCGACCTGGATCTGACAGTTGCGGACCGTCGCGGAGCCGAGTTCCGAGGAGAACGTCACCGCACCGTCGCTCGTCGTGACGTCGAGCAGTTCCACGAGGCAGTCCTCGACGAGCAGCGACTTGCCGCTCCGGAGACGGATCCCCCGCATGTTCTCGCCGGCGCCCGAGGCGTCGTCGCAGCGGACGTGTACGCCACGGACGACGCTCTCGTTGGCGGTTTCGATGCGCACGCCCGCGACGCCGTTGTTGAGGAACGTCCCGCCGAGCACCTCGACCGACCCCTCCGGTGGGTTCGCGTAGAGGCCGTTGTCCGGGAAGCCGGCGACGTGGCAGTCCTCGAACCGGAGGTCGCCGTGGTTCTTGTCGCCGACCTCCATGCCGGTGACACCGGTCCCGGGGACGGCGCCGTCGGGGAGGTTGATGTTCTTGACGAGCGCCTGTCCCGACTTGCTCGTGACGTCGAACCGCAGGAGGTCCTGATTGACGTCGATCTCCCCGCGAACGGTGAGGTTCTTCGCGACGACCCGGTCGTCGGCACTCACGAAGAAGGGGCGGGCGCCCGTGTTCCTCGCGGTACAGTCGAACGTGAGCCCCTCGACCAGCAGTTCGGAGAGCGGCGACGGGTAGCCGAAGCCGAACAGGACGCTCTCGAACCCGTCCGGTGGCACGATGGTCGCGTTCTCGCCGACCAGGCCGAGGCGCTTGCTGCCGTCACCGCCGAACATCATCGTGTCGTCGATCTGGTATCGACCGGGCGGCAGGTAGAGCAGCTGGTTGTCAGTCAGATGTTCCTCGAAGAGGTCGTCCGCGGCCCGGTTGCCCGTCTGGTCGGCACCCACCTCGGCGAAGTTCACGACGTTCTCGAACCCGAACTCGTCGGCGATGGCCTGGGGGTACTGTTCGCTGCCCGGCGGTCGCGACGGAGGGCCACCCGTCCCGCCGGTCGGCGTCGAGTCGCCTTCGGGTGTCGACCTGTCGTCGTTCGAACTCCCACACCCGGCGACAGCGACGAGTGCGGCAGTGCCGATGCTGGAGAGGACCGCCCGACGATTCATAGTGATGGTAGAACGATGCTAGCGGACAGGGATTGTTATGGAGCGGTTCCGTGGAGTAAGCGGAGCCTGTACTCGCGATTTCTGCCGGGAGACGCGCTCCGTCGTCGCGCCGCGATCACTCGATCTCGACGCGGGTGCCGCCCTGGTCCGGGTCGGTCTTCGGCACCGTGACGGTGAGCACGCCGTTGTGCATCGACGCGATCGCCCCGGCTTCGTGCACGCGCGCGGGAAACTCCACCTGCTGGGTCGACGTGCTCCGGGAGCGCTCCTGGCGGATGAACCGACCGTCGTCCTCCTCGACCGTCTCGTCGTGGGTCTGCTCGGCCTCCACGGCGAGCGTCCGGCCGACGAGTTCCACGCTCACGTCCTCGGCCTCGAACCCCGGGAGGTCCACGGTGACGACGAACTCTTCGTCGTACTCGACCACGTCGAGGCTCGGCTGGTTCCCGACCGACTGTCCGCCGACGGACGTCTCGTCGAGTCGTCGCTGCATCTCGTCAACGATGCGTTCGATGTCCTCGAAGGGGCTGTTTGCGGGCATCGTCGTCCAGTCCGGGCCAGCGGCGCTTTGTTAGGTAGCTGTTAGGTCGCGCGCAACGTAAGTAGACTCGGCCTGTAACGACGGTAAGATGGTCCAATCGACGGCTGGTGAACCGTGACAGACGAACAGCCAGAAACCCGCAGACAGCTCCGGGAGATTTTCGCAGCCGACCCCCGACTCGACGAGCAGTACGTTCGAGTTATTCCCGCCGCGGACGGCGACCACCCGGTCGTCGTCGTCGGCGTCGCCCACGACCACCCGGCGAGCGTCTACCGCGCGCGAACCGTCGCGGCCGAACTCGAACCCGGGACGCTCGCACTCGAGTTGCCGAACGTGCTGGTGGGGCTGTTCGAATCGTACGCTGCCGCGGGTGGCGACGAGGGCGGCGAGATGGCGGGCGCGATAGACGCCACGACCGCGGACGAGATCGTGGGCGTCGACGTCCCCGGTCGCCGGTCCGTCGGCACACTCCTCTCGGAACTGCGGGCCGCCGACCCCGACCTGGACACGGCCGCCCGCGCGGTCTACGGGTTCGGCCGGTTCGTCACCCACACCGCGCTCGGTCGCCTGCGCGAGGCGGGCGTCCCCGACCGGTGGGTCGGCAGCGGCTTCGAGCGGACGCGCACGTACGACTGCGCGCCGTCGGCATCGCCCGACGAGCAGGCCGCCCACGAGAGCGCGCACCTCAAGCGCAGCAGTACACTGCTCCGCGCGTTCGACCCGCCACAGGCGACCCGCATCCTCGACGCGACGCGGGAGCGATTCATGGGTCGTCGGCTCGCCGCGCTGCGAAAAGAGTCGTCGGTCGTCGCCGTCGTCGGCTACGGCCACCTCGACGGCATCGAGGCCGCGGTCCGCGCCGACAGCGCCTGACTGTTCAGTCCTTCAAGTACACTTCGTCGCCGGTGAACGAGCGCACGTGCGCGTGGTCGAGCGTGAACATGTCCTGGTCGTCTTTCGCCCACCCCAGGCGCTGCCGGATGCTCGTCGACAGGTCACTGTCCGGCTTGACGTGCGCGGTGCCACCGTCTACCTGCTCGATCGATCCGACGGTGTCGCCGTCGTTCGTTACCACTTTCTTCCCCTCGTCGTCGGCGTTGAACTCGCGTACCATGGCTAATCAGGTGACGGGCCGCCGCTGTCCGGCGACGTCACCGGTCACGTTCACGCCGGGCGGTCGCATTGTAATACTGCGTCTACGCGGGCGATGGCCGCGAACGGGCGGTCATAATCGCACGACTGCGGCGAGGTCGTCCTGTCTCGCTGACCGGCGGCCCACCTCCTGCAGTAAGCGTGGCTTTCAGTCGGCGGGCTGACGGCTCCGTTACCTGGCGGGTAACGCAGCCTCTCGAGCACCGAGAGGGCCGTACAGCACCGCTACGCGGGAGGGGTTACGTCCGGCGTGAGCCTAACGGACCGCCCCCGGTGCGAAGGAGGTGTATAACCAAATCCGTGGCCTGTGCGTACATCAACGATGCCAAAGTGTAGAAACTGCGGGAGTCACGTGACAGTCCAGTTCGCTCGAGTGTTCGGTGACAACCAGGACTCGGTCCACAACTGTATGGACTGCGTGCCGAACGCGGAGCTCGACGACGGCGCCGCGTCGAACTCACAGAGCCGGTCCGAGTCGCCGCTTGCGTGGAGCGAGTGACGACGCCTGCCGCCGACTCCCCGTCGGCCGTCTGACCGGGCTGCTACGAGGATGTCGGCCCACCGGGGGTCCAACCACCCGTCGTCCCGGTGAACCGCGACAGCCAGCCTCGTGCGCCCACCTCCGTTCTCTCGCCGTCGCCTACACCTCGGACACGTAGTGACCACGTCGAACACCAGCCCGGGCGACCGGGGACCTGGAGTCCCACTACGACGGAGGTCCTCCGGGGCGACAGACAGTTAGAAAACTGACTCTTTCGCCAGGGCACAGCGGTGTCCCAGCGAACGCTCCGGCGAGTATCACCGGCGCCGCAGCTCCCAGACGCCGATGACCGACACGCACTCCGGGGTGTGTCGCGGCCGGGTCGGCTGGCGGTCGATCGGCTGCCGTCGAGGTGATCCGCGAGGTGGCCGGGGCTCCGACGTGCAGTCGTTCTGGTAGGTCGCCGCTGTCGGTCGCCGTGAGTTCGGCGCTCTGCGGGGTGCAGGCGCCCACAAGGCGAACTCTCTGCCAGAATCCACCGATTATTTAACCCCCGAAGCAAAACCTCAGGCAGCGCCCACGAACTCCATGCCATCTGATAAGAACGTATCCCGAGATACGACGAGTTCAGAACCTGACACGGGCATCTTCCGGTCGGACTGGACCTCTTACGGGAACCCGAGCACGGCGGTTGCGGAGGCAGTTGCGGAAGCGACCGGGAAACAGCAGACGGACCTCGACCCACTGCAGCACAGCGTCGACGCGGACGCACTGGACGCCCTGCTGGCCAACTCCGACTCCCCGCGCCTCGAACTCTCGTTCACGTACGAGGGAGTCGACGTCCGCATCACCGGCGCGGGAGTCATCGAGATCTGGACGTAGGTCGAACCGACTCGCCCAGGCACGCAGAACGGACAACTGTAGCTCCCTGTACATCATCGAACCTGCGTTCGTCGTCCCCGTCCGCAGTACGGACCCGTTCCTGCACGAACTTCGGCTCGCTGCGCGCAGGTCTACTGCTCGTCGCTGTCCACGCCGCCACCTGCGGGACTGCGTCGGCCTGGTGTGCACCAGTGAGTGGTTCCGCACCCGCGTCGCCTGTCGAGCACTCCAGTGGATCCTCGGTGGCCGCCAGCGACTCGACGCGGGGCTCGCTCGACGCTCTGGAGCTCGTCGAGACGAGCCGACGCGTCTGCCACCTGCTCACCCTGTCCTACTGGTGTTCGCGACCGTCGCCGGTCACTCTCCGGGAGTTGCCGGGGCCTAAATAGCGTCCTAGGCCTCGTTAAGCACCTCTTACCCACGAATTCGTGCGGCCCGCCGTAGTCGTACACCACGAGTAACCTCCGCCTGTTGACGGTAACTGGGGCTTTCCAGTAATTCGTGCGGGCACCGATGATGGGTAAGGGGTATCTACCGCCCGAAACCAGTAGTCGGTGACTATCTGGTAACTATCTCGTACGCATCTGTCCGCAAGTATTGGTATCCTACTACCGTCGGACGGCTACTCCGTCAGAATCCCTTTTTGAGTAACCACTTTCTACCGGTCCATGGCGAAACGCCACAACGACGACGAGACACAGAAGGAGACCTCTACCGACGCGAGCAACGAGAAACCTCCCTCTACGAGCCGACGGACGTTCATCAAGACAGTCGGTGCTGCCGCCGCAATCGGCGGTAGCGCGACCTTACTCGGCAACGCGAAGGCTGCCGGGGACGTCGAGCAGTACCTCGACCAGAGCGGTAACGTCACCATCCCCGCCGGCGAGTACTCCTGGAGCGGCTCGGGCGTGGACGTCGGCTCCGGCGACTCGCTCGTCGGCGAGGGCAACCCCGGCGACGTCGTCTGGAACCTCGAATCGGGTACCATGGACGGCTCCGTCCGCGGCACCCTCGAGAACATCGTGGTCCGCGGCGACAACCCGCAGTCGAAGGCGGGCCTCAACCTCTACCCCGGTAGCGTCGTCGACGGCTTCGTCTGGCCGGAGGGCGGTGGCCAGGGCGAGGACCGCGCGTTCTACCACCCCGACGGTGGCAGCGAGCGGACGACCGTCCGGAACTCCGCGATCGCGTGGATGGCGAACAACGGTGCGTACACCGACAAGGCACCGGCGACCTACGAGAACGTCGCCGCCGTCAACAACAACATCGCCAACATCCGTGTCGGTCACAGAGAGAGCGCCGGGACGTCGAACCCGATGGACCACACGACGTACATCCGGAACTGCCTGGTCGCCGTGACCCAGAAGACGCGCAGCGACTACGAAGCTGGCTCGTACGCCCGCGGCATCCGGATGCGCTACCCGGGTAACTTCGTCATCGAGAACTGCTACGTCGTCTACCTCGACGTCGAGGGCACGGCGGACCTGGTCGAGATCCACGACGAGGCGCCCGGCGCCAACGTCGAAATCCGGAACTGCCACTTCCACAACGACAGCGACGGCTGGGTCGTCCGCGACAAGACCGGCGGCGACTGCAACGTCACCATCGAGGACTGCACGTTCTCCGGTTCGGGCAACCGCGGCATCCAGCCGGACTACTCCGGCAACGGACTCACCGACAAGGAGGTCACCGTGCCCCTGCCGTCGGAGATCACCGGCTACGCGGTCGCCGACGAGATCGAGGGTGTCGGCTCCGACGTCGGCCCTTTCGGGAGCGGTAGTGGCGGTAGCACCCAGGAACCGACCGACGACAACACCACGACCGAGTACGAGCACACACTGGTGCTCCACGGCGACCCCGAGAACCCCGTCTCCAGCGACGCGGTCCCCGGCGACTTCGACCTCGACGTCGTCGTGAGTGGTGAAGCCGCGCTCGGCGAGGACGCGGAGTCCAACGACGGCATCACGGCGCAGTCCGACGGGACCACGAAGATCGACGTCAACAACCTCGGGCCGGACGAGCTCGACTCCTTCCGGTTCAACGGCCGGGTCGTCGACTACGCGCTCGACGACGGCTACGACTACACCGTCGCGCTCAACGGCGTCACGACGACGTTCGAGGAACTCGTCGCCGAAGGGGCGACCATCTACGACGAGTCGACGGGGAAGACGACCGACGACTCGACAGACGACACGACCACCGACGACAGCACGGACACCGGCGGCAGTACGGGTGGCAGCACAGACGACACCCTCCCGCACCGCGTCTCCGTGTTCGCCCGCGACAAGACGGCTGCGTCGACGTACACGTTCACGGTCTCCGGGGACGTCACCCGGGACGCGACCGCGACCGTCGTCACCAGCGACGGTAACGAGTGGGACGAACTGGAGGACATCGCCAACGACGGTCAGGTCGTCGGCATCGTCGGCAGCGGCGTCGACTCCTACCGCTTCAGCGGCGAAGTCGAGAACGTGACTGTGAACGGCGACGCCGAGGTCGCCATCTACCGGGACGTCTGACGATGGCGTCGCTATCGGCTACCGACTGGAAGGAAGTCTCCCCGGACCCCGACCCGTCGAACGACCTCGACTACGAGATCATCGAACTCGACGTGATCGAGACCACCGCCGGCGGTCGGCCACAGGTGCTCGTCCTGCCGGAGGACGAGGACATGCTCCGCGAGGACGCGTTCATGGTCGTCGAGGAGTCGGCCATCTGCGACCTCGAGACGATGGTCTGACCCCGGTCACTCACCCGCTGTCGCTACCCCCTCACTCCCCGGACTCCTTCACCGGGAACGCGATCTCCACGGTCGCCTTGTAGTTGGTGACGGTCCCGTTCTCCACGTTCGCGGTCCAGTCCTCCACCTCTATCCCGCTGATGTTCTCGACGGTGTTGCTCGCCTGTTCGACGGCGTTCTCGGCCGCGCGTTCCCAGGACTCGTCGGAGGTACCCAGCACTTTGATGATCTTGACAGCAGTCATGCCGGGCGACTGTTGCAGGGCGCCCACCATTGGTATGAACGACGTACGCCTCGAAACGCCAGCCTTCGCCCGTCGCCGGCGGCGTAGGGCCGCCCAACTCGGCGCTCCAGTCAGAGCGCGATGGGCACGAGGAGGACGGCCATCAGGTGGACGCGGCGCGCGCCGAACCGCGGTGGAATCAACCCGACCAGCGTCGCCGCCACCAGCAACGCGACACCCACTGCCCCCGCGAACAGCCACGACAGGACCACCAGGAGGACGCAGACGGCGACCGTGAGTCGCCGGTGGTCGACGGCGCGAACCAGGCGGAAGTAGCGGTCCCCGACTACGGGGACGAGGACGGCGCCGACGACGGCCGCCAGCGCGACGCTCGCGAGCAACAGCGGGAGCGTCCGCGGGAGTTCCGCCCGCTCGAACGCGACCAGCACCCCCGTGTGCGGGTCGCCGAGGGCGAACAGCGCGTACAGCGCGAACACGGTGTTTGCCGTGTTCACCCCCGAGAGCGCCGCGACGAACGCCCTGTCGCCGTCCGTTCGGGTGGCCTCCAGCGCGAAGATGGCGGCGATGGCGCCGGAGACGCCGGGGACGTACGCGACGGCGGCGCCCGCGAGACTGCCCGCCACCCCGGGTTCGACGACGTCGCGCGGACTGTCGGCGACCACGGGGTCGTCCTGCTCGGGGACGCCAGCACCGCGGTAGGCCGCGAGCAACACTGGCGCGCCGAACAGGCCCGCGAACAGCGGCGCCAGCACGTCGCCGGTCGGCACGACGCCCGACGGGTCCATCGGGAGCGCGACGACGCCGAGGGCACCACTGGCGACGACGGCCAGGACGCCGCCGCCGCGTGCCCGCCACGACGTCTCGCGGGCGAGCAGGAACACGAGCAGCGCCCCGACCACCACGGTCAGGTGGGCGTAGACGAGCGGTGCGACGCGGTTGGCGACCCACGTCACCGGGACGCCGAGCACGAAGGCGACGGCGACGCCACTCCCGAGTGCGGAGATGCGCAGCGCCTCCCGCCCCCGTCCACCCATCACGAGTTTGTGTCCGGGGAGCGCACTGACGGCCATCGCCGGGTCCGGGACGCCGAGAGCGAGCGTCGGCACGACGTCGAGGAACGAGTGGGTCACCCCCGCGGCGAGCAACGCCGCACCGACGAGGTGGGGCGGTCCCGGCACTGCGGGTGCCGCGGCGGCCAGAAGGAGCGCCAGTGTGTTGACGTGCAACCCCGGAACGAGGCCGGAGCACGTCCCGAGCAGGATGCCCGTCGAGACGGCCGCCACCGCCGCCGCTGTCGCTCCCGGCCCGACGAACACGCGCACCCCGGCAACGTCCATCGGGGCGAGTTGGTCCCGGACTCGCACTTCAACCTACGCGTCGCTACGGACGGCATCACGCGGAAACGGACGCGTCGCTACGCAGTGTGGCGCAAAAAGAACGGTGTACTGTGTGGAACCGAGTTAGCCGAAGAGGTCGCCGAGACCTTCGCCGCTGGCCTCTTCTTCCTCGTCGTCGTCCTCGTCCTCTGCTTCCGCTTCGGGTTCCTCGTCGGCTTCCTCCGCTTCGGCCTCGTCGGCCTCCGCGGGACCACCGGCGGGCGCGGCGCCCGCGGCGGGTGCGGCGGCGGCCTGTTCGACGGCCTCCTCGATGTCGACGTCCTCGAGCGCGGCGACGAGCGCCTTGACGCGGGACTCCTCGACATCGACACCGGCGGCCTCGAGGACGCCAGTGATGTTTTCTTCGTTGAGCTCTTCACCAGTCTCGTTCAGGATGAGTGCTGCGTAAACGTACTCCATTGTTATCCGAACATCTCCCCGAGGCCTTCGGCGCCGGAGTCTCCGTCGTCGTCGTCGGAGTCGTCGGCGTCTGCCTCGGATTCAGTTTCTTCTTTGTCGCTCTGTGCTTCCTCCTCGTCGCTGTCGCCCTCAGCGGGCGCAGCGGGCGCTTCGATATCGCGGAGCTCCTCCGGGAGCGCCTCGTCGTCGTCGATCTGCGCGGCGAGCGCGCGAACCTGCGCGTCCGCCTTGCTGACGAGGTCCTCGGCGAGGTCCGGGCTCTCGATGGCCGCCTGGAGGCCGAGGCTCTTCGCCTCGCCGCTGCCCTTCGCGAGCAGCGCGCCGACGGTCTGCGCCGTCGGGTACTCCGCGTTGATCGAGAGGTTGCGGGCCGAGGCCACAGCGGACTGGATGTCCGCGCGGTACTCCTCGACGTCGATCTCCAGTTCGTCTGGCGTGAACAGGACGCCCTCGGAGAAGACGCCGCGCAGGTCGAGGCCGACTTCCTTCGGCTCGATGCCGAGTTCCGCGAGGACGTTGGCCACGTCCGTGGACACCGTCTCACCTTCCTCGGTGACGACGGAGTCCTCGAGCACCTGGATGGAGCCCTCCTGGATGCGCGCGTTCGCGCCGATGGTCTGGAGTTCGCCGACGAACGGACCCGGGTCGATGCCCGTGTCACCCTCTGGGATGACGATGTCGTTCGGGGCGACCTCGCCGGCGTTGATCGGTGCCGGCGTCTTCGACGCCTCGAGCTGCTTGAACAGCCCGAACGGGTTGTCGTTCGTGGCGACCAGTCCGACCTCACCCGAGATGTACTGGGTGAGCTCTTCGAGGCCGTCGTCGACCTCTTCGAGCGCGCGAACGAGCAGCGTGTTGCGGCTCATGCGCAGGGCCGCCGAGCCGTGGAGGCCGCGGCGCATGTCCTGGAGCTGCTTGCTTGGGATGCCCGTGACGCTCACGACACCCACGCTGTCGTACTGTTCGAGGAGGTCGACGAGCGCGCCGACCTCTTCCTGTTTCCACTCGGGGATGTGGTCCGTCGTGCGCTCTTCTGCGGACATATCAGGCCACCTCCACGGCGGGCCCCATCGTCGTCTTGACGTAGACGCCGTCGATGTTGAGGGGCCCCTTCTCGAGGTCCGCGTGCAGGCGACGCAGGATCACGTCGATGTTGCTCGCGATGTCCTCGGCGGACATGTCCTCCGCACCGACGCGCGTGTGGAACGTGCGACGGTCGCGGCTGCGAAGCTGCACGGTGTTCTTCATTCGATTTACTGTCTCGACGACGTCGTCGTCGGGCTGGAGCGGCGTCGGCATCTTGCCGCGCGGGCCGAGAACTTGACCGAGTGCACCCGCGATGTCCTGCATCATGGATGCTTCCGCCACGAAGAACTCGGTGTCGTCAGCGAGGTCCTTCGCGGCGTCGGTGTCGTCTGCGAGGTCCGCGAGGTCGTCTCCGTCGAGAACCTCGTCTGCGACCTCCTCGGCGCGAACCGCGGTCTCGCCCTCTGCGAAGACCACGATCTTCGTCTCCTGACCGGTACCCGACGGCAGCACGACGCCCTCGTCGACTCGATTCGACGGGTCGTTGAGGTCGAGGTCGCGCAGGTTGATCGCGAGGTCCACCGTCTCACGGAAGTTCCGCTCTGGGGCCTCGTCGAGTGCGCGAGCTACCGCCTCTTGGATATCGTTGTCTGCCATCTTTCACCTCCGTAGTGCGTCGACCCTGTGAAGGCCAGATCTCCTACGGGTCAGTGAAACAGGCTACGCCTGTCTCGCTTCGACAGAGGTGGATGCCGGCCTTAAAACCGTCGAACCAGTCTCGAGCCGCCTGCGGCGCTCTCACGGCGTGAGCGCGTCTGAAACACCTGCTCCCGGCCAGTCGGTTCAGCCTGCCGGTTCGCACACGGTTCGACCGGCAAGCGTGCGTCCGAGCGGTGGAGTAATCCCGACCGACCGCGATGGCTCCGGGTAGAGATGACGCGTTCGCCCGACGCCCAGCCCAACCAGTGGAACACCGAGACGTACGACGGGAGCCACTCGTTCGTCTTCGAGTACGGCGAGGCGGTCGTCTCGCTGCTCGATCCGCAGGCCGGCGAGCGCGTCCTCGACGTCGGCTGCGGCACCGGCCACCTCACCGACGCCATCGCCGACTCGGGGGCCGACGTCGTTGGTGTCGACAACGCCGAGGCGATGCTCGCGGAGGCGCGCTCGGCGTACCCCGACCACGAGTTCGTCCACGGCGACGCCCGGGACCTGGCGTTCGACGAGTCGTTCGACGCGGTGTTCTCGAACGCCGCCCTCCACTGGATCCCCGACCAGGACAGCGTCCTGGAGTCGGTCGCCTCGGTGCTACACCCTGGCGGCCGGTTCGTCGCGGAACTCGGCGGGACCGGAAACGTCAGCGCCATCGTCGACGCGGTGTTCGCGGAACTGGAGCGCCGTGGCTACGAGCGGAGCCACCCGTGGTACTTCCCGTCCGTGGGAGAGTACGCGTCCCTGCTCGAGACCCACGGGTTCGAGGTTCGCTACGCCGTCCTGTTCGACCGACCCACGGAACTCGACGACGGCGAGGACGGCCTGGCCGCGTGGCTGGAGATGTTCGGCGACAGTCTGCTCGCCCCCGTGCCGGCGTCGGAACTGGACGACGTCGTCGCCGCCGTCGAGGACGAACTGCGGGCCGAGTACTTCGCGGACGGCGCCTGGACCGCGGACTACCGTCGGCTCCGCTTCGTCGCCGTGAAGACGGGAAACTGACTGGTCAGCGACGGTGAACCGGAGAACTGCGAACCGCGATCGGGTACCAGGCTTACGCCGCGGCTTCTTCCGCGCCCAGCACTTCGTCGTAGTCGCCGTTCGCGACGCGCTGCTTGAACGTCCGTGCGTCCTCGCCCTCGATGGTGACGCCGAGGGAGGCGCAGGTGCCCGCGACCTCCTTGGCGGCGTTGCGCGTGTCGTAGGAGAGCAGGTCGGGTTTCTTCTGCTCGGCGATCTTCTTCAGCTGCTCGATGGAGAGGTCGGCGACGAACGTCTCCTGGGGTTCGCCGGAGCCGGTTTCGAAGCCCGCCTCGTCCTTGATGAGCGCGGCCGTCGGGGGGACACCCACCTCGATGCTGAAGGAGCCGTCCTCCTCGTACTCGACGGTGACGGGGACCTCGGTCCCGTCGAACGCCTCTGTCTGGTCGTTGATTTCTGCGACGACGCCCTGCACGTCCACGGGAGTAGGTCCGAGCTCGGGACCGAGCGGTGGGCCGGGATCGGCCTGACCGCCGGGTACGAGCACTTCTATCGTCTCAGCCATACCCAGAAGAACCGTCGCCGCAGTTTTAACCCTTTCTTTTCAGGGGAGACTGATTCCCTGCCGCGTGAGGTAGTCGTTGACCTTCTTGATGACGACCGGGCTCCCGATGATGCGGACCAGGTCGCTGTCCTCCGGTTCGAAGACGGTGACGACGAACTCCGCCTCGAGGTCTTCGCGGAACCCCTCCACTGTGGCAGCCGGCAGCACGATCTGGGTGCTGTCGCGGAAGGTGGAGGGGTCGGCCATTACTACGCTGTGCTTTGAGACGAACTATTAACGTGTCGAAAGCAACGCCGGCGGGCGCGGAGGAAAGCGCTTTTCGGCACTAGCATCGTAGCCTCGGACAATGGGTATCGAGGAGGAGATCGAATCGCTCGAAGAAGAAATCGCCAGTACGCCGTACAACAAGTCGACGGAGGCCCACGTCGGCCGTCTGAAGGCGAAGCTCGCCGAGAAGAAGGAGAAACTCGAGAAGCAGGAGGCGGGTAGCGGCGGCGGTGGCGGCTACGCCGTCGAACAGCACGGCGACGCGACGGTTGCGCTCGTCGGCTTCCCCTCGGTGGGGAAGTCCTCGCTCATCAACTCGATGACGAACGCGGACAGCGAGGTCGGCTCCTACGAGTTCACGACCCTCGACGTGAACCCGGGGATGCTCGACTACCGCGGCGCGAACATCCAGTTGCTCGACGTGCCGGGACTCATCGAGGGCGCCGCCGGCGGCCGCGGCGGCGGGAAGGAGATCCTCTCGGTCATCCGCGCCGCCGACCTCGTCATCTTCATGCTGTCGGCGTTCGAGATCGACCGCTACGAGCGCCTCTCCGAGGAACTGTACAACGTCAACATCCGCGTCGACGAGGAGCCACCGACCGTGAACGTCCGGCGGAAGGGCAAGGACGGCATCGACGTGAACTCCTCGGGCGAGATGGACCTCGACGAGGACACGGTGAAGGGAATCCTCCGCGAGCGCGGGTTCGTCAACGCGAACGTCACCATCCGCGGCAATCCCTCGGTGGACCGCCTGGTCGACGGCGTGATGGACAACCGCGTCTACATGCCGTCGCTCGTCGCGGTGAACAAGGTCGACCTCATCGACCCGTCGTACGCGGAGACGATGAAGGCGAACCTCCGCGAACAGGGCATCGACCCCGACGACGCCATCTTCATCTCCGCGGAGGAGGAGAAGGGCCTCGAGACGCTGAAAGAACGCATCTGGGCGGCACTCGGCCTCATCCGCATCTACATGGACAAGCCCGGCCGGGGCGTCGACTACGAGGAACCGCTCATCGTCCGCGAGGGCGACACCGTCGACGACGCGCTCCGGAAACTCGGCGGGACGCTCGACGAGCGGTTCCGCTTCGCGCGCGTGACTGGTCCATCCGCGCAACACGACGAACAGCAGGTCGGCCGCGACCACGAACTGCAGGACGAGGACATCCTGCGCGTCGTCGCGCGGCGGTAGATGAACCGTCGGCTCGTCGGCGTGGTCGTCCTCGCCGGCCTCCTCCCGTGGGTCGCCGTCACCTGGCCCTCGGGCTGGTACCCCATCTTCTCCGTCGGCTTCCTCCGTATCGAGTCGCTCGCGTTCACGTCGCTGCCCACGTACGTCGACCGCGTCGGCGCCTTCCCCGCTCACCTGCAGGCGTGGCCGATCGCGGTCCTGCTGTGGGCCGGAGCCGTCGTCACCGCGCTCGTCGACCGGGTCGACGCGGCCGTGACCGTCGGCCTGCTGGTGCTCGCGGGCGCCAGCGTGCTCTCGCTCTCCGTCTCGCTGTCCGGCCAGCGCGGCATCACCGCTGTCCCCCTCGGGGCGCTGTGGCTGTGGACCGCGGCGGCCGTCTGCTACGCGGACCTGTTCGTCGCCGAGTGACGGTCCGCCGTTCCGCGTCCGGTACGCTTTTCGACGCCGCAGTGCACCGTCCGAACATGAGCGACTTCGTACTCGACCACACGATGATGCGCGTCGGCGACCTCGAGGAATCACTGGACTGGTACCAGTCACACCTCGACTACGTCGAACACGCGCGCTGGGAGGCCGAGACGTTCACGAACGTCTACCTCGGCCCCGAGGACGTCCACGACGAGGGCGCGCTCCTCGAACTCACGTACAACCACGACACCGCGGAGTACGACCTCGGGGACGCGTTCGGTCACATCGCCGTGCGCACCGAGGACGTCTACGACGCCTACGAGCAACTGATGGACGAGGGCGTCGAGGACTACCGCGACCCCGACTCCTGCGGTGGTTCCTACGCGTTCGTCACGGACCCGGACGGCCACGAGGTCGAACTCGTCGAGCGCGACTACGGCCAGCAGTGGAGTCTCGACCACACGATGGTGCGCGTCGAGGACGCCGACCAGCACCTCGGCTTCTGGACGCGGAAGTTCGAGTACGAACACACGGGCCGCTGGGAGTCCGACACGTTCGCGAACTACTTCGCGAAACCCGGGGGCGCCGCCGACGAGGCGATGGCGGTCGAACTCACCTACAACTACGACGGCCGCAGCTACGACCACGGCGACGACTGGGGCCACCTCGCCGTCCGCACCGACGACCTGGTCGGTGACTGGGAGGACCTGCTCACCCGTGAGGCCGCCGACTACCGCGACCCCGAGTCCTGCGACTACAACTACGCGTTCACGAAGACGCCCGACGGCCACGAGATCGAGGTGCTGGACCCCGCGGAGTCGCCGATGGACCGGTCGGCCTGACGGACGAACCACGCGTTCGTACACCTTTTCCACGGCGACGCCGTACCAGGGACATGGGACTGCTCCAGTCGCTGAAGCCGGAGTCGCTGAAGCCGAAGTGGAAGTGCGAGAACTGCGGGAAGACCTACCGGCGGAACCGCCGCTCCTGCTCGAACTGCAACAGCACCGTCTTCGAGAAACTGCGGTAGCCGAACCCGGCCAGTAGCTGATTACTCGAGCAGGTCCGCGGGCGCGTCCGCGAGGCCGACCAGCGCGTCCCGCTCGACGTGGTGGAGGTCGCCCGGGAGCACGAGCAGGTGGAGCGGGTCGCCGAAGTCGAGTGCTGCGAGTGTCTCGAGCGGAGCGGCGCGAACTGTCGCGTCCGGTGCGCCCGCACGTGCGACGACGACGCCGAGCGCGTCCGGATTCCAGTGTTCGGCGAGCAGGCCGGCGGCGTGGCTCGCGGTCATGTACTCGTCGCCCTCGATTCGCGGGTGGTCGACCTTGATGTCCAGATAGCAGAGCGTGTGGAGGCCGCGCTCGCGGTTGGCCTCGATGGTATCGACGACCGACCCGGGGACGCCGTCGGCGCCGTGGGCCCACTCGAACGGGAGTGTCGTCGCCTTCCCGAAGCGGTAGTTCTGGAGCCCCGTCAGACTGGAGGCGGCGGACTCGGCTGTCGGCGCGTGGACGACGCGGGTGTCGATACCGCGTTCTTCGGCCCGCAGCCGGAGGTCCACGTGCGTCGTGGATATCATCGTGTCGCCGGCGGTGAGGAAGACGGCGTCCCCCGACTCGGCGGCGTCGAGGATCGGCCCCGGGTCCTGTTCGACGCCCGCGCGGTCCCGGACCTCGATGTCGGTGTCGTGGTAGGCTTCGAGGTCGGCGACGTCGGCGCCGACGAGTCTGCTGGTGTAGAACTCCGCGAACGCACGGTCTGCGGCGGCGATAGCGTCGCGCCCCGCGACGGTGACCGAGCGCTCGTCGTAGAGTCCGAGACCGACGAACGTGAGCATGGGCGGAGTTGTTCGCGAGCGACCCTATGGGTTTCGAGACTGCCGCGGGACCAACGACTTTGCCGGTGGCAGACGACGCTTCACACATGGAGTACGTCACCCTCGGCAACACGGGAACGAAGGTCTCGCAGCTCTGTCTGGGCACGTGGCGCTTCGGCCGCGAGGCGGACAGCGGCGAGGTCGAGACCACGAAACGTGAGGCCCACCGCCTGCTCGACCGGGCGTGGGAGCAGGGCGTCAACTTCGTCGACACCGCGAACGTCTACGGCACGCCGTCGGGCACCAGCGAGGAGTGGATCGGCGACTGGATCGCGGACTACGACCGCGAGGACTTCGTGCTCGCGTCGAAGGTGTACGGCTCGATGGGCGAGGGTCCGAACGACAGCGGTCTCTCCCGGAAACACATCCGGCGACAGATAGACGGGACCCTCGACCGCCTCGGCACGGACTACCTCGACGTCTACTACATCCACCGCTGGGACGACGAGACGCCCATCGCGGAGACGCTGGACACGCTCACGAACCTGGTCGAGGAGGGGAAAGTGAACTACCTCGGGGCGTCCACGATGGCGGCCTGGAAACTGACGAAGGCGTTGTGGACCGCCGACGTCGAGGATCACGCGCGCTTCGACGTGACCCAGCCGATGTTCCACGCCGCGGCCGGCGAGGACGTCGCCGACTACCTCGACGTCTGCGCCGACCAGGACCTCGCGGTCTGTCCGTACTCGCCGCTCGCCGGGGGCTTCCTCACCGGGAAGTACGAGCGCGACGACAGCGGCGGCGTCACCGGTCCGGAGGGCTCCCGCGCCGACCTCGACGACCAGTTCGCGGACTACTACGTGAGCGAGCGCGGCTGGCAGGTCCTCGACGAAATTCGCGACGTCGCCGACGAACTCGATCGGACGCCCGCGCAGGTCGCGCTCCGCTGGCTAATCGAGCGCGAGGCGTTCACCTGCACGCCCATCGTCGGCGCGCGCACGACAGACCAACTCGACGAGAACGTCGGCGCCACCGAGTTCTCGCTCTCCGACAACCAGCGGACGCGCATCGACGACGCCCGCACCGGAGCGGGCGACACCGACGACTGAGCGCCCGACGGCGCCGGTCGTCGCGGAAGCGACACCGGTAAGGCCGCGCCGCGCCGAGCACCCACGATGCCAGTCCCGTGCGTGCGCGTCCCCACGGAGGACGGCGAAGCCACCCGCCGCCGCCTCGCGGACGCCGACCTCGTCGACGGCGACCACACCATCACCGGCGAGGACGGCTTCCTCTACATCCCGGTCACCGACCCAGCGGCCGTTCCCGGGGACCTCGCGGTGGTCGACTTCGACGCGCCCGAGCGCCGCACGCA
The DNA here is from genome assembly GCF_021249345.1 of Halobacterium wangiae. Lineage (NCBI taxonomy): Archaea > Methanobacteriati > Methanobacteriota > Halobacteria > Halobacteriales > Halobacteriaceae > Halobacterium > Halobacterium wangiae. Next base: position 91,853 of record NZ_CP089588.1, on the reverse strand, counting down.
GACGAACCCCGCGGACATCCTCGGCTTCGAACCCAGCTACGAGCGCCTCGGCGACGTCGTCATCGTCGACGAGGACGACCCCGAGCGCGCCCAGCGTATCGCCGACGCCATCGTCCAGTCGGACGTGCGCGCGAGGACGGTGGTCAACCGGGCGTCGAAGATCAAGGGCACCGAGCGCGTCCGCGACTGGGACGTCCTCGCCGGCGAGAGCACTGAGTCGAGCGAGGCGAGACGAGGGTTGGAAGACGAGCAGGGCGAGTCTTCCAGTACTGAGACGGTCCACCGGGAGTACGGCTGCGAGTTCGAACTCGACATCGCCGAGGTGTACTTCTCGCCGCGCCTCGCGACCGAACGCCACCGCGTCGTCGAGCAAGTCGACGCGGGAGAGCAGGCTTTCGACATGTTCGCCGGCGTCGGCCCATACGCGGTGCCGATGGCCGCCGCGGGCGCCGACGTCGTCGCCACCGACATCAACGAGCGCGCCATCCACTACCTCCGGCGGAACGCCGAACGCAACGGGGTCGCCGACCGCGTCACCGCCATCGCCGGGGACGTGAGGGACCTCGCCGGCGACTACGAGAACTGGGCCGACCGCGTCGTGATGAACCTCCCCCACACCGCGGAGGAGTTCCTCGACACCGCCGTCGCGCTCGCGGGCGACGACTGCGTGCTCCACCTCTACGACATCCAGCACGAGGACGACCCGTACGGCCCTGCGGAGGCGGCGATCCGCGAAGCCGCCGAACCCGCCTACGACGTGACCGTCGAGACCCATCGCTCCGTGCGGTCGTACGCGCCCCACGAACTCAACGTCGTCGTGGACGCCCGTCTCACCCGCCGGTGATTCGCAAGCCTTATTTCTCGTATGCGGCTACGGTAGGATGCGCACAGGAAGTGACGTGCGCCGGTATAGCTCAGACTGGTAGAGCGATTCCTTCGTAAGGAATAGGCCAAGGGTTCAAATCCCTTTACCGGCTTCAGGAACGACGCTTCGAATCCGTTCTCCCGTTCTACTCGGAATCCACACTGGTATCGCGGAACCCCCGTACAGCTATCCGCCGGTCGATTCGATACTGACGTCGAACTAAGCACCTGGCGGGAGTAACTGTCGTATGGGAGAGACAGCACGTCCGACGATCGGCGACACGTCCATCTCCGCGGGGAACCCCTGGCTGTTCTTCGCCGTGACGTACGCCATCACGTGGAGCTTCTGGCTGGCAGCGATCGCCCTCGGGGTGCGCTTCGACAGCGCCGCGGGGCTCGCGCTGCTACTCGTGGGCCTCACCGGACCCGGAGCCGCCGGTGTCGGGTTCGTCTACCTCGTCTACGACGAGCGTGGGCGGGCGGACTTCTGGAACCGCATCAGGTCGGTTCGCCGAATCGGGGTCGCGTGGTTCCTCGTCATCCTCCTGGTCCCAACCGTCGTAACCGTCGTCGCTGGAGTCGTGGACGTGCTGTTCGGTGGCCCAGGCGCCACGCTGGATGAAGGGGTACAGGAGTTCGGCGTCACGCCACTGGCGATCCTGCCAGCGCTGTTCTTCGCGACGCTCCCGCCCATCCTCGAAGAACTGGGCTGGCGGGGCTACGCGCTAGACCGACTGCAGATGAACTGGTCGGCGTTGAGTGCCAGCCTGATCCTGGGTGTCGTCTGGGCGGTCTGGCACCTCCCACTGTTCTTCGTCGAGGGGTCGTTCCAGGCCGAGAGTGTCGGGTTCGCCACGACGGGGTTCTGGCTGTTCATGGTCGGAATCGTCGCGCTCTCGGTGACGTTCACGTGGGTCTACAACCACACCTCGCGCAGCATCCTCGGGATCATCCTGTTGCACGGATGGGTGAACTTCGTCTCCGAAACCGTCGTGGTCGGGGACCTGTTCTACTACGCTCACTGGGTGCTGCTCGCAGTGATACTCACAGCCGTCTGGGGGGCGAAGACCCTGACGAGTGACGAAGAAGTGCCACGACCACCCCGTCCTCACGACACTCGTACGTAACTGGTCGCCGAGGAATCTGCTCCGTCTCCTGCCGTTCGTCGTTCGGTGGCCGTCCGGCTCCCGCCCGGACTCAGAGCTCCATCCCCATCTGCCGCGCCATCCACTCCTCGCCTGCGCGGCCGACCATCGCGTCCCAGTCGCCGAAGCGCGTCCGTCCGGCGACGTAGTCGTCGAACTCGTCCTGGGGGACGTCCGCGAACGCCTCGCGGGAGTCGACGTCCCACTCGCAGGCGTCGAGGAACGCGTCGATGGAGTCGTCGTGGGTGTGTCGCTGCATGAAACCCGGCGGGAACATCTCGTCAAGCGGGAGGTCGGCCTGGCCCTCCATCGCCGCGGCCCGCTCGTGCATGTCGTCCAGCAGCGCGTCGATGTCCCCGGTGTCGCTCGCCATGCGGACGACGTACACCGGACCCGTTGAAAAAGGTTCTCGCCGGGGGCGCTCCGGTCGGCGCCCGGTCGCCTTAGCTGGCGCAGGACCAGAGTCCGGTGGCGTTCTCGCGCGCCCGCCGTTCGGCGGCCGCGAACGCGTCGCGCTGGGAGAACTCCGTGTCGTACAGTCGCGCGTAGCCGTCCTCGAGGAGCGCACGGTTGAACGAGTCGCCCTCGACGGTGACGTACGCGAGCAGGCGGTCGTAGCCGCCGCGGCGGTCGGCCTCGCCGTCGACGGTCACGGTGACGGTGGCGTCCGCGAGGCGTTCGTCGGCGAACCCGCTGGCGCGCTCGCCCCACGTCTGGAGGCAGGCGCGCCCGGCCTCGGTGTCCGGGACGCCCTCGAACTCGTCTGGGTTCACGTCGCCGTGGACCTCCGGCGTGTCGACGCCGAGCAGGCGGACCCGGTCCTCGGTACCGTCCGCGAAGCGCACGTCGAGGGTGTCGCCGTCGACGACGTGGACAACCGTCGCGGTGCGTTCGTCCGGCGCTGGCTCCTGTTCGACCAGCGACCCGGAACAGCCCGCGAGCGCGACGAGGACGACGACGGCGAGGGTGCGTCGGTTCACGGGGCGACGTTCGGCGGTCCGGCTTGTTAACGTTCGCGACGAGCGAGGGCGCCGACGCCCGTCAGCGCGAGCACGGCGAGCGCGACGCCGACCCCGAAGCCGGGAACCGGCGCCTCCGACTCGCCGACGGTGACGCGGACGGTCAGGTCGCCGACGCCGAGTTCGCGCTCCCCCCGTTCGTCGAGCGTGACCGTCCGGGAGCGCGTGACCGACTCGTCGGCCCCGAGCGTGACGTCGAAGCTCCCGACCTGCTGGCCGTCCACGGTGAGCGGGACGGTTCCCGTCGCGGGGTCGTCGGTCGGGTTCGAGAACGTCGCGGTGACAGAGACGTCCGCTCCGGGCGCGACCGCTGCCGGGGAGACGGAGAGGTTTTCGACGACTGGCTCGGCGGGTTGCCGGACTGTCACCTGGACGGTGTCCCTGCCGACCGTGAGGTTGTACGTGCCCGGCTCGGCGAACTCGTGCTGGAGGCGGACGTCGTCGCTCTGGGTGGGGTCGAGTTCGCCCCGCGCCTCGGCGAGTGGAGCGTCGTCGAAGGTGAGTTTCACGACGTACGTCCCCGCGGTGCCACCGTCGTTCGTCACCGTCGCGGACAGCGTGAGCGTCTCGCCGACGTAGACGGTGGGCTGGGCGCCCACCGACTCGTCGCGGAACGGCCCCGTGACGTCGTACGACAGACTGTCGTAGCGCATGCGCGCGGGCTGCGTGTCGAACGCCTCGGCGTGTTCGCGCTCGGACCACATCCCGGGGGTCGCGCTGGTCTCCGTGTACCGCTGTGCGTACTCGCGCGTCGACGACGAGGACACCGCGGCCACGGCGTCCAGCACGTCCGCGTTCGTCACCGGGCCGTCCTGGTCGTTCAGCCGCCAGACCACGTCGTCGGTCGTAGCGCCGCTGTCGGTTTCGAGGCGGAGTCGCCGGTCGATACTCCCCCAGACCAGGCTCCCCTTGAGGTAGTTCGCGCCGGCGGCCCACGTCTCCGGCCGGGCGAGCGTCGCGTCGCGCCACGGACTGCGCTCGCCGTAGCCGACGTACCGCTGGAACGAGTCGAACTCGACGAGACCGGCACGCATCGAGAGCGACGCCGCGTAGTACTCGGCGGCCGCCTCCATCGTCCAGCGTCCACTGGCCGCCGTCGTGTAGTCCTGGCGCGTGTGGACGTACTCGTGCAGCCAGACGTTCCCCGGGTCCGAGAGCGCCGCGTCGGCGAGTACCCAGGCGTCGTTGCCGCCGTACTCGACGCCCCTGACGCCCCAGTCGTCGTTCGCCGGCGCGGCGACGAACCAGACGTTCTCGTCCCGGGCGCCGACCCGAAGCCGACTCGACGCCGCCGCGAGCGCGTCGAGGACGTCACCGGGTGGCTCCGCCATCGTCGCGCGCTCGGGGACGACGAGCGTGAACGTCTGGCCGTTCGCCGTGCGGGTGTACTCCTCGACGTCGCCGAGGTAGGCTATCTCGCCGCCCGTCGAACCCGGGCCGTCGACGGCGACGTCCTCGGTGATCGTGACTGAGTCGGCGTTCCGCCAGCTCCACTCCGTGCCGAGCCCTGGGACGGTGACGAGCGCCCACTCGCCCGTGTCTGCGAACGAGTACGTTCCGTCCGCGGCTACCGCGGGCGAGCGCGCACCACTGGCCGACTGGTTCGCGAGTATCGAGAACCGGAGCGTCGCAGGGTCTGTGTTCCCGTCCCAGGCGTAGCGGTCGCCGTCCGGCGAGAACGACTTGCTCCTCACGTCGTGAGCCTCCGCGGGGAGTCGCACCTTCATCGACGTGAGTTCGTCGGGGACGTCGTAGGTCGCGGAGACGTCGATCTCACCGGGTTCGCCGGGCGTCCGGTGGAGCCGGATCGACTTCTCGATGGTCCGGGTGGTCAGCTGGGCGGCCGTCGACTGCGCGTCTGCAGCCCGGGACTGTTCGACCGCGGAGGAGTCGATAGCGTCGTCGAGGACCGGCGACGCCCCGGCGGCGGGACCGACAGCGAGCGACGCGACGACCAGCACCGACAGCGCCACCGCACGTATCATGGCCCCACCTGTGGGCCCGACGTACATAGGCGACGTGGCCGCGTCACTCCTCGTCGTTACCGCCGTCAGCCAGCGCGAACTGGCCGCTCTCGTCGTCGAGGGCGGCGAGTGCTGGAACGAGTCCGCCGGGAGTGACCCGGGTTCCCGTCGGTCCGTCGCCGACGACCAGGGCGTTCGCCGCTCGCCGCCGGAGCGCCGGGTTCGCCCCGAGTCCGGCGGCGTCGGCGGCGACGACCACGGCGTCGGCAGCGTCGACCAGTTCGCGAGCGCGCCCGACCCCGTCGTCGGCACCGGCGAACGGCGGGACGGTCACGACGTCCGCGCCGAACCGGCGGGCCGTCTCGTGGTCGACGTCGCCCTCGACGACCGGGCCGACGGTCACGACGACGCCAGCGTCCGCGAGGCGGCGAATCAGTGGCGCCCCAGTCTCACCGCCGCCGAGAACGTGCACGCGGCGGTCGACGCCGTCCTCGACGTCGGGGAGCGGCGTGACCGTGGGCGCGCCCGTCGTCGGGTCCGTGCCGACCGCGACTCGCGCGTCGAAGGCGTCTCTCACCGCGGCGGGGGTGAGGACGTCCTCGGGGCGCCCGGAGTCGACGACCCGACCGTCCGCCAGGAGGACGAGTTCGTCGCAGTAGCGCGCGGCCAGATCGAGGTCGTGGATGGCCGCGACGACCGCGCGGTCGGCGTCGTCGGCGAGACCACGGACGAGTTCGAGCGTCCGGATCTGGTGGTTCACGTCGAGGCTCGCCGTCGGTTCGTCGAGCAGGAGGACGGGCGCCTGCTGGGCGAGCGCGCGCGCCAACAGCACGCGCTGGGTCTCGCCGCCGGACAGCGAGGTGACGTCGCGGTCCGCGAACTGCGCGACCTCCGCGCGCTCCATCGCGCGGTCGACGGCGCCGGGGTCGTCGTCCGTACCGAACCGTGGGACGTGGGGGTGGCGCCCCATCTCGACGGTCTGGCGCACGGTGAACTCGAAGGAGACGTGGGTGTCCTGGGGGACGCTGGCGATGCGCCGGCTGGCGGCCTTCGATGAGAGCTCCTCGACCGCTTCGTCGTCGACGAGGACCGTCCCGACAGCCGGTTCGACGACGCCGTTCATCGCGCGCAGCAGCGTCGACTTCCCCGCGCCGTTCGGCCCGACGACGCCGACGAGGCGCCCGTCCGCCACAGTCGCGCTGACGGCGTCGAGGATCAGTTCGCCGCCCAGCTCCACGTCCACGTCCCGGACGTCGAGGGTCACAGCGCACGCACCTCCCGGTCGCGGAGCAGGTAGAGGAAGAACGGGGCGCCGACGAACGCGGTGACGATGCCGACGGGGAGTTCGGCTGCGCCCGTGCGGGCGAACGTGTCGGCGACGACGAGGAACGCGCCGCCGGCGAACGCAGACGTGGGGAGGAGGACGCGGTGGTCGGGGCCGACGAGCAGGCGCATCGCGTGCGGGACGACGAGACCGACGAAGCCGATGACGCCCGCGACGGCGACGGCGGCGGCGGTGACGACACTCGCCACCACGAGCAGCAGTCGCTTCGTGCGCTCGACGTCGACGCCGAGGGTGTGGGCGTCCTCCTCGCCGGCGAGAAGGACGTTCATGTCCCGCGCGTACGCGAACAAGACTACCGTGCCGACGAGCACCGTCGGGAGCGCGAGTTCGACCTCGTGCCAGCGGCTCCCGTTGAGGTGCCCCATCAGCCAGTAGATCGCCTCGCGGATGCTCTTCCCGGACTTCACGACGACGAAGGAGGTGACCGCGCCGAGGAACGTCTGGACGGCGATGCCAGCCAGCAGGAGCGTCGCGACGGGCGTGTGGCCGTCCTGTGTCGCGAGGAGGTAGACGGCGAACGCCGCGACGAGCGCGCCGCCGAACGCGGCCACCTGAACGCCGAACGGGAGGAGCGCGGGGAACGCGATGACGGTGACTGCACCCACCGCGGCGCCGGAGGAGACGCCGATGATAGAGGGGTCGGCCATCGGGTTGCGGAAGAACCCCTGCATGACGGCGCCGGCGACCGCGAGCGCGGCGCCGACGGTCGCGCCGAGCACGATACGGGGCATGCGGAGCTGGCCGACGATGTACTGTGCCTCGCCGGGGACGTCGAACTGGAGGGGGGAACTGTAGCCCACGTCGATGGCAGGCCAAGGGAGCGACCCGACGACGGGAAGCGTCGCCGAGTCGACGAACGGAGAGACCGAGGTGGGGACGGCAACCGTCTCCAGGGCCGCGAGGGCCACCTGGTCGACTGGGATGGAGGCGTGGCCCATGGTCGCACTGGCGAGCATGACTGCCACGAGGACGGCGAAGGTGGCGGCGGTCCAGAGACTCGCCCGGGTGAACGCGCGCATCACTACAACCGTATTTGCTTTAGACAAATATTTATTGCGTTAGTGGCCTCGGTGGTGTATGCACAGAACTGCAACTGCAGTTGGTGTAGTCCTACTGATTCTGAGTGCGGTGGTGCCGGCCGCGGGTGCCGCCGGCGCCATCGGTGCACAGGACGGCGGCGCACTGGAGTGTGAGTTCCCACTGACCGACTCCGACGCCAGCGACCACCAGGTCACTGTCGACGCGGAACCAGAACGCGTCGTCACGTTGAACCCGAGTGCAGCACAGACGATGTGGGAGATCGGCGGCCGCGAGAAGGTCGTCGGTATCTCGCAGTTCGGCGGCTACCTCGAGGGCGCCGAGTCGCGGGAGGTCGTGACCTCCGGCTTCCCGTCGACGGTGAACGTCGAGCAGGTCATCAGCCTGGACCCCGACCTGGTGCTCGCACCGAACACCATCGACAACGACTCGGTCCAGCAGATCCGCGGCGCCGGCATCACCGTCTACCGCTTCGAACTGGCCGACTCCGTCGACAGCATCTACAACAAGACCCAGCTCATCGGCCAGCTCACCGGCGAGTGCGCGGGCGCCGAGGAGACCGTCTCCGAGATGCGCGACCGCGTCCAGACGGTCGAGGAGGCCGTCGCTGGCGAGGAGAGACCCCGCGTCTACTGGGGGACGGAAGCCGGCTACACCGCTGGCCCGAACACCTTCGTCGGCCAGATAATCGAGAGAGCCGGCGGTCACAACGTCGCCAACGAGGCGAACACCAGCCAGCCGTACCCGCAGCTCTCCGAGGAGTTCATCGCCCAGCAGGACCCCGAGTTCGTCGTCGTCAGCGTCCCCCCGGAGCAACTCGGCAACGACTCCCGCTCGTACATCCCTCAGGACTCGGTCGTCCGGAACACGACCGCCTGGGAGGAGGGGAACATCGTCGTCGTGGACACGAACCACCTCAGTCAGCCCGCGCCGCGCATCGTCGAGCCGATGACGCAGATGGCCCAGGCGTTCCACCCCGAGGCGTACGCCGACGCTAACACCACGACCACGACGACTGCAGCGCCAACGACCACGACGGCCGACGCGACGACCACGGCCGACACCACTGACGACGAGTCCGGCGGCGGTGTCCCCGGGTTCGGCGTACCTGCCGCCGTCGTCGCCGTGCTCGGCGCCGCGCTGCTCGCTCGCCGGTAACGCGGCTCCGTCCGTCGCGGCACGCTCCGATACCATTTAACCGCGTGAACCGGTACGCTCCGCCATGGTCGAGAACGTCATCTGGCCCGCCTACTTCGACGCGACGCTCTCCCGCCGCGAGGGACGTCGCGTCCCCAGCTCGCTCGCGGTCGAAGAGCCGACCGTCGACGAGATCGCGACCGCTGTCCAGCAGGTCGGCTACGACGCCGTCGTCGAACGCGACGTCGCCTACCCCAGGCGCCACTGGGAGGGCTCGGGTCGCGTCCTCGTTAAGGACGCCGACGACGCCGGGAAGTCCGACCTCCTGCAGGCCGTCGCCGCGTACGTGACGGCGCTCCGGGACTGATGCGTCGCGCCGGCGACGTGGTGCGAACCGCACAGAACGTCGCGGTCGTGCGCTGCGACGACGAGCAGCACCCGGACATCGGGGCCAGCGTCGTCGACCAGAACCTGGACTCGGTCGGCCGCGTCGTGGACGTGTTCGGGCCGATCGAACGGCCGTACCTCTCGGTCACGCCGGACCGCGGCGTCCACCTGCCGGCGCTCGTCGGGCAGACGCTGTACGTCCGGTGACTGGTTCGCCCGAGTCGCAACACCAAAGCGGGGCGGGTGAGAGAACCTGGGTATGAATGACTCGACCCGCGTCGTCGCTGTGCTCGGCGTCGTCGTCGGCCTCTTTCTCGTCGTCCAGTTCGGCGCGCTCGCGCTCCTCGAACCGTTCGAGGACGCGGGCCTCCAGTCGACGGAGGACCCCCAGAACCCGCTCAACAGCGTCTTCTACGTCGGCTTCCTGCTGGTCGTCACGGCTGCGATCCTGCTCGTCATCAAGTACGATGTCCAGTGGATCCTCCGCGGATTCGTGCTGCTGACGAGCGGGTTCATCGCGTCCTACGTCTTCGGTGTCGCGCTCCCCGCCGTCGACGTCGCGGGCGTGAACCTCGCGGCGTACGTCCCCGCGGCCGTCCTCGTGGTCGCGCTGTACGCCTACCCCGAGTGGTGGGTCATCGACGGCGCCGGCGCCATCATGGGGATGGGTGCCGCGGCGCTGTTCGGCATCAGTTTCGGCATCCTGCCGGCGATCGTGTTGCTGACGGCGCTCGCCGTCTACGACGCCATCAGTGTCTACGGCACGGAACACATGCTGACGCTCGCCTCCGGCGTGATGGAGCTCAGGCTCCCGGTCGTGCTGGTCGTCCCGACGACGCTCGACTACTCCTTCCGCGAGGACGCCGAGGAGGTGGCCGAGTCGGCAGCCGAGGGCGAACGCGACGAATCGGGTCCGGACCGGGGCGCGTACTTCATCGGCCTCGGCGACGCCGTGATGCCGTCGATTCTCGTGGCGAGTGCCGCGTTCTTCCTCGACACGCCGGAGGTGTTCGGCGTGGAACTCGCCGCGCTGACCGCGATCGTCGGGACGATGATGGGGCTACTTGTCCTGATGCGGATGGTGTTCGAGGGGCGGGCGCACGCGGGGCTACCGCTGTTGAACGGGGGCGCCATCCTCGGCTACCTGGTCGGCGCACTCGCTGCGGGAATCCCGCTCGTGGAGGCACTCGGCCTCGCGCAGTGGGTGTAGGGCGAACAGGCGACGGCCGGTGGGCGCTCCGGGCGAGGCTGGCCGGAGCACTCACTGCGGTCTCGTGGAGGGTGCCGCCGCACTCCCGCTGGCCGCTCCACGCACGTTCTCAGGTCACGGGCGGGCCTGGTCCCGCTCTGGTACGTAAACTCTCGGACTACTCGCCGGTGAGCGCCTCGCTGGCCGGCGCGAACTCGATCTCGGTGCCCCGGCCGCGTTCGACCGCGCGCTCGTAGAGCATGTAGGCCGCGGCAGCCGTCTCGATGCCCGTGCCGCCGCTGTCGAAGACGGTGACGTCCTCGGGCGACTCTCGTCCCGTAGCGTGTCCGGCGACCACCTCGCCGAGTTCTGCGTGGACGTGGTCTGGCGTGACGACGCCCTCCTCGATCGCCTGGATGAACGACCCGGCGTCCTGCGTCGCGCGTTCACGGAGGTCAGGCACGTAGACGGAGCGCTCGATGGTGGCCGCGTCCAGTTCCCGCTTGTTCGGGTCGTACTGCCCCATTGCGGTGACGTGGGCGCCATCCGCGAGGTTCTCGCCGTCGAAGACGGGTTCGCTCGCCTTCGTTGCGGTGACGACGACGTCCGCCTCCTCGACTGCCGCCGCGCTAGACGCGACGGCTGCGACCGACGCGTCGAGCCGCTCGTTCATCTCCGCGGCGAACGACTCGCGGTGCTCCTTCGTCGGGGAGTACACCCAGACGGTGTCGAGGTCTCGCACGGTCGCCGTCGCGCGGAGCTGTCCCCGTGCCTGTGCGCCGCTGCCGATCACGGCGAGCGTGTTGGCGTCCTCGCGAGCGAGTGCGTCGACGCCGACGGCGCCAACGGCACCAGTCTTGAACGGGTTCATCCGCGCCCCGTCGACGATGGCGAGCGGTTCCCCCGTCGTCGCGTCGAACAGCGGCGTGACGAACCACGCGTCCCGCTCCTCGAACCCGGCGCTGTACATGTAGCCCCCCATCGCGCCGGTCTCCGGGAGGACGGCTGCGTACGCGGTGAACATGCCCGGCGGTGACTCGTTGAGGAGCTTCGTCCGCGGTTTCGCTGGCGCACCCTCGCCGCGCTGTCGGTACCCCTCCCGGACGGCGTCGACGTAGTCGGCGGGGTCGGCGAGGTCGGCGACGTCCTCGTCGGCGAGGAACAGCGTCTCGGTCATGTGCGTCGATTCGTCCGACAGCGGGTTAAGAATTGAGGCCGCCCGGGTCGCCGCGTCAGTCGGCGGGTTCGTACGACGAGTCGGGGGCGGCGTCGGTCGAGCTCGGTTCGTTGACGAAGAGTCCGTGTGCAACCAGTCCTGCCGCGACGACGCCGCCGAGGGTGACGGCCGTCGTGTTCGCCGCGCCAATCGCCGCGAGAACGGCGCTGACGCCGACGAGCGCGACCGGAATGAGAACGAGAAGCGCGTCGTAGTACCCGGTCATGGTTGTCCTACTGTTGTGCCCGAACCACAATAAAGGTTCCCCGGACTATTGGGAAATGCACTGCATAAGTTATGGCTCGTCGGCCGTTACGCACCAGATAACGCGAACCGTCTCCGGTTTGGACACGTCTATAACGCCCCACGTGGATGATGCAGACGATCGCAGTGAACCGCAACGACCGCGCCATCGTCGGCCTCGTCTCCCTCGCGCACGCGATGGTCCACACCTACGAACTCTCTATCCCCATCCTCATCCCGCTGTGGCTGGAGGCGTTCCCGGTCGACCGGGCGACCATCGGTGTCATCGTGGCCGTCGGCTACGGCCTGTTCGGCCTCGGCGCGCTCCCGGGTGGTGTGCTCTCGGACCGGTTCGGTTCCCGCCGCCTCATCGCTGGCTGTCTGTTCGGCATGGCGGCGTCCTTCGTCGTGCTCTCGTTCGCACCCTCGATTCTCGCCGTCGGATTCGCGCTCGTCTGCTGGGGGATCGCTGCGAGCGTCTACCACCCTTCGGGGCTCTCGCTCATTAGCACCGGTGTCGAGGCTCGCGGGAACGCGTTCGCCTACCACGGCATCGCGGGTAACGTCGGTATCGCACTCGGCCCGCTGGCGGTCACGCTGCTGTTACTCGTCGCGGACTGGCGGACGGTCGCCATCGTGCTCGCCGCCCCCGCCGTCGTCGCCGGACTCGTCGCCGTCCGTGTGCGCTTCGACGAGCGCGCGGCCGTCCCGGAGGCGGAAGCCGACGGCGGCGACTCGAAGGGCAGCGTCGGCGTCGGCTCCCTCTCGGAGTTCGTCGCCGAGTCGAAACTGCTGCTCGTCGGGCCGTTCGCGGCCATCCTGCTGGTCGTGATGCTCGACGGCCTCTACTACCGCGGCGTGTTGACCTTCCTGCCGAACGTGCTCTCGGAGTTCCCCGCGTTCGCGCCCGTCGAGTTCGCCGGCCGCGAGATAGAGCCCTACCGGTACGCCTACTCGGGACTGCTGATGGTGGGGGTCCTCGGCCAGTACGTCGGTGGTAAACTCACGGACCGCGTCTCGACGGAGCGCGCCATCGCGGTCAGCTTCGGCGCGCTCGTCGTCCTCGCGCTCGCGTTCCTCCCGGCGTCCGAGGTGGGTCTCGTCCCGCTGCTCGTGGTCGGCGCGCTCCTCGGGTTCACGCTGTTCGTCATCCAGCCACTGTACCAGGCGACGGTCGCCGTCTACACGCCGGCCGGCACCCGGGGGCTCTCCTACGGCTACACCTACCTCGGCGTGTTCGGCGTGGGCGCGCTCGGCGCGGCCATCGCGGGCGGCGTCCTCCAGTACGCCGGCCCGCCGACGCTGTTCGCGGTGCTCGCGCTGTTCGCCGCGCTCGCCGCCGGCGTCGCCGCCTGGCTCAGTTACCGGTGAGGTCGACGACGACGAGCGTCGCGAACCGCGTGACGGCGACGAACAGTCCGCCGAACAGCAGCGCGACGAGGAAGAACACGGGGTCCGCCTCGCCGGGGAAGTAGTCGGTGCCCCGCAGCACCTGCCCGACGAAGTCGGTGCCAAGCCACGACGCGACGCCCAGCACGAGCGCGCTGCGCGTCGACTCCAGTACTTCCGAGGCGTAGGCGCCGACCAGCGGCGCGACGACCAGCCAGCCGACGAGGAACGGGACCAGGACGCCGGCGTACCGCTCGGCGGTCAGCGACCCGTGTTGCATCGTTCCGACCAGAACGAGCGCGAAGACGGCCAGCAGGTCCCCGGGGAGGAACCGCACGAACGCCCGCGCGTCGACGTCGACGATGTTCATACGGCGCGGTTCTCGGCGGGGGATTATCCGTCTCCCGGTTCGACGCCGACCACCGTGTACGTGAACCCGCGCTCGAGGACGCGGGCGTCGAGGCCCGCCGCCGCGACTCCCGCGGCGAGTTCGTCGGGGGTGTCGAACGACGATTCGAAGCTGACGAGGTGCTCGACGGCGACCAGCAGTCGCCCTCGGACCGTCGCCGGGTGGAAGTCCCGAACCACGAGGACGCCACCCGGACGGAGCACTCGGCTGGCCTCCGCGACGGCCGCGTCCCAGTCGGGGAAGTGGTGGAGCGCGTCGACAATGGTGACGGCGTCCACGCTCGAATCGCGGACGGCGAGTCGCCCGGCGTCCGTCTGGAGCGTCGGTAGACCGTGGTCCCGGGCCTCGGCGAGCATCCCCCGGCTGGCGTCCGCGACCACTGCGTGCTGATCGAGAGCGCGGGCGACCCGTCCACTACCGCCACCGACGTCGAGGACCAGCTCGACGGGTCGCTCGGCGTGTGCGAATCCGGCCTCGATGTCCGCCCGGTCGGCGGACGGCATCGCGAGGTCGTAGACACCCGCGAACCGGTCGAAGTACGGCACGTCGTGCATACGTTCGGCACCGGGTGCCAGCCACGCAACTCTTTGCCCTCGGTTGCCAACGGTCGAGCGTGCGATACGCGGTGCTCGGCGACCCCGATGACGGACCGACGCTCCGCCTCGACTGGCGGGCGTTCAGCTACGCGGGCAAGTTCGTGATGTCCAGCACGGGGAAGGCGATCGCCTACCAGGGCGCGGCGCTCGCGGACCGGGAGGACTGGCCGCCGGCCGCTCGCGAGGCCGATGAACCAGTCTCGGACGTGGTCGGTGCCGTCTCGTTCAACGAGGACCGTACGGACGCGGCGTCGGCGTGGCTCCGGTACGTCACCGTCCACGAGGACCGGCGCGGCGACGGCGTCGGCGCGCGCCTCTGTGCGTTCGTCGCCGACCACCTCCACGACGACTACGACCGCGTTCGAATCGCCGTCAACAACCCGTTCGCCTACGAGGCGCTCCACAAGGCCGGATTCGGCTTCACGGGCGAGGAGACGGGTGTCGCGGAACTCGTCCTCGAACGTCCCGCAGCGGAACGGGACGCGAGCTACCAGGCGGGCCTCGACTGCTACCGCGAACGCGACCTCTCGGACGCCGAGTCGGCGTTCCTCGACCGCAAGCGTGGCGCGTCGCCGCCCGCGAGAGTCGACGGGTGACTTTTCACGGTGGCCAGCCAACTCCTCCGCGTGTCTCCCGTTTCGCTCGTCGCGCTGGCCGTCGGGTCGCTGTGCGTGGTAGTCGGCGCGGCCGCCGTGATCGTACCGACCAGAGTCGAAGCTGCCCTTCGGAGGGTGTTCCCGGGTATCGGCGGCGACGACCAGCAGTGGCGCGCCGCGGGCCTCGTCTCCGCCGGCGTCGGCCTGCTGTTGATCACTAGCGTCTGACTCACCCGTGTCCATACTCTCACTCCTCCTGTACGTGCTCGCCGCGCTCCACCTCCTCATCGGCGTCCCAGCGATGCTCGCGCCCGGGTTCGTACGAACGCGTCTGCCGCCGCGGTACGCCGAGGCAGTCGGCGAGCGCCGTCAGTGGCGCGGGTTCGGCATGGGAGTTAACTCGGTGGGCATCTCCCTGCTCGTGATCGCGAGCGCGCTCGGTTCGTGACTGAAGTTTCAAGCACGGGGGGCGCCAAGCACGCGTAATGGGTAACGCCGACCTCCGTCAACTCGCGGCCATCGAGGAGGTCCCCTTCGCGGCCGTGGAGGGGAGCGTGGTGGCCGTGGACGTGCACAACTGGCTGTACAAGTACCTCACGACGACGGTGCAGTGGACCCGCGACGACGTCTACACGACCACCGACGGCGTGGAGGTTGCGAACCTCGTCGGCGTCGTGCAGGGACTCCCGAAGTTCTTCGAGCACGACCTCACGCCGGTGTTCGTCTGGGACGGCGGCGTCACCGAACTGAAGGACGAGGAGATCGAGGAGCGCCGCGACCAGCGCGAGGAGTACGAAGAGCAGCTCGCGGACGCCCGCGAGGCCGGCGACCACCTGGAGGCCGCACGGCTCGACGCCCGCACGCAACGGCTCACCGAGACAATCCACGAGACGACCCGGGAGCTGTTCGACCTCCTCGACGTGCCGCAGGTCGAGGCGCCCGCGGAGGGCGAGGCACAGGCGTCGTACATGGCGCGCGTCGACGACGCCGTCGACTACGCCGGCAGCGACGACTACGACTGCCTCCTGCTCGGGTCGCCGCTGACGCTCCGCCAGTTGACGAGCAAGGGCGACCCCGAGCGCATGGACTTCCAGGCGACTCTCGACGAACACGACATCACGTGGGAACAGCTGGTCGACGTCGGCATCCTCTGCGGGACGGACTTCAACCCGGGTATCGACGGCTTCGGCCCGAAGACCGCGCTGAAGGCCATCCACGAGCACGGCGACCTCTGGGGCGTCCTGGAGGCCGAGGACGAGTACGTCGAGTACGGCGACCGCATCCGCGAACTGTTCTTGAACCCCGACGTCACCGACGACTACGCCATCCACACCGACCTCTCGCCGGACGTAGCCGCCGCTCGCGAGTTCGTCACCGAGCAGTGGGAGGTCGACGCCGACGAGGTCGAGCGCGGGTTCTCACGCATCGAGGAGGCAGTGACGCAGACCGGTCTCGACCAGTGGACCTGAGCGCGGCACGGCGTTACGGCTTGTAGTCCGGCGACTGGCTCTCGATCGTGTTCGATACCTTCCCGAGTTCCTCGCCGACCGTAGCGACGAGGTCGTCCAGGGTCACGATCCCGGTCAGTTTGCCGTCCTCGTCGACGACGGGGATGCGCCGGACGTTCTCGTCCTCGATGGTCCGCGCGACCGCGAGCTCCGGGTCGTCCTCGCGCAGCGTCACCGGGTCCTCGGTCATGATGTCCGTGACGTCCCCCGTCGCGAGATCGTCCATCCGGTTCAGCGCGAGCGCCACGTCCCGGTCGGTGACGATGCCCACCGGCTTCTCCTCGTCCGTGACGACGATGGCGCCGACGTTCTCGGACTCGAGCTGGTCGACGACGTCGCTTATCTTGGCGTCTTTCTCCACCGTGACTACGTCTTCTGGGCCGAGTTCGCCTACAGGCATAGTGACGAACCGTAGGCGACGAGCGACGGTAAGAATCGACCTTTCAGGCACAAGCGGGTTATACGCCGCGGCCCGGACCCACGCGCTTTTCTCGCCGGCCGACCGAGGCGGCGTATGGACCTCTCCGACGTCGAAGCACTCATCGAGGACGCGATTCCGGACAGCGAGGCGACGGTGACGAAGATGCGGGGCGACCACGACGAGGACCACCTCCGGGCGACGGTCGTCTCCCCGGCGTTCGAGGGCGAGCGCCTCGTCCAGCAGCACCAGCGCGTCTACGACGCCCTCGACGGCGTCATGACGACCGACGTCCACGCGCTCGAACTGTCGACGTACACCCCCGAGGAGTACGACGCGCGAGAGGACTGAAGCCAAGCGGCGAAGCTGAGTCGATTCGGTGGGTTTTACGCAGCCACCAATCCACGTTCTGCACATGAGCGAAGACTATCGAACGGAGCGGGACAGTCTGGGGGAGATGCAGGTGCCGGCAGACGCCTACTGGGGCGCGCAGACCCAGCGCGCCGTCGAGAACTTCCCCATCTCGGGCATCACCTTCGGACGCCGGTTCGTGCGCGCGCTCGGCGTCGTGAAGAAGGCGGCCGCGCAGGCGAACTACGACCTCGGCCTCCTCGACGAGGAGACGGCCGACGCCATCGCCGACGCCGCCGACGAGGTCATTTCGGGCGACCACGATGACCAGTTCCCCGTCGACGTCTTCCAGACCGGTAGCGGAACGTCCTCGAACATGAACGTCAATGAGGTCGTGGCGAACCGCGCCGCCGAGATCCTGGGCGAGGGTATCGGCGACCGAGCGGTCCACCCCAATGACCACGTGAACTACGGCCAGTCGAGCAACGACGTCATCCCGACCGCGATGCACGTCGCGGCGCTCGAAGCCGTCGAGAAGGACGTCGAACCGGCTCTGGAGGTGCTCCAGCACGCCCTCGACGAGAAGGCCGACGAGTTCGACGACGTCGTGAAGACGGGGCGCACCCACCTGCAGGACGCCACGCCGGTCCGACTCGGCCAGGAGTTCGGCGGCTACCGGACCCAGATCGAGAAGGGGCGCCGCCGCGTCGAGGACGTGAAATCGCGGCTGGCGGAACTCGCGCTCGGCGGCACCGCCGTCGGCACCGGTCTCAACACCCACCCGGACTTCCCGGGGAAGGCGGCGTCGTACATCAGCAAGGAGACCGGCATCGAGTTCCGCGAGGCCGACGACCACTTCGAGGCGCAGGCCGCCCACGACGCAATGTCGGAGGCCCACGGCGCGCTCCGCACGGTCGCGGGCAGCCTCAACAAGATCGCCAACGACCTCCGTTTGCTCGCCTCCGGGCCGCGCAATGGCCTCGGCGAGATCGAACAGCCGGAGAACCAGCCTGGCTCCTCGATCATGCCCGGGAAGATCAACCCGGTCGTCGCGGAGGCCGTCAACCAGGTCCACAAGCAGGTCGTGGGCAACGACGCCGCCGTGAGCGCGGGCGCCGCCGAGGGCCAACTCGACCTCAACCTCTACAAGCCCGTGCTCGCGTACAACTTCCTCCAGTCTGCGAGTATGCTCGCGAACGCCAGCGAGGTGTTCGCCGAGCGCTTCGTCGCGAAACTCGAGGCCAACGAGGAGCACTGCGAGCGCCAGGTCGACCGTTCGATGGCGCTGGCGACCGCACTCAATCCCGCCATCGGCTACGACAAGGCCAGCGAGGTCGCGAAGACGGCGCTCAAGGAGGGCAAGACCGTGAAGGAGGTCGTCGTCGAGAAGGGGTACCTCTCCGAGGCGGAGGCCGAAGACGCCCTCGACCCGGAGAAGATGACTCACCGCGGCATCCCCGGGCAGGACTGAGCAGCGCTCGCGACGCCAGGTAGGCTCCGCCTACTTTCTTAAGCCTCGTACCGAACCCGAACGCATGGAACGACTCGACTCGCGGATTCGTCTCATCTGGTTCGTCCGCGTCATCGTCTTCGCTACCGTCGCGGCCGTCGTCGTGGGTATCGCCGTCGCCAACGTCGGCTTCCTCCAGGTCGTCTCCCCCGTCGTCGCCGTCGCAGCGGTGTTCGGCTCCCTCGGCATCCTCGGCACCGTCCACCTCCTCCTGCGCTACCGCGCGTGGCGCTTCGAGGTGCGCGAGGACACGCTGTACATCGAGCGCGGCGTCCTCGTGAGCGTGCGCACGGTCGTCCCGTACGTCCGCGTCCAGCACGTCGACGCGCGTCGCGGGCCGCTCCAGCGCCTGCTCGGCCTCGGGAGCGTCGTCGTCTACACCGCGGGGTCCCGCGGTGCCGACGTGTCGATACCCGGACTCACGGCCGAACGCGCCGACGAAGCCCAGGAGACGCTCCGCCGCCTCGCCATCGAGAGCGAACCGACCGAGGGCGACGCCGGGGACGCCGTATGAAGCTCCACCCGCTGTCGATCCCGTACCGCGTCGTCTCCCGCGGCGTCGGTCTGGCGTGGGCGTTCCTCGTCGGTGGCGTGGCGCTCGCCCAGGGCGACCCCGTGTTGACGAGCGGCGCCGTCGTGCTCGCGGTGCTCGCCATCGCGGCCGTGGTCACCTACGAGGTGGCGTACTACCGCCGCTTCGAGTACGAACTCACGCCCGACAGCCTCGACATCTACTCGGGCGTCTTCTCCCGGCGGGAACGCGAGATTCCGCTCCGTCGCGTCCAGAACGTCGACGTCACGCGGTCGTTCGTCGCCCGACTGCTCGGTCTCGCCAAGGTCGAGGTGGAGACGGCTGGCGGGGGCGGCACGGAGGCCAGCCTCCGGTACGTCTCCCGCGAGGAGGCCCAGCGCCTCCAGGAGGAGGTCCGGGAGCGTCGCGCCGCCGCACAGGGCGAGACGGGGACGGAACGGACCACGGAGGAGGCGCCCGGAGAGCGACTGGCCGAGGGCCTGGCCGGCGAGGAGGAGACCGGGACGTCCCGTCGCGGCGAGACGCTGTTCGAGCTCTCGAACCGCGACCTAGCGCTGTACGGCGCGCTGTCCTTCGACCCGCGGCTGTTCTCCAGCGTCCTGGCGTTCGCGCCGTTCCTCGTCCCGTTCGTCAGCGACCGGGTCGAGATAACGCGGTTCGGCGTCGTCCTGCTCGTCGCGGTCGCCCTGGTCGGCATGGCCGCGCTGTGGCTGGTCTCGGCGCTCGCGCGCATGGTGCGCTTCTACGGCTTCGAACTCCGGCGCGTCGGCGACGACCTGCGCTACGAGCGCGGGCTCTTCGAGGTCAGAGACGGCACCATCCCGCTGTCGAAGCTCCAGACGGTCTCCGTCGAGGAGAACGTCCTGATGCGGCGCTACGGCTTCGCGTCGCTGGCCGTCGAGACCGCGGGGTACGCCCCCGGGAGTTCGCCGAGCGGTGGCTCCGAGGCCGCCATCCCGATCGCCTCGCGCGAGGCGGTGTTCGAGATGGCGAACACCCTCGAGCCGTTCCACGCCTTCGACATCTCCCGACCGCCAGAACGCGCCCGGAAGCGCTACGTCCGGCGGTACCTGCTCGTCGGTGTCGGTCTGCTCGCCGTCGGCTACGCGATCAGTCGGTTCCTCGTCTCGTTCCCGTGGTCGGCGCTCGTCCCGCTGCTCGTGCTGGCGGTTCCCGCGGCCGAGCGCGCCCACCGGAACCGCGGCTACGACCTCGGGCCGGACCACGTCGTCACCCAGACCGGGTTCTGGCGACGCCAGACCCGTATCGTCCCCTACGACCGCGTGCAGACCGTCATCCGGCGCCAGACCGTCTTCCAGCGGCGCTGGTCGCTCACCTCGGTCGTCGTCGACACCGCGGGCTCGCGCTCTATCGCGGGGAGCGACGCCGCCGCGCTGGACCGCGACGACGCAGAGGCCGACGAGATCTCCGACCGCGTGGAGTCACAGCTGCTGGCGGCGCTCGGGAGCGACTGAACGGTTTTTTACCGTTCGGCCGCACACCTCCACGTAATGACCGAGTTCGACTACGACGAACTGGGCCTCGTCGCCGGGCTGGAAATCCACCAGCAACTCGACACGGCGACGAAGCTGTTCTGCGAGTGCCCGACCGAGCTCCGCGAGCCCGAGGCCTCCGGACGGACGTTCACGCGCTACCTCCACCCGACGCGCTCGGAGCTGGGCGAGATCGACGAGGCGGCCCTGGAGGAGAGCAAGGTCGAACGGGAGTTCGAGTACCTCGCCTACGACACGACGTGTCTCGTCGAGGAGGACGACGAACCGCCCCACCGCCTCGACGAGGAGGCGCTGGCGACGACCCTGGAGATCGCCGAACTGCTGGACATGGACGTCGTCGACCGCGCGCACGTGATGCGGAAGGTCGTCATCGACGGGTCGAACACCTCCGGGTTCCAGCGCTCGACGCTGGTCGCACAGGACGGCGAGATCGAGACGAGCGAGGGGCCGGTCGGCGTCGAGGACGTGATGCTCGAGGAGGAGTCCGCCCAGCGCATCGAGGAACGCAAGGACGGCGTGCTGTTCTCGCTGGACCGCCTCGGCATCCCGCTCGTGGAGATCGGGACGAAGCCGGACATCGCCTCGCCCGAGCAGGCCCGCGAGGCCGCCGAGACCATCGGCATGCTGCTCCGCTCGACGGGACAGGTCAAGCGCGGCCTCGGCACCATCCGCCAGGACGTCAACGTCTCCATCGCCGACGGCGCGCGCGTCGAGATGAAGGGTGTCCAGAGCCTCGACGACATCGACGACCTGGTGCGCGAGGAGGTCCGCCGACAGGTCGAACTCGTCGACATCAGCGAGGAACTCGACGACCGCGACGCCAGCGTGGGCGACACGCAGGACGTGACCGACGTCTTCGCGGATACCGACTCCGGCGTCGTCCGCGGTGCAATCGACGACGGTGGCGAGGTGCACGCCGTCCTGCTTTCCGGCTTCGACGGCCTCGTGGGCCGCGAACTGCAGGACGACCGCCGGCTCGGCACGGAGTTCTCCGACCACGCGAAGCGCCACGGCGCGGGCGGCATCTTCCACACGGACGAACTGCCCGCGTACGGCGTCACCGAGGACGAAGTCGCGGCGCTGCGGGAGGCGGTCGGCGCGGGCGACGCGGACGCGGTGGCTATCGTCGCCGACGAACCGGCCGTCGCGGAGAGCGCCATCGGAGCCGTCGCCGAACGCGCGGAGACGGCCATCGAGGGCGTGCCGGAGGAGACGCGGGGCGCGAACGACGACGGGACGAGTCGCTACCTCCGTCCGCTCCCGGGCGCGGCGCGGATGTACCCCGAGACGGACGTACCGCCCGTCGACCCGGACCTCGCGGACGTGACGGTGCCCGAACTGCTGACGGAGAAGGTCGAGCGCTACCAGTCAGAGTTCGACCTCGGCGAGGGGCTCGCCGAGCAGGTGGCGTTCGGGCGCCGCTGGCCGCTGTTCGAGGAGAGCGTCGAGTCGGGCGTCGACGCGACGCTCGCCGCACAGACGCTCGAATCGACGGTGACGGAGATCCGCCGCGACGACGTCGCCGTCGAGAACCTCACCGACGACCACTTCCGTAGCGTTCTCGACCTCGTGGCCGCGGGCGAACTCGCCCAGGAGGGCGTACCGGACCTGCTGACTGGGCTCGCGGAGCACCCCCAGCGGGGCCCGGCGGCTCTCGCGGAGGAACTCGGTCTCGGCTCCGCTGGCGAGGACGAGGTCCGGGAGGCGGTCTCGGAGGTCGTCGAACGGAACAGCGGGCAGGTCGAGGCGGAGGGGATGGGCGCGTTCTCCGCGCTGATGGGCGAGTGCATGGGCGCGCTACGCGGGAAGGCGGACGGCGACCTCGTCAGCGAGGTGCTGCGCGAGGAGATCCAGGCCCGGAGCTAGTCGTCGGCCAGTTCTGCGAGCAGCGTCTCCAGGTCGTAGCTCTGTAGCGGCCGCGTGACGTCCTTCTGTTCCTCGACGACGAACGTGGAGTTCGTCCGGTCGACCTCCGGGATGGCTTCGAAGTCGGAGATGAGTCGCTCGACGTCCTCGGAGTCCGGGAGCCGCGCGACAACCATGAAGTCCGTCTCCCCCATCGTGAAGAACGTCTGCGTGACGCCCTCGATGGCGCTGATTTTCTCGCCGACGTCCTCGTAGCTCCCCTCGTAGCTGGTGAGCACTTCGAGGACGACGGTGACCCCGAGGCCGAGTTCGTCGAGGTCCAGGTCGTAGAGGTCGTTCTCGACGACGCCCTCCTCGCGGAGGTTGTTCAGCCGGTAGTGGATGGTGGAGACGGGGATGTCCGTCTCCTCGTGGAGTCGCTCGGGACTGCCGGTGCCGAGGTCGGAGATGGCCTTCAGGAGGCGCACGTCGCGTTCGTCCATTGTTCCCCGAGTCGGCGACCGCCGGCAAAAGCCTGTGGGAGTCGGTCCCATCGACGACGACCGACCGTTAAATTACACCAAATCCTACTTCTCGAACGAAGTTTGAAGATAAGTCTAATATACCTCCGTATGGTTGGGTGTATATGAGCTACCGTCACTCCTCGTTCGCCCCGTCGCCCACGACGGCGATGTTCCTGCTGCTCGCCGCGTTCTGGGGCACCTCGTTCGTCGCCATCGAAGTCGGCCTGCACACGGTCCCCGCACTGTCGTTCGCCGCCCTCAGGTACACGGTCGCCGGCGCGATCATCCTCGCGTACGCCGCGTACGCGACCGACCGCTGGCGGCCCCGGAGTCTCCGGGAGTGGTTCGCCGTCACCGTCGCCGGCGTCTTCGTCATCGCCGTCTACCACGGCGCGCTCTACCTCGGCGAACTCCGCGTGTCGGGCGCCGTCGCCGCCATCGTCGTCAGCCTCACGCCCATCCTCACCACTGCGTTCGCCACCGGCCTCCTCGACGACGCGAGCGTCGACCTCGTCGAGGGGATGGGACTGTTCCTCGGCTTCGCCGGCGTCGCCGCGGTCGCCGCTCCCGGCGGCGGGGGCACCGACCTCCTCGGCGTCGCACTCGTCTTCGTCGGCGCTGTGGCGTTCGCCCTCGGCGCCGTGCTCGCCCGCCCGCTCTCCACCGGCCTCCCCATCGAGACGCTCGAGGCCTGGGCGATGCTGCTCGGTTCGGCGGTGCTCTGGGTCGGCGCCGGCGCCCGCGGCGAGTCTCTCTCGGGCGTCGAGTGGACCGCGCCAGCCGTGGCGAGTCTCGTCTACCTCACCCTGATATCGGGCTGTGTCGGCTTCCTCATGTACTTCGAGTTGCTCGACCGCATCGGTGCCACCGAACTCAACCTCGTCGGCTACCTCGAACCCGTCGTCGCGGCGGTGGCGGCGTGGGCGCTGCTCGGCCAGGTCGTCGACGCACAGGCGGTCGTCGGCTTCGCCGCTATCTTCCTCGGGTTCGCCCTCCTCAAGCGCGAGACGCTGTCCACCGTCGCCCTCGACACCGCCGACGCGGTGCGTTCGTACTGACCCGCCGCGAACCCAACAGCTACCACCCCGACCGTCGAAGGCCACTCCATGTCCGTCTACTTCGAGGACCTCTCGGTCGGCGACACGATGGAGTTCGGCACCTACGAGGTGACCGCCGAGGAGATCGTGGCGTTCGCCGAGCAGTACGACCCGCAGTGGTTCCACGTCAACGTCGAGCGCGCACGCGAGGAGTCCCACTTCGGCGACCTCGCTGCCTCCGGGTGGCACACCGCCGCGATGTCGATGCGACTGCTCGTCGACCAGCACCTCTCGGAGGCCGGGAGCCTCGGCGCGATCGGCGTCGACGAACTGCGCTGGCCGAACCCGACGTTCCCCGGCGAGTCGCTGTCACTCCACGTCGAGGTGCTGTCGAAGCGCCCGATGGAGAGCGACCCTGGCCGCGGCATCGTCCGGACGAAACTGACGACGACGAACCAGGACGGCGAGGTGAAGGCGTCGATGAAACCCATCAGCATGTACGAGCGCCGAGACGCAGAACAGTAACTCGCCTCACTCCATCCGGTTCTCGGCGCGACGCAGCAGCCCGTGGACCGTGTTGATCTCCCGTCCGGTCGGGTGGGTGCGCCCGAGCATCCGGCGGAGCATCCGGAGCGTCTTCTCGCGTTTCTCCTCGGGGTAGTCAACGGCGTCGAGGAACTCAGCGGCGTGTTCGTAGAACGCCTCGATCTCGGCCTCCGTCGCGCGGTGGCGCTCGACGTCCGGCAACTGGTCACGCCCCATCGCCAGCCCCCGGAGTTCGTACAGCGCGACGGTCGCGGCCTGCCCCAGGTTCAGGACGGGGTACTCCTCGCTCGCGGGGATCGCACACACCTCGTCGATGCGCTCGAGTTCCTCGTTCGTGAGGCCGACGCGCTCGCGGCCGAAGACGAGCGCCGTCTTCGACTCGACGTCCGCGAGGCTCGCGCCGAGTTCCGCGGGCGTCCGGAACGGGAAGCGCGCGTGCTTCGTCGCGTCCTGGTTCGTCACCGCGGTGAAGCCGACCGTGTGGTAGTTCTCGGCGAGTTCGTCGAAGGAGAGTTCCGTGGCGTTCGGCAGCACGTCCTCGCGGGCCTGCCCGGCGAAGCCGTACGCCTCGGAGTCACGGCCGAGGTACGGCGGGTCGACCAGCAGCAGGTCCTCGAAGCCGAAGTTCTTCATCGCCCGCGCGATGGTGCCGACGTTCCCCGCGGTCTTCGCGTCGACGACCGCGACCGCCGGCTTGCTGCGCTTCTCGCCGTTCTCACTCTCGCCGCCCTCACTCATCTGCGGTCGGGTAGTCCATCTCGATGTCCGCGCCCCGCAGGCTCTCCTCGACGTCTCGCAGGTCGACGCTCGACTGCTCGTCCTCGGGCAGTTCGACGTTCACCGCCTCGACGTTGTCCAGGTCCGGCTCCGGCAGGTTCTCGGGTTCGGTCTCCACGTGGTCGGGGCCGTCGTACCAGTCGGGCGCGCGGTTCCCGGCCGCGAACCACTCGTGGAAGGCGTCCTGGAGCGTCTCGGTGCCGCGGTGCTCGTCCCCACCGTCCTCGAGGAACCAGTAGTAGAACTCCGGCTCGTGGTCGTCGCAGACGAGCACCTCCGCGCCGGGTTCGCCGTACACCGCCGTCGGCGAGTTGTCACTCTCTCCGTCGCTCAGGTAGCAGGCGTCGCAGGGCCTGTCGGCCAGCAGCGGGAGTCGGCCGAGTCGCTCGCGGGTGTCCTCGCTCATCTCCTTGAGTGGCCGGTAGTCGCCGTTCTCGTCGAACACCTCGTCCTCGTCGAAGCGCCACCCCCGGAAGCCGATGCTCACCTTCGTCATCGCCCGACTGTTGGCAGCGCCGCCACATAAGTCGCCTGAAGCCCGCGTCGCCGGAACCGCATCGCCTATGGACGCCCGGATACGCTGTGGGAGTATGCGAACGGTCGACGCCGCCGGCCTCTCCATCGGGGACGACCACCCGCCCCGCGTGATGGGCGTGCTGAACGTCTCGAAGGAATCGCCGTACGACCCGAGCGTCTTCGACGACCCAGCGGACGCCGCCGCGTACGTCGACGAGGCGCTCGTCGGCGAGGGCGCGGACATCGTGGACGTCGGCCTCGAGTCGGCGAACAAGCGCTTCGAGGTGCTCTCCGCCGAGCAGGAACTCGACCGTCTCGAGACGGCCGTCGAGACCATCGAGCGCGTGGAGGGCGACGCCGTCTTCTCCATCGAGACGCGCTACAGCGAGGTGGCCGACGAGGCGCTCTCGCGGGGGTTCGACATGGTCAACGACATCTGCGGCTTCGCGGACCCGGAGATGCCGGCGGTCTGTGAGGCCCACGACGTCGCCGTCGCGAAGATGGCCAGCCCCCCGGACCTCGAACGACCAGGCGCCGTCGAGTCCGTGGACGACATCTACGACGCGCTCGCGCTCAACGGCTTCACGGACAAGACCATCGTCGACCCCGCGTTCGGCGGCTGGTCGGCGGCCAAGACGACCGACGACGACAGAGAGACGTTCAGGCGTCTCCGGGAGTTCCGCGGCCACGGCTACCCCATCCTGGTCTCCATCAACCGGAAGAACTTCCTCCGCGAACTCGCCGACCGCTCCACGGAGGAGGCGCTCCCCGTCTCGCTGGCGGCGACGTCGATGGCCGTCGAACGCGGCGCCCACGTGATCCGCACCCACGACGTGGCGGAGACCCGGGACGCGGCGCTCGTCGGGCAGGCGTTCGCCCGGGACCGGACTCGGTCCGACGCGGTGGAGGAACTGGACGCGACCACGGTCCGGGAGGCCGAGCGCCACGTCGAGCGACTCGGCGGCGACGCTGACGTAGCGACGGACGCCGCGGCCCGGGCGTACGTGGTTCACGGCCTCGACGACGGAGAACGGGCGGAACTCGCCGACGCCGGCGTAGCAGTCAGTAGCGAGGACCCGGCGTTCGTCGCCGGGACAGTCAGGACGCTACGGGCCGCGTCGGCGGCGATCGCGGGCCGAGAGGGTGTTCTGGGCGAACTTGCGACCACCTGGAAGGGAGTTGGCAACTAACGGGAAAGCTTATACCGGCGGGGCAAGAAGCCGGGACTGGAAGCCGGACACCCGCCGGGTAGGGGTACTTTGCGGGGCGTCTCGGCTCGGACCACGGAATCCTTTCATTTATCGCACCGAGTAGTGACAGCCATGGAGTTCGACGACTGGGAGCCGGTCTACGAGACGATACTCGCCGACTTCGGGTACCCGCGGGCCGCCGACGAGCGCGCCCGCGACGTCCTCGCCGAGTACGTCGACCAGTTCGACGTCTCGCGGCTGGACTGTGCCGGCGAGCGCGTCGCGATCGCCGGCGGTGCGCCCGCTCTCGCCGACGAGACGGACGTCGCGGCGACTGCGGACCGCGTGTTCGCCGCGTCGACGGCCGTCGACGTCCTCGCCGACGCGGGGGTGGACGTCGACGTGATGGTGACCGACCTCGACAAGAACCCGGGAACCGCGCGCCGACTCACGGAAGCCGGCGTCCCCGTGGCCGCACACGCCCACGGCGACAACGTCCCCGCCGTCCGCGAACACGTCCCGACGTTCGACGCCGACCACGTCCTCGGGACGACGCAGGCCGAACCCGCTGGCCCGGTGCGGAACTTCGGCGGGTTCACGGACGGCGACCGGGCGGCGTTCCTCGCGGACCACTGCGGCGCCGCGGAACTCGTCTTCCCCGGGTGGGACTTCGAAGACCCCGACGTGGGCCCGGAGAAGGCGAAGAAACTGGCGTGGGCCGAGCGCCTCCTCTACTGGCTGGAGTCCCGCCGCGGCGAGCGATTCGGCGTGCTCGACGGTCGGCGCGCGGGGATCCGATCCGTCGTGGAGTAGCACGCTCACCGACCGATACAGCCGACGATCGGCGAAACGCGGTCCGGTCGCTACCCACCGTCTGGCACCCGGGAGAATCCCTCAGTCGAGACTACGTAGTAAAACCCTATTGAGCGTTGCGGAAGACGTGTCCGCGGCCGTCAGCGCCTTTCTCCCGCGAATTCGAGGAGAACACATGGTATTCACCGACCGAGTGGAGACCGACCGACTGGTGCTGACGCCGGTCCACGACGCCGACCCCATCGAACTGCACGAACGCACGCGGACCGAGTCCTGGCAGACGGACGTCACGGAGCACATGCCGTGGTACCGCTTCGAGACGGTGAACGACGTCGCGGCGTTCCAGGACGTCGCACGCGAGCGCTGGCAGGAACGAGCGAAGGCGTGGTACGTCGTGCGCCCCGTCGGCGACGAGTCCGGGAGTGGGGAGTTCGCTGGATTCGCGTCGTTCGACCCGGAATGGGACGAACGCAGGGCGGGGTCGGGCGTCGTCCTCGCACGGCGGTTCTGGGGCCGTGGCTACGGGTCCGAGCGCGCCCGCGAGTTCGTCCGCCAGACGTTCGAACGCTACGACCTCGACGCGTACTACACGAGTTGCCACCCGGAGAACGAGGCGTCGAGACGGATGATCGAGTCGGTCGTCGAGCGCTTCGGCGGCCAGTTCGATGGCTGTCTCCGCCACGAGACGCGCCGACCCGACGGCACCGTCACCCCACTGTACCGCTACTCGATTCTGCGGGCGGAGTACGAGGCGAACCGATGAAGTCCGGGCCGACCGTGGCGACGCGCTGGGTGCTCGACGGCCGCCGCGGGGGGATCGAGTCGGTCCCCGTGTAGCTACCCGCCGACGATCACCGAGCCGTCGTTCTGGACGCCGATGGAGAGCGTCTCGTCGTCGCTGCCGAACTCGTGGGTCCGTCCGGTCGTCGTCCCGTCGACGGTGACGGCCACCGTGTACTCGCCCGACCCCTCGAACGACGAGAGGTCGGCCTGGGACTCCGCTGGCAGTGTCTTCTCGGAGGTGTACTGCGTTTCGCCGTCCTGCAGGACCTCGACGCGAACGTCGTGCCGCTGGTCGTCGTTGTTCACCAGGAGGAGGTTTGTCGCGGGGCCGTCGTCGAACGCGTTGCAACCCGCCGAGGCGACGAGTAGCGCGAGGAGGACGCCGAGGGCGACTCGCCGGAATCGTCCGTTCACACCCACCCGTCGTCCACCGGACGGAAAAGTGTCTGGATGAGTCAAGGAATCGTAGTAGTCCCGACTCGCGGCCCCGGTTCGCCGCTCAGGGTTCGAGGACGACCTTCCCGGTGGTCTCGCGGTTCTCGAGCGCCCGGTGAGCTTCGGCGGCGTCCGCGAGGTCGAACGTCTGGCCGACGACGACTTCGAGGACGTCGTCCCGGAGCAGCGCGGAGAGTTCAGGGACGGCCGCGTAGACGCGCTCGGGGTCGCGCTCCATCGCCTGGCCGAGGTGGAACCCCTCGACGGACTTGTTGCCGAACAGCAACGTCGCCGTGTCGACGGTGCCGGGTTCGCCGGAGGCCGCACCGTAGGCGACGACGCGCCCGAAGTGCGAGAGCGCGTCGACGCTCTCCCGGAACGTCTCCCCGCCGACGCCGTCCAGCACGAGGTCGATGCCCGCGCCGTCCGTCAGGTCGTGGGTGACTTCGGAGAACTCGACCTCGGTGTAGTTGATGGGGTGGTCACAGCCCAGTCGCTCCGCGAGCGCGAGCTTCTCCGCGGTGCTCGCCGTCCCGAACACCTCCGCGCCGTGGTGGTCGGCGAGCTGGACCGCTGCGGTGCCGACGCCGCCCGCCGCGGCGTGGACGAGGACGGACTCGTCCGCGTCGAGTCCGCCCCAGTCGTGGAGGCAGTGGTGGGCGGTGAGGAACTGGACGGGGAAGCCCGCGGCCTCCGCGAACGACATCGACTCCGGCACGTCGAACAGCGCGAGCGCGGGCGCCGTGACGTACTCCGCGTAGCCTCCGCCGCCGACCATCGCGACGACGCGCTCGCCGACCTCTCGGTCGGCTCCGTCGCCGACGGCTGCGACAGTGCCGGCGGCCTCCATCCCGGGTACGTACGGTGGCTCCGGCCCACCGTGGTAGTGGCCGCGGCGCTGCATCACGTCCGCGAAGTTCACGCCCGCCGCCTCGACGTCGATCAGTACCTCGCCCGGACCTGGTTCGGGTCGGTCGCGCTCGACGCGCGCCAGTACGTCGTCGTCGCCGAACTCTGTGACCTCGATTGTTTGCACGACTACTGGTACGCGGGCCACGCGCAAAAAGGCGGCTCAAACCCCGGGAAACGGGGATCGGGTTCCCGTCAGCGCTCGGGCGCCAGCGCCCGCATCGTCGCGTCGATGACCTCCCCGTCGGCCGCCCGCGGGAACGAGACGGCGACGGCGTCGAGACCGTCGATGCTGGCGAACGCCTCGTAGCGCTCCCTCACCTGCTCGGGTGTGCCGACGGCGGCCAGCGCGTCGAGCAGGTCGTCGCTCACGGTGCCGACCGCGCGCTCGTGCTCGCCGTCCTGCCACGCGTCGTAGATGGCGTGGGCCGCCTCCTCGTACCCCTGGCGAGCGAGCGCGTTCCGGTAGAAGTCCCCCATCCCGCCGACGTAGAACGCGAGGTGCTGTCGCGCGAGGTTCCGTGCGGCGTCGGCGTCCGGGAGCGCACAGCACGGGAGCACGAACGTCGTCCGCACGTCCTCGGGGTCGCGGCCGCCGAGTTCCGCGCCGGTCCGCAGGTCGTCGAGGCGCTCGGCGAACCCCTCGCGGGTGAACATCAGGGCGTGCCAGCCGTCCGCGAACCGGCCCGCCAGTTCGACGGCCTTCGGCCCCATACCCGTGACGTCGATCTCGGGCGCCGGCTCGGGGGCGTCCTGGCGCAGACGGAAGCCGCGCGTCTGCACCAGGTCGCCGTCGTAGTCCACCTGCTCGCCGGAGAGCACCTGCCGGACGATCTCGACGTACTCCCGGGTGCGCCGGAGCGGTCGCTCGAAGGATTCGCCGTGCCACCCCTGGATGACCGCGGGACCGCTCGGCCCGAGGCCGAGGCGGAACCGACCGTCGGAGTGCTCCTGGAGCGTCGCGGCGGTCTGGCCAACGAGCGCGGGACTGCGGGAGTACGTGTTCACGATGCTCGTCCCGACGCCGATGTCGTCCGTGCGGTCGGCGAGTGCGGCGAGCGTCGTGGCCGCGTCGCGGCCCCACGTCTCGGGGAACCACGCCCGGTCGTAGCCGAGTTCCTCGGCGCGCACGCCGATGTCGAGCACGTCGTCGAGGGAGTCCTGGGCGGCGACCGGGAGGTGGATGGTGCGGTCGGTCACAGCGACGGCACCTCCTCGCCCTGCGGGACGCCGCCAGCGGTCACCGTCTCACCCACGACGAACGAGGCGGCCGGACTCGCGAGGAACCGCGCTACGTCCGCTATCTCCTCGCTCACCCCGATGCGTCGGTCGACCTCCTCGCGGTCGATATCGTCGGCGGAGACACCCATCTGGGACTCGAGGCCGGGCGTCGCGACGAACCCGGGCGCGATGCAGTTCACTCGCACGTCCTCGCCCGACCACTCCATCGCCAGCGTCCGCGTGAGGTTGATGATACCGGACTTTGCGGCGGCGTAGTGGCTCATGTACGGCGCACCCTCCTGGCCAGCGACGCTCGCGAGGTTGACGACGCTCCCGCCGCCGTCCTTGAGGTGCTCGGCGGCGGCCTGCGTACAGTGGTAGGTGCCCGTGAGGTTGACGTCCACGATGGTCTGCCAGCCGTTCGGGGAGATGTCCTCGAAGCCGGCGACGAAACTCGCGCCGGCGTTGTTCACGAGGACGTTGAGGCCGCCGAACTCCTCGACTGTCGCGTCGACGAGCGCGTCCACGGCGTCGCGGTCGGTCACGTCGCACTCGACGGCGAGCGCCGTCCCGCCGTCCTCGCGGATGCCTTC
This sequence comes from Halobacterium wangiae, assembly GCF_021249345.1. NCBI lineage: Archaea > Methanobacteriati > Methanobacteriota > Halobacteria > Halobacteriales > Halobacteriaceae > Halobacterium > Halobacterium wangiae. The sequence continues at coordinate 60,294 of NZ_CP089588.1, read as the reverse complement.
GGCCGCTGGGTCGACGTTCTCCTGCTCGCGCGAGCAGACGACGACGTTGGCGCCGTCCGCGGCGAACCGCTCGGCGACGGCCCGTCCGATACCGCTCGACGCGCCCGTGACGATTGCCGTGCCGGACACGGAGAATCGGTCTGTCATGGCGCGAACTTTGCCGCCGCCATGCATAAAACTGTGTCAACGACTGACAACCCGCGTCGGGTTTCGAGCCTCGGGGCGAACGCTCATCAGTGTCAACTCCGTGGCCCCAGGTATGAGCAGCGGCAAAGACCCCCTGGTGGAGCGACTCTCCGCCGAGGAGGCGTTCTCACTGGTGAGCGACGAGACCCGGTTCGCGACCCTCAGCGCGCTCCAGTCGGCGGACGGACCGCTGGCGTTCTCGGCGTTGCGCGACCGGGTGGGCGTCGACGACCCCGGGCGGTTCAACTACCACCTCGGCGAGCTCACTGGCCAGTTCGTTACCAAGACCGACGACGGCTACGAGATATCGGCGCCGGGGAAGCGTCTCGTCGGAGCAGTGCTCGCCGGTGGGTACACCGGTGCACTCGACGCCGACCCCGTCCCCGTCGACGCCGAGTGCCTGAACTGTGGCGCGCCCCAGGTCGCCAGGTTCCGGGACCACGGCGTCGCCATCGACTGCACGGAGTGCGAGGCGAAGTTCACGAACCCCGAGGTGCCGGCGGGCCTCCTCGCGGACCACGACGTCGACGACACGCCGGGCGTCCTCGGACGCTGGAGTCGGATGAGCGCTGCGGCCACCGACGTGGGCATCTGCCAGAACTGCTACGGCGAACTGGACCGGCGGCTACACCTCAGCGACGATCCCGATGCCCCGGAGTGGCTCGCGGGCAGCGGCCTCCTCGGGATGGTATTCCACGACTGCGAGCGCTGCGGAGAGACGTACAACGCGGCCGTCCAGATAGCCGTGCTCTCCCACCCTCTCGTCGCCGCCTACCACCACGACCACGGCATCGACCTCCGCGAGACGCCGGCGTGGGAACTGGCGTGGATCGAGACGGGGCGCGGCACCGTCGAGTCCGAGAACCCGTTGCGCATCGCCCTCCCGATCCCGCTGGACGACGAGGGGCGAACGTTCGTCTTCGACGCCGAATTGGACGTGGTCGAAGTGCGCGACTAGTAACAACAGACCAACAGAAGGGCCGTTCTACGAACAGTTAATCCCTGCTCTCGCGTGCACAAGTGCGTGACACCGACGGCCCCGCGGAACGATTGGCCGGAACCGACACCCGAGCAGACTCGCGTGCTGCTGCTCGGCACCAGCCACCTCGACAGTCCACGGGTCGCAGGCGTGCTCGGCGACGACCGACAGCGCGAGTTCGAGGCGCTGACCGACCGCCTCGCGGACTGGGAGCCAGACACCGTCGCCGTCGAGCGCTCCCACCGCCATCAGGACCACGTCGACGCGCTGTACACCGACTACCGGACAGGCGAGCGTGCATTCGACGAACAGTACACCATCGAGTCGCCACGGATGGGAATGGACGACCCCGAGGTGACCTGCCAGAGTGAAGTGGTCCAGATCGGATTCCGTCTCGCCGCCCATCTCGACCACGATCGGGTCCACGCCGTCGACTCCATGATGGACATGGCGGCGCACCTCGACCGTGACGTCGACGACGAGTGGTTCGAGGAACAGGTCGACGCGGCGGTCGAATCCCTCCCGGAATTCCTCGTCCCCGATTACGCAGACCACGTAGAGAAGTGGGACAACGCGTCGGTCACTGAGTTCCTCGCGTGGTACAACCGCGAGGAGCACCTCCGGACGAACGATCGCACGCACTTCGCCGGGGCATTCGGCGGTCCCGAGGACCGCTACGTCGGGTCGCGACTCCTCACAGGCTGGTACGAGCGCAACCTCAAGACCGCCGAGAACCTCCGCCGCGTCGCCGGTGGGACCGACACCGACCGGGTAGTCCTTGTCGTCGGCCAGGGCCACGTCCACGTTCTCCGTCACCTGCTCGACAACGTCCCGCTGCTCTGTCCGGTCAGTCCAGTTCCGGTCCTCGAGGACTGACGGCGGAGACGAGACGGGCCGACAGCCGAGCGGTTCTACTGGCGATCCTCACGCTTCCCCGACCAGTTCGAACTTCTTGACCTTCCCCGTGGTCGTCCGCGGTAGCTCCTCGACGAACTCCACCTCGCGGGGGTGTTTGTACTCCGCGAGGCGTTCCAGGCAGAACTGCTTCAGTTCGTCCCCGGTGACGTCTGCGTCCGGGGTCGTCACGACGAACGCCTTCACCGTCTCGCCGCGCCGGTCGTCGTGGATGCCGACGATCGCGACGTCGGCGACCGCCTCGTGCTCGAAGAGCAGTTCCTCTACCTCGCGGGGGTAGACGTTGTAGCCCGCCGTGTTGATCATGTGCTTCTTCCGGTCGACGACGTAGAAGTAGCCGTCCTCGTCGTGGTAACCGAGGTCACCCGTGTGGAACCAGCGCTGGCCGTCGCGCTCGGAGAACGCCTCACGGTTGGCTTCCGGGAGGCCCGAGTACCCGCGCATCACGTTTGGCCCCGAGACGACGAGTTCACCCGAGACCTCGTCGATGTCCACTTCGTCCTCGTCGAGCGGTCCTTCCTCGACCGGGTCCACGTCCTCGAAGTCGCCGGTGACGATTCGGGCGTCGACTCCCTCCAGCGGTTTCCCGATCGAGCCGACGCGTCGGCCCCACTTCGGGCTGTTGAAGTGCGTGACCGGGCTGGTCTCCGTGAGTCCGTACCCCTCGTAGATCTTCACGGGGTAGAGCTCCTCGAAGCGCCGGAGCACCTCGACTGGGATGCCGGACCCGCCGACGCCACAGAGCCGCAGCGAGGAGAGGTCGAACTCCTCGGCGTTCGGCTGGTTGATGACGTCGTTGTACATCGCGGGGACGCCGTGCATCAGCGTGAGTTCGGCGTCCTCAACGAGCGACATCGCCTCCTGTGCGTCCCACTGGGGGAGCGGGTAGTACGCGCCGCCGCCGAACAGCGTCGCGTTCATCACCACGGTCATCCCGTAGATGTGGAACAGCGGCAGCACGCCGAGCTGTCTGTCGCCCGGGGCGATGCCGTCCGGGATGATGTCGACGGACTGCTGGGCGTTCGACGCGAGGTTGTGGTGGGTGAGTTCGACGCCCTTCGGCTGGCCGGTCGTCCCCGAGGTGTACGGCTGGACCGCGACGTCGTCGTCCGCGCGCTCGGCGACGCTGTCGTCGCCGCCGGTGAGGAACTCCCGGAACGGGGTCCCCACGTCGGCCTCCCCGCCGACCGTGACGACCTGCTCGACGTCGGTGTCCGCGCGTACCTGCTGGACGAACGGGACGAGGTCCGCGAGCGCAATCACGGTGCTCGCCCCGGAGTCCTCCAGCAGGTGACCGATCTCGCGGCTCTTGTACTGCGGGTTCATCGGCACCACCACACACCCCGCCCGGAGCGCGCCGTGGAACGCGACGACGAACTGCGGGAGGTTCGGCAGGTAGACTGCGACCCTGTCCCCGGGTTCGGCGCCGTGTTCGCGGAGCGCCGCCGCGAACTGGCCGGTCTGAGCCCAGAACTCCCGGTAGGAGACGGTCTGGTCCCGGAAGACCAGCGCCGGTTCCTCGGGGTAGTCTGCGACGACTGACTCGACGTTCGTGACGAGGTTCGTCATGTGTCAACTGGTATCACGGAGTGTTCGCTCAAGAAGCTTTGCGTCGTGGTGGCCTCGGTGGGCTTATGCGGGCAGCCACCCCACGGCCAGACATGACGGCGTTCGACGCGGACGACGCGCAGGCGTTCATCCAGTCCTACGTTGACGACCACGGGTTCCTCTCCTTCCTCGACCTCCAGGTGGAGGACGTCGAGGAGGGCGAGATGACGATGCGCGTCCCGTACCACGAGAAACTCGCGAACCACGGCGCTGGACGCGGCAACGTCCACGGCGGTATCGCCGCGACCATCATCGACACCGCGGGCGGACTCGCCGTGCGCACGTCCCTCGACGACCCGGTCGAAGCCGGCGTCGCGACCATCGACCTCAACGTCTCGTACCTGCGGCCGGCCCGGGGCGACCTCGTCGCGGAGGCCGAGGTGGTGCGTGTCGGCTCTACGGTCGGCGTCGCCGAGGTCGAGGTCACGGCCGAGGACGACGACGGTGACGAGAAGGAGGTCGCCGTCGGGCGCGGGTCGTTCCGCGTGTTCCGGTCGGACTGACCAGGGGATTACGGGCGTGGAACGCTCACCAGCAGGTATGCAACTGTTCTGGCACCGACGGGACCTCCGCACAGCGGACAACGTGGGGCTCGCGGCGGCCGCCGACGCGGGCGACGTCGTCCCTGTCTTCTGTTTCGACGACGTCGTCCTGGAACACGCCGCGCCATCCCGGGTAGCGTTCATGCTCGACGCGCTCGCCGCGCTCCGCGATCGCTACCGGGAACTCGGCGGCGACCTGCTCGTGCGCCACGGCGACCCCTCCGCGGTGATTCCGGACCTCGCCCGCGAGTTCGGCGCCGACCACGTCGTCTGGAACCACGACTACTCGGGGCTGGCCCACGAGCGCGACGAGGCGGTGCGCGCGGCCCTCGACGAGCAGGCCACCACCCACGAGCAGTTCCACGACGCCGTCCTCCACGAACCCGGCGCGATCCGCACGAACGCGGGCGACCCGTACTCAGTCTACACGTACTTCTGGAAGAAGTGGCGCGACCGGGAGAAAGACGACCCCGCACCGGAGCCCGAGGCAGGAACCATCGCCGACGTGGCGGGCGATTCGCTCCCCGACGCCGACGCCCTCGGCTTCGCGGACCCGGACGCCGAGCTTCCTGCGGCCGGGACGGCCGCGGCACGCGAGCGCCTCGAGGCGTTCTGCGAACGCGACGTCTTCCGGTACGAGGACGCGCGGGACTACCCCGCCGAGGGCGCGACCTCCCGGCTGTCGGCGGACCTGAAGTTCGGCACGCTCGGCGTCCGCGAACTGTACGAGCGGACCGAGGCGGCGCTGGCCGAGGCGGACGGCGAGGACGAACGCGAGAGCGTCCGAGAGTTCCAGGGCCAACTCGCCTGGCGGGAGTTCTACGCGCAGGTACTGCAGTTCAATCCAGACGTCGTGACGGAGAACTTCAAAGAGTACGAGCAGCCCATCGAGTGGCGCGACGACCCCGCGGAACTCCGCGCGTGGAAGGCCGGCGAGACGGGCTACCCCATCGTGGACGCCGGGATGCGACAGCTCCGGACGGAGGCCTACGTGCACAACCGCGTGCGGATGATCGTCGCGGCGTTCCTCACGAAGGACCTGCTGGTGGACTGGCGCGAGGGGTACGCCCACTTCCGCGAGCACCTCGTCGACCACGACACCGCCAACGACAACGGCGGCTGGCAGTGGGCTGCCTCGACGGGCACCGACGCCCAGCCGTACTTCCGGGTGTTCAACCCGACGACGCAGGGCGAGCGCTACGACCCGGACGCGGCGTACATCACGGAGTACGTCCCCGAGTTGCGCGACGTTCCCGCGGCGAAGATTCACGCGTGGGCCGACCTCTCGCCCGAGGAGCGGGCGGACGTAGCGCCCGACTACCCGGACCCCATCGTCGACCACGCGGAGCGCCGGGAGGAAGCCATCGCGACGTTCGAGCGGGCCCGCGGCGACGCCGAATGACTCGAACTGTCGGCCTACTCGCAGGTAAGGCCGCCGTACAGTCCGTACAGCCCTCATTACAAACGTCGACGGCGGGCATCGCTGTACGCATGCCCAGCCGTCGCCGACTCCTCGAATCGCTGGGTCTCGCCGCCGGTAGTGTGCTCGTTCCACCGACGGTCGACGCGTCGCCGACTGACCGCAGTGCTGCTACCGGGCCGCCGGACCGCGAGGCGTTCCCGCAGGGCGTCGCGAGCGGCGACCCGACGCCCTCCGGCGCCGTCGTCTGGACGCGCCTCAGTCCGACCGCCCACAGCGACGGCGACCCGGTGTCGCTGACGGTCGCCCGCGACGAGGCCTTCCAGTTCCCCGTCGGGTTCTACGACGTCGGCACCGCGAGCGCGGACCGCGACTACACCGTGAAAGCCGACCTCGACGACCGACTGAACGCTGACCGGACGTACTGGTACCGGTTCGAGCACGACGGCCGCGTCTCGCCGGCCGGCCGTCTGCGGACACTGCCGGAACCGGACGCGTCGCCCGACAGCGTCTCGTTGGCGCTCTGTACGTGTCAGGATTACCGGAACGGCTACTACGGCGCGTACCACCACGTCGCCGACGACGACGTGGACTTCCTCCTCCACCTCGGCGACTTCGTCTACGAGCACGGCGGGCCGTCCGAGTACGCCGGCCGCGACATCGACCTGCCGAGCGGGAACGCGATCGCGAGCAGTCTCGCGGACTTCCGGCACCTCCACCGCACCTACCGCACGGACCGCGCCCTACAGGCAGCGTTCGAAGCGCACACGGCCATCGCCACGTGGGACGACCACGAGATCGTCAACGACCGGTTCTACAGCTACCGGGACGACCGACCGTACGCCGGCGACGGTGCACACCCGCGCAACGACGACGAGGCGTTCATGCGGTCGCTGTTCGCGGCCGGCATCAGGGCGTGGTGGGAGTACACGCCGGCCCGTGTCCGCTACGACCCGGACGCCGACGTGGTGGACTCCCTGGGGCTCTACCGGTCGTTCCGGTTCGGCGACCTCCTCGACCTCGTGGTGACAGACGAGCGCCTGTTCCGGTCCGCACCGCCCGACGGCGAACTGCCGACGCCGCTCGCGACGTCGGTAGCCGACCAGCCGAGCGGCCCGGACGGCACGCCGACCGTGCTGGGCGAGCGCCAGCGGTCGTGGTTCGCCGACGAGGTCGGTAGCTCGGACGCGACCTGGACCGCGTGGGCGAACGAGATCGTCCACATGGACCTCGACGTCGACGTCCGCGGCGCGGCGGCGTACAGCGCGGACTCGTGGGCGGGCTACGAGGAGGAGCGCGCGTCGGTCGCCCGCGACCTCGCGGCCGCCGAGAACGCGGTCGCGCTCACCGGCGACCTGCACTCCTGTGCCGTGGGCCACCTCCACCCGACCTACGACGACGACTCGGAACCGGTCGGCGTGGAGTTCGTGGTGCCGGCGGTGTCGAGTCCGAACCTCCAGGAGACGCTGGACCTGCCGGCCACCGACCTGGCGGCCGAGCTGGTCGGACGGGCCGCCCGCCAGGAGAACCCCCACGTGTCGTTCTTCGACAGCCACCACTGGGGGTACGCGACCGTCGAGTTCACCCCCGAGGAAGCGACCTACACGGCCTACGCTGTCCCCAAGTCCGTGTCCGCGAGTGACGCCCCCCGCGAGCGCCTGACCGAGTACCGGGTACCGGCCGGCCGCGACGTCCTCCAGCGCCGCGATTGACTCCTCAGCCGCGCGAGACCTGCGTCCACAGGACGACGGCGGCGACGAGGGCGACGATCGCGACGAGCGTCCACGCCAGGTCGTAGCCGAACGAGTCGACCACGAGGCCGAACAGGGGCGGTGCGGAGAGTCCACCGAGGTTGAGCGAGGTCTGTCCGCCGGCGGTCGCCGCACCGACCTCGTCGTCGTCGACGATGGCCGTCATCGTCGCGTAGTAGACGCCGGGGAATCCGAGGATGAACAGGCCGAGCAGCGCGAACGCCGCGGCGGCAGCCAGCGGAGCGTCGGCGACGACGATGACGAGGAAGCACGCCGCCGAGAGTGCGGCCTGGGCGGTCAGGACGAGCGCCGGCCCGCGGACCGGTGGACCGCCGATGCGGTCGGCGAGTTCGCCGCCGACGAGGCGGCCGGCGCTCCCCGTCACCTGGACAGTCGCGAGGACGGCACCCGCGAACCCGGCCGCGACGCGGACCGACTCCGTGAGGTGGAGGACGACGTACCCGGTCGTCGTGAACACTGCGGCGCCGAGGAAGAAGCCGGCGGCGACGAGGCCGCGGTAGGCGCCGTCGTCGAGCAACCCGCGGACGTCCGGGAGTTCGAGCGTCTCCGACCCCGTCGTGCCCTCGTAGCCGACGGCGAACGCCGCGGCGACGGCGACGGCGATGCCGGCGACGACGAGGAAGCCGGCGCGCCAGCCGAACCGGGTCGCCGCGATCCCCGTGACGAGCACCGCGGCGAGTCCGGAGCCGGCGGTGACGCCGACCTGCTTGACGTTCATCGCGAGGTTGCGACGGCCCTCGGGCGACGCCACGACGATCGCGCGGTTGGTCGCCGGCATCGCGCTGGCGTACGCGAGGCCGAGTACGACGAGCGCACCGAGCAGTAGTGGGAACGTCGAGGCGTACGCGACGCCCGCCGCGCCGACGGCCATCCCGAGCAGGCCGACGACCATCACCGGGTGTTCGCCGTACCCGTCGACGGCCGCCCCCGCACCGAACAGCAACACGGTGTAGCCGAGCATGATCGCAGTGATGGTGACGCCGGTCATCGCCCGGGAGACGCCGAACGTGTCGCGGACGAACGCGGTCGCCGCGAAGATGGCGTAGAACGCGAGACTCGCGGTGAGCTGCCAGCCCGTCACGAGTCCGACGCTCCGCCACGACTTCATCGAAGAGTCACTCGTTCGGAGAACTATCGCCACTCATCCAAACCACACGCAGACGGCGGCTCTTGCCGGTATTCTGTGGTACCAGTTGTCGTGGATTCCACCAAGTTTTAACACGATACCCCGTGTTGTACACCCTGGTGATAGCACAATGAGTCAACACGAACTACCGCCGCTTCCCTACGACTACGACGCCCTCGAACCGCACCTCAGCGAACAGGTGCTCACGTGGCATCACGACACCCACCACCAGGGGTACGTCAACGGCCTCAACAGCGCCGAGGAGACGCTCGCGGAGAACCGCGAGTCCGGAGAGTACGGCAGCACGGCCGGCGCACTGAGCAGCGTCACCCACAACGGCTGTGGCCACTACCTCCACACGATGTTCTGGGAGAACATGAGCCCGAACGGCGGCGGCGAGCCGTCCGGTGAACTCGCCGACCGCATCGAGGAGGACTTCGGTTCCTACGAGGGCTGGAAGGGCGAGTTCGAGGCCGCAGCGTCCGCCGCCGGTGGCTGGGCGCTCCTCGTTTACGACCCGGTGGCCAAGCAGCTGCGTAACCTGGCCGTAGACAAGCACGACCAGGGCGCGCTCTGGGGCTCGCACCCGATCCTGGCGCTGGACGTCTGGGAGCACTCCTACTACTACGACTACGGCCCGAAGCGCGGCGACTTCGTCGACGCCTTCTTCGAGGTCGTCGACTGGGACGACGTCGCCGAGAACCTCGAGAAGACCGTCTCGAAACACGAGTAGCCGCGCCGACCACCCGTTTTCTTTCGCGTCACTCAGTAGCGACCGGTGCGAGCGACGCGGCGCCGTACGTCTCGCCGAGTTCCCAGATGACGTCGGTCAGCGCGCCGAAGTCGCAGCAGTCGCCGTCCGGGTCCACGCCCACGACGACGCCCACCTGCGTCGACTCACCGACGACGAACGTACGGAACAGTTCCCACGTGTCGAAGCCGCGGTGGGTGTAGCGGAACTCCGAGTAGTGGAGCAGGTTGTACGTCTGGCGGGTGACGAACCCGTACCGCTCGTTGTCGAGGAACTTCTCGACGTCGATGTCTGAGACGCGGTCGGCCACGTCCGGCCGGAGGTACAGCGGCTCCTGCGTGCGTTCGTCGAGCACCCAGACGTCACGGAGGTTGTCGCCGAGTCGTCCTCGGATCGCGTCCACGAGCGCCGACTTGGCCTCACTGAGGTCCGACGGGGGCTGCGTGTCCTTGCCTGTCATACAAACGGCTTGCTCATGGATGGACGAGACGGTGGTAAAAACGTTCCCCCGGCCATCGGGGCTTTTTTGCTCGCACCGCACGCAGTTGTGCTATGCCAGTCCCGAAGGACGAGTTCGACTCGCTGTACCCCTGTGACTTCTACACGCCCGCGGAACTCCTCGACGAGGACAAACTGTACACCGTGTACGAGATCGCCCGCCTCCTCCAGGACCTCGACCCGGACGAGGACATCGGCCAGGACGTCGAGAACGTCCTGCTCGACTGGGCGATTCCGTGGGTGATGTTCCACAGCGACGACCTCGTCGTCGCCGAACCTCGCGACGACGACGAACCGGGCTTCTACGGCGTCGACACCTAGAACTGGGCCGTCCGCGCGGCGAGTTCGACGTCCGCGTACGCGTCCTCGGTCACGCTCGGCCCGTGGCCCGGGTGCATCGCGTGGAGGTCGTCGTCGACCGTGTCGCGAACGCGTTCGATGCTCTCCCGGAGCGTCCGGCGGTCGCCGCCCGGGAGGTCCGTTCGACCGAAACTCCCGTTCTGGAAGATGAGGTCCGCGGAGAACAGCACGCCCGCGTCCGCCGAGTAGAAACAGAGGTGGTGTGGCTCGTGGCCGGGCGTGTGGAGCGCCTCGTACTCGTGGTCGCCCAGAGTGACGGTCTCGCCGTCGTCGAGTTCGTGGTCGACGCCATCGTTACTCGCGTCGAACCCCCACGCGTCGACGCCGAAGGCCTGCTTCACCGCGTCGAGGTTGCCGACGTGGTCGGGGTGTGGGTGGGTGACGACGACGGCGTCCAGGCGTTCCGGTCGCTGGCGAATCCCGGAGACGACGTCGAAGTTCGCGCCGGTGTCGACGAGCACGGTCCGCTCGCCAGGAACGAGGAACGCGTTGCTCGTGAACGCGTCCACTCCAGCAGAGAGATTCGTGACCATGCAATCGCTACGACGGCCGCGACTTAGACGTTTCTGGCCGAATGCGGCGGGACCGGCCGCCGTCACCGTGGCGCGCCGACGAGCACGAGCTCCGAGTAGTGGTCCCGGTTGCGGATCTGGCGCTCCTCCTCCGGGTCGATGCGGATGGCCTCGCGCTCCTCCAGGGGGACCGTCTCCGTACCGAAGTCGACGTCGACGCCGCCCGTGACCACGTAGTACACCTCCTCCTGGTCGTCGTGCGTGTGGTCGTGTTCCATCCCCACCGAACCCGGTTCCATCGCGTAGACGGTGAACGCCACCTCCGACGTGTCGAGGGCGTCCTTGAGCGCGAACATCTCCGCCCGTGCGTCGTCCGGGAGCATCGATTCGGCGTCCACGAGCGACTGTTTCTGGTACGCCATACGGGCTAGTAGCTGTCTGGGACACTTCGTGTTGGCGGCGGGGTCGGAGCGTTTTTGGTGTCGCGGCGGACAGACCTCGACAGTATGCGAGTGCGCCTCCTCGAAGCAACCGACAACCCGGAGGAACTCATCTGCCGGGGGGCACGAAACGACTACATGAGCGACTGGGTCGGCGACCAGTCCTTCGACGAGGCCATGGCCGGCGTCGACGGAGACACCATCGAGGACCAGAAGGCGAACTTCCTCGCGAAGCTCCTGAAGCGCGGCCACTACGGGCCGTTCGAACACCCGAGCGCGACGTTCGCCATCGAGGGGATGAGCCGGTCCTGTATGGCCCAGCTCACCCGCCACCGTCACGCGAGCTTCGACGTCCAGTCGATGCGCTACGTCGCCTTCGACGACGTCGACCCCGCGGACGTCGAGGAGGGCGAGATGGTTGTCACACCACCCTCGGCTATCGACCCCGACTGGGTGGGTCGCAACCAGAAGAACAGCGACGTCAACGCGGCGACCATCGAGGAACGGGAGGCGGTCTTCAGGCGGTCGGTCCGGCAGTCCGTCGAGGACTACCAGGAACTGCTCGACCTCGGCATGCCGCCGGAGGACGCGCGGTTCGTCCTCCCCATCGGCACCGAGGTGAACGTCGTGGTCACCCTCAACCCGCGCTCCCTGATGCACGTCGCGGACATGCGGGCCGCGGCGGACGCCCAGTGGGAGATCCGGGACCTGACCGAACAGCTCCTCGACCTCGCAGCGGAGTGGTGCCCGCACACCTTCGACTACTACGAGGCGGAGATGAAACACCGGAAGAACCGTCTCGCGCCCTGAGTACCCACGTACGCCGCCAGCCGTTCGACAACGCCCCTCTCCTCGACGACGCCGCTGAACTCCGCGCTCCCCCGTCTGCACCTACACTACGATGCGGACACTCGGAGTGAACTGTCACGTCAACCACCCACGAGTGTCAACAGTGAGCACGGGTCAGAGGGCCGCTACGCCGGCGTGATAGTCGTCTCACAGAACGTGGCTTCTGGAAACACTTTTAAAACTGACCTGTCTCCTGCGCAGTATGGACCCCCGCACGGAGAGACGTCGCAGCGGCGGCCACCACGGGTCGCCCACAGTCGACCGGTCGAGACGAGCCAGTAGTACGCAGGTGACGGCGCCATGATGCGGCGCGCACTCGGTCGCGTCGTCGACTTCGTCACCGAGCACAACGTCCTCGTCGTCGTCCTCGCCCTCGTCGTGTCGGCCGGCGTCGTGGCCGGCATCTCCCACCTCCAGACGGAGAGCGAGGCCGCCGGGGACACGACCGGCGACACGGAAGTCGCACAGAAACAGCAGTACATCCAGACGCACTACGGCGACCAGGCAGTGGACGACGGTCCGACCACACGGGTCGTCTACGTCCGCGACGAGGACGGCAACGTCCTCTCGAAGGCCGCGCTCCTCGAAGCGTTGCGCTTCCAGCGCGACGCCCTCGCGGACGACGCAGTCGCGTCGGTCACGGCCGACGAGCGCCCCACCGTCGGCGTCGCGAACTACGTCGCGACGGCCGCGGCCGGCGACCGGTCGGCGTCCCTCGACGAGCAGATCGCGGCGCTCGAAGCGACCGACAGAGAGGAACTCCGCGCGCTCGTCGAGCGCACGCTCACCGCGGACTCGCCGGCGCTCCAGTTGCTCCCGAACGAGTACGAACCCGGCACGGCGGAAGCCGAGAGTAGCAGGATGGTGTTCCGGTTCGCGGGGAGCACGGACACCGAGGGGACTCCGTTCACCGACGCACAGCGCGTGCTCTACGAGCAGGCGGCCGACCGATCCAACCCCGAGTTCTTCACCCTCGGCGAGCACGCCCAGAACGTCTACAACGACCAGGCGATGGAGAACGTAACGACGCTCATCCTCCCCGTCGCGCTCGCGGTCATCCTCGCCGTGCTCGCGTTCGCCTACCGCGACCTCGTCGACATCCTCGTCGGGTTCACCGGCGTCGTCCTCTCCGTCCTCTGGATGTTCGGCATCCTCGGCTGGCTCGGCGTCTCGGCCGGCAGCACGTTCGTCATCGGCCCCGTCCTCATCGTCGGGCTGAGCGTCGACTACGGCCTCCACGTCTTCATGCGGTACCGCGAAGAGCGAGGCGACGGCGAGGACATCCGCGAACCCATGACGCGATCGCTGTCGTCCGTCGCCGTCGCGCTCGGACTCGTCACGGTGACCACAGCAATCGGCTTCCTCTCGAACGCCGCCAACGACGTCACCGTCGTCCGGAACCTCGCGGTCGGCATCACGCTCGGCGTCGTCTCAGCGTTCGTCCTCTTCGTCACGTTCGTCCCCGCGCTGAAGGTGACCATCGACCGCCTGCTCGAACGAATCGGCCTCGACCGCCGGAAACAGCCACTCGGGAAGTCCGGCGCGCTCGAGTCCCTGCTCGCCAGCGGCGCCACGCTCGCGCGCCGCGCCGCCCCCGTCGTCATCGTCGTCGCGGTCGTGCTCGGCAGCGTCGGCGCGGTCGCGTGGACGCAACTCGACAAGCAAGCCTACCAGTCCCAGACCGACGAGGCCGCCGACTGGAAGCAGAACCTCCCCGAGCCTCTGGCCTGGGAGGTCCCCGAACCGCGGACCAACTACGACTACGTCGCGGCCCACTACCGGAGCGTCGACGAGTCCGACAGGGTAGTCTCCTACCTCCTGGTAGAGGGTGAAGTGACCGACGACGCCGCGCTCGCCTCGCTCCAGACCGCCAAGTCCGACCTCGCGGACTCCGAGGCGGTGTTCTCGCGCGGCGACGGCGTCCCCTACCAGTCCCCCGTCTCGGTGATGCAGTCGGTCGCCGCGCAGGACGACGAGTTCGCCGGCGTCCTCGCGGACGCCGACACGGACGGCGACGGCGTCCCCGACCGGAACGTCGACGCGGTCTACGACGCACTGTACGCCACCGCACCCGACGCGGCGAGTCGCGTCGTCGAACGGCGAGACGGCGAGTACCAGTCGCTCCGCGTCATCGTCCCCATCGACGCCACGGCGACCGCAGACACCCGGAACGACGCCATGCGCGCCGCCGAATCGGTCGTCGACGAGAGCGACGGCGTCTCCGCCACGGCCGTCGGCAGAGCCACCGTCACCACCGCCGAACTCGCTCAGATCGCGTCCAGCATCCTCCGGACGCTCGTCGTCGCGCTCGTCGCCGTCTCCGCGCTCCTCGTCGTGATCTACCGCGTCTCCGAGGGGAGCGCGACGCTCGGCGCCGTGACCGCGTTCCCCGTCGCACTCGTCACGGCGCTCGTCATCGGCGGCATGTACGTCCTGAACGTCCCCCTGACGCTGCTCACCGCGCTCCTACTGAGTCTCGTCGTCGGTCTCGGCATCGACTACAGCATCCACGTCACCGACCGGTTCGTCCACGAACTCCGGGCGGGCAAGGACACCACGCCGGCGCTCCGCGAAGCCCTCACCGGAACCGGCGGTGCGCTCCTCGGGAGCACGCTCACGTCCACCGGCGCGTTCTCCGCGCTCCTGCTCCACCCGCACCCGCAGTTCCAGAGCTTCGGGACGCTCGTCGTGCTGGCGCTTGGCCTCTCGTTCGTCGTGAGCGTCGTCGTCCTCCCGAGCCTGCTGTACGAGTGGAGCAAGCGCGTGCGCGACGCCCCAGCCGGGAGTGCGTAACTCGCGGTGCTCGGACCCGTCAGGCGGTGGCACACGCGGTGCGAGACGAAACCGTTATTTGTACACCCAAGCTACGGAGGAGTGACGCGCTCCGTTGGTGTAGTCCGGCCAATCATCTTGCCCTCTCACGGCAAGGACCAGGGTTCGAATCCCTGACGGAGCACTCTTCTGCGGGAGGTCCACGGGACAGTCACGACTCACCACTCGTCCAGAAATCACGACGCTTAACACGCCTACTCGGCAACGAAGCGCCATGGCGAACGACACACCGGCCTACGAGTTCAAGGAGCGGGACATCTACATCCTCCGCGAACTCGCGACGGACCCCAGCATCTCCTCCCGCGACCTCGCGGAGATCCTGGAGGCCGACTACGACATCGACGTCTCGTACGTCACCGTCAACGAGTCCATCCGGAACATGCGCGAGTCCGGCGTCTTCCGGGAGGCGATCGTGCCCAATGAGGAGTACTTCGTCTTCGAACTGTTCGAGTTCAAGTTCAACCCCGAGTACTTCGCCGAGGAGTGGCGGGGGACGATGGAGCACATCCGCGACGACGAACACACGCTGCTGTACTTCCTCTCGGACGGCGAGTACCAGTGGAAGTCCATCATGCTGTTCCCAACGCGCGAACACGGCGAGCGGTGGCTCCACGAGTTCTACAAACACCACGGCAAGACCGTACTGAACGTCCGGACGTCGGTGATGACGAACGTCCTGGAGTTCGGCGCGAGCCCCGAACTGTTCGACAACCTCGACCCGGAGAACAACCGGAAATTCTAGCGGGCGCCCTCGCCGTCAGTCTTCGACGGGAAGCGACCCGTGCTCGGACTCGAACTGCTCGACGAGCGCCTTCTTGTCGAACTTCCCGGTGGTCGTCTTCGGCACCGCCTCGACGAACTCGAAGCGGTCGGGCAGCCACCACTTCGGGAACTGCTCGAGGAGGTGGGCCCGGAGGTCCTCGACGGTGACGCCGTCGGCCGTGACGACGTGCGCGACGGGACGCTCCTGCCACTTCTCGTGTGGCACACCGATGACGGTCGCCTCCTCGACGCCGTCGTGGCCGATGAGTTCGTTCTCCAGTTCGATCGAGGAGATCCACTCGCCGCCGCTCTTGATGACGTCGTCGAGGCGGTCGACGACGTCGAGGTAGCCGTACTCGTCGAGCGTAGCGACGTCGCCGCTGCGGAACCAGCCGTCGTCGCTGAACGACGCCTCAGTCGCCTCCGGACGCTCGTAGTACTCCCCCGCGAGCCACGGCGCTCGCGCGTGGACCTCACCGGGACTCTCACCGTCGTGGGGGACGGGTTCGTCGTCCTCGTCGCGGAGCCGAATCTTCACGCCCGGCGCCGGCACGCCCGCCTTCATGCGGAGGCGGTCCTGCTCGGACTCGGGCAGTTCCTGGACCTCCGTCGTCATCAGCGTGTTCGCGAGGTGCGGTGATGCCTCGGTCATCCCGTACCCCTGGCCGATAGGTGCCTCGTACACCTCGTCGAACTTCCGGATGAGCGACTCGGGGGGTGAGCTACCGCCGATGAGCACGTCCTGAAGGCTGTCGAGGACCTCCGGCCCCATGTCGTCGGACGCCTCGATGATGCGGTCGACCTCCATCCAGACGGTGGGGACGGCGGCCGCGATTGTGACGTCCTCCTCCTGGATGATGGGGATGAGTTCGTCCGGGTCGGTGTGCTGACCCGGGAGCACGATCTTCGCGCCCGTGAACGTCGTCGTGTAGGGGAACCCCCAGCCGTTGACGTGGAACATCGGCACCACCGGCATCACCACGTCGGACTCGCTGACGGCGAAGACGTCGACGTGGCTATGCATCATCGTGTGCAGGAACTGGCCGCGGTGGGTGTACTGCACGCCCTTCGGGAGTCCGGTCGTCCCGGACGTGTAGCAGAGCGCACTCTCGCGTTCCTCGTCCATCTCGGGCCATTCGTAGTCTGTGTCGTAGCCCGCGATGAACGACTCGTAGTCTGTCACCGGTTCGAGGGACGTCTCGGGCACGTCGCTCTCGTCACCGAGAACGACGTACTGCTCGACGGTGTCGAGGTCGTCCGCGATGGCTTCGAGGTTGTCGACGAACTGCGGGTCGACGAACATCAGCCGGTCTTCGGCCTCGTTGATTATCTCGACGAGGTGGTGCTCCGGGAGCCGGTGGTTCACCATGTGGATGCTGCGCGCGCTACACGACGGCCCGAAGTAGAGTTCGTAGTGGCGGAAGTGGTTGACCGCCATCACGCCCGAACGGTCGCCCGGTTCCATCCCGTAGTCGTCGAGGGCGTGGGCGAGCCGGCTGATGCGCTCGTAGGCGTCGCCGTACGTGTAGCGGTGCGTGCTGCCGTCCGGGAGCGCGGTGACGATCTCCTTGTGGTCGAAGAGGTCGTTCGCGCGCTCCAGGAACTTCGTGATCGTCAGTTCGTAGTCCATCGTCACGCTGTCTCACCCCGCGGACGGAACCGGTAGAACACCCGGTGCTGGTCGGTCGGGCCGTCGATGTCGACGACTTCGAGTTCCACCGGGTCGCCGATGGAGAGGTCGTCGTACTCCGCACCGTCGATACGCGCCGACAGTCGGACGTCGACGCCGTCGAGGTCGACGACGCCCGTGACGAACGGCACGTCGTCGGTCATCCCGAGCGGGCCGCTCCCGCGCACCGTCGAGAATGCGTACAGCGTCCCCTCGTGGGGGAGGGAGACGTACTCTACGTCGTCGCTCGTGCACTCCGGGCAGACGACCCGCGGCGGGAAGTGCGTCGCCCCGCAGTCCTCGCACTGGGTCGTCGAGAGCGACCCCTCGCGGAGTCGGTCGTAGAACTCGTGGATGCGCGTGTGGTCGGCGTCCTGCAGGTCGTAGAAGTCCAGCAGGCGCGGGAGTTCGATGCTGTCGGGAATCGAGACGGAGCGACGCGGCGAGCCGTTGCTGTCACCCGCCGACTCGCCGCCGTCCGGTCGCGTGTCGGTCTCGTCGTGTGTGTCGGTCATCGTGGGTCCCTCGCGAGTGTCATGACGCTGTGGACGGAGCCGCTCCCGCTGAGGTTGTGGATGAGCCCCGTCTCCGGGCTGTCGGGCACCTGTCGTGCGGACTCGACTTCGCCCGCGAACTGCTTGTACACTTCGAGCGCCTGTGAGACGCCGGTCGCGCCCAGCGGGTGGCCACAGCCCAGCAGGCCGCCCCGCGGGTTGACGGCGATGTCGCCGTCGAGTTCGCTGCGGCCGTCCTCGACGAACTGGCCGCCCTCACCCTTCTCCACCCAGCCGAGGTCCTCGTACTCGATGATCTCGCTGATAGAGAAGCAGTCGTGGATCTCCGCGACGTCCAGTTCCTTTACGGGGTCGTCGATGCCGGCCTGGTCGTAGGCCTCCTCGGCGGCCACCGTGGCCTGGGGCCACGCCGAGAACGACGGGAGGTTGTTGATGGAGTTGGCCGCCATGCAGGACTGGCCGCTGCCCGTGACGTAGGCCGCGGTGTCCGTGAGTTCGCGGGCCTTCTCCTCGCTGACGAGCAGGAGGCCGGCGGCGCCGTCCGTGATGCCGCTGCAGTCGAACAGACACAGCGGCGGCGCGATGGGGTACGAGTCCAGGACGTCGTCGACGTCCACTTCCTGCTGGAACTGCGCGTAGGGGTTGTTCGCGGCGTGGTTCTTGTTCTTCACGCTCACCTTCGCGAGCTGTTCGCGGGTCGTCCCGTACTCATGCATGTGCCGCTGGGCGAACATCGAGAAGAACGACGGGGCGTTGAGGCCGTTCACGCCGTCGAACTCCCGGTCGAGCACGTTGGTCATGCTCGCCTGCATCTCCTCGACGTGGCCGTCGCCGAGGTGCATCTTCTCGACGCCGAGTACGAGCGCGACGTCGAGTTGCCCCGCGGCGATTGCGAGCCACGCGTACCGCAGCGCGGCCTGCCCGCTCGCGCACGCCAGTTCGGTCCGCGAGATCATCTTCGTGACGTCGATGCCCAGCAGTTCCGCCGCGAGCGGCGCGACGTGACTCTGGAACGCGAAGCGTTCGGGCTGGACCGCGCCGACGAACAGGCCCTCGACGTCCTCGGGGCCGAGGCCGTCGACGTCGTCGAAGGCTGCCTTCCCCGCCTCCTGAGCGAGGTCCTTCCAGGTGGCCGCCCGCTCGCCCCAGTCCGCGTGTCCACCGCCGACGATTGCTGCGTTCCGGGTCATCACTCGAACTCCGGTTCGCGGTCGTCCCTGAAGGCTGTGACGCCCTCGACCATGTCGTCGGTCGTCGTCAGGAGGCCGAAGCCCTGGCTCTCGGCGTCGAGGCCGGCCTGCAGGCTCGTGTCCTGGCCGTCGTCGATGACGCGCTTGGCGACCTTCAGTGCCGTCGACGGGCCGTCGGCGAGGTCGGCGACGAACTCCGCGACGGTCTCCTCGAACTCCTCGTCCGGGACCGCCCGGTTGAGGAGCCCCCAGTCGTGGGCGCGCTCGGCGGAGATCTGCTCTCCGCGGAAGACGAGTTCCTTCGCGCGGCCCTCCCCGACGATGCGGGTCAGGCGCTGGGTACCGCCGCCGCCCGGGATGAGCCCGAGGTTGATCTCCGGGGAGCCGAACGTCGAGTTCTCGGTGGCGACCCGGAGGTCGCAGGCGAGTGCGATCTCGAAGCCCGCGCCGAGACAGAAGCCGTCGATGGCCGCGACCGTCGGTCGCTCGAACGTGTCGATGGCGACGATGGTCTCGTCGACTTCCATCAGGTCGGTCGGCGACGCGGTCATGAAGCCGGTGATGTCCGCCCCGGAACTGAACGCGTCGTCGCCGGCGCCAGAGAAGACGACACACGACACCTCGTCGGTGTCGGCGTTCTCGAGGGCGGCCTCGACCTCCCCGAACATCGTCTCGGAGAACGCGTTGAGCCGTTCGGGGCGGTCGAACTCTATCTCGAGGACGCCGCGGTCGTCGATGGTCCTGTTGATGTACTGGTAGGGGCCGTCACCGCGGTAGTCGTGGAAACCTTTGCCCGCGTCGACGCCCGTCCGCCCGTCGTCGACGAGTTCGACGAGGTGGTCGGCCGGTTCGAAGCGCTCGGCGCCGGTCTCGTCGTGGAGCGTGCGTAGTCTCTCGAGGACCGCGTCGAGTCCGATCTGGTCGCCGAGTCGGCAGACGCCCTCCGGGAACCGCGCGCCGAGGCGGCTCCCGAGGTCGATGTCGTCGGGCGTCGCCACGTCGTCGCCGACGAGACGCGCCGCCTCGTTGACCATCCGGGCCTCGACGCGGAGCGTGTCGAAGCCCTCGCCATCGCCGGGTTCGTAGTCGGGGCCGTCGGCCTCCCAGTCGTAGAAGCCCCGGCCGGTCTTCTTCCCGAGATTCTCGTTCTCCACCTTCTCGGCGATGGTCGGCGGGGAGTCGAGGTGGGTGTCCTCGCGGAAGTGGTAGGCGATGTCGATGCCCGTGTAGTCGGCGAGCTCGAACGGCCCCATCGGGTAGCCGCGCCTGTACACCATCGCGGCGTCGGCCTGCTGGACCGTGGTGTCGCCGTCCGAGAGCATCCACGCAGCCTCCTCCATGAACGGCAGCATGACGTTGTTCACGATGAAGCCGTGGACGTCGCGTCTGACGTCGATGGCGCGCTTCCCGAGGTCGTCGACGAACTCGTGGACGGTGTCGAGGGTCGCGTCGCTCGTCTGCTCGCCGTGGACGACCTCCACGAGGTCCATCTTCACGGGCGGGTTGAAGAAGTGCGTGCCCACCACCTGCTCGGGACGGTCCGTCGCCGCGCCGATGGCGGTGATGCTGAGTCCGGACGTGTTCGACGCCAGAATGGCGTGGTCCGGCGCGTGTTCGTCGACTTCCGCGAACGTCTGCTTCTTCAGGTCGAGGTCCTCGGGAATCGCCTCGACGACGAGGTCCGCGGACTCGACGGACGTCGCGAGGTCGGTTTCGCCACGCATCCGGGCGCGTACGTCCTCGGCCGATTCGTCGATTTTGCCCTTCTCCGCGAGTTTGCCGAGGCTCCACTCGACCTCCTCGAGTCCGTCCTCGACCAGTTCCGGTTCCAGGTCCCGAAGCACCACCTCGTAGCCAGCGATGGCGGCGATCTCGGCGATGCCGTGGCCCATGCTCCCCGCACCGAGCACGGCCACGGTCTCTGTGTCACGTTCTACCATCGTCTAGAATAAAGTTAACAGCGATACTTAAACTGTTGGTTACTCTGTTTACCAAAAGGGGCTGTTAGCTTAACTAATGATTCGATTCGGCGGTGGCTGTCGGACAGAACAGACGTCCGTTTCCGGCGGTCGACCAGTCGTGGCCGGAGCGAACTGCCCGGTCCGTGACGGCTACTTCGACGGACCGCGTCTAGACGTTACTCGATGGGGAACTTGAGTTCGGCGGCGTTCCCCGTCTGGGGGTAGACGAGTTGCTGCTCGCCGTCCCACCACTGCGCGCTCGCGGCGGACAACTGGCCCTCCTCGGGCATCCCGTACTCGTCGAACCCGAAGTCGCCGATGACGGTGTTGAACTCGTTGTCGTCGAGTGCGGACCG
The DNA here is from genome assembly GCF_021249345.1 of Halobacterium wangiae. NCBI lineage: Archaea > Methanobacteriati > Methanobacteriota > Halobacteria > Halobacteriales > Halobacteriaceae > Halobacterium > Halobacterium wangiae. The sequence goes on along the minus strand of NZ_CP089588.1, from coordinate 39,051 downwards.
GACTGCCTCGGGTTCGACGTCCGAGGAGTTCGCGAGGGCCTGTTCGGCCGTCTGGACCAGGTTGTAGCCGACGCCGACCATGACCCGGGGCGTGCCGTCGTCGTAGTTCTCGCCGTAGGACTCGAGCAGTTCCTCGTTGCCGTTCCCCGTCATGCCCGGCGCCCACCCCGGACACATCGTCACGTAGTTGCCGGCCTCGCCGAGGGCCGACCACCACGCCTGCGGGTCCGAGGCGCGTACGAACTCGATGAAATCGGGCGTGTAGCCGCTGTTGTTGAGCTGGTTCATCGCGGTGATGCCGTCCGGTGGCTGGGGGCACGCGACGAGCGCCTCGACGCCGGCGCTCTCGGCCTGCGAGATGAGCGTCGAGAAGTCCTGGTTGCCGGAGTTGTACGTCTCTCGCATCCCAACGTCGTAGCCGGCCTCCGAGAGCTTCGTGTCCCAGGCTTCGGCCATCTCGCTCCCCCACCCGGAGTTCTCCTCCCAGATGCCGACGGTCTGAGGGCGGTCCTCCTCGGGGATCAGCTCCAGCATTCCGGTCGTCGCCCTCGTCACGTCCCGCGTCTTCGGGAACGGCGTGTACGTCCACTCCTTCGAGCCGTCCATCAGCGGTTGCTGGTAGCACGTCGCCACGGCGAGGAACGGCAGTCCCTCGTTCTCCGCGACGGCGCTCCCAGCCATCACGAGCGGGCTGGAGAAGCTCCCCCAGATCATCTGGACGTCGTTGTTGCTGAGCGTCTCCTGGAGGACCTGGCGGAGCCGCGTCGGGTCGCTCTCGTCGTCCTTCACGACGAGTTCGAGCTCCCGGTCGTCGATGCCGCCGTTCTCGTTGATCAGGTCGACGCCGAGTTCGTAGCCGCGCAGCATCTCGTTGCCGACGGACGACAGCCGACCAGTCTCGGGCACTGCTGCAGCGACGGTTATCGTCCCCGAGTCGCCACCACCGCCACCGAACGCGGTACAGCCTGAGAGCCCCGTTAGGCCGAGTGTCCCAGCCGTGGCCGCAGCTTTCAGGTACGACCGCCGACTCGTGTCATTGTCAAACGTACGCATACAACCACTTCACTCGAACACGTTGTTAAAATTTGCCGTTTATTGCGACGGTTTGTAAGTGAATACTGTGTAGACGGTTACCAACACCGAGCACGTGGTGGCAATTTCGTACACAGGTGATTCCCTCTGTGGGGTGGCGCACTGTCGGCGTGCGTTCCACGACACGGCTACTTCGAGTCGTCTCTGATCACTGCGGTCTACCCGGAAGTATAAATCTGAAAGTATACATCGAAAACTGGTAATTCTGCAGAGCGGCGGGTGTCGTGGCCTTCGCGAGGGGGAGTCAGCCAGAACGGAAATACAGCCCCGACAAAGGCGCAGAGGTAGGTTTTTATCTCTTCAGGCGATCTAATCTGCCGGCTTCGTGACTGATCCTCGTCCTCGAGCTCTCGTTCCTATCATCCAGCACTCGAAGGCCTAAACCACTGGAATACGCAGGTTTCTTTCCAGATCGAGGGTGAAGGTGATGGCGTCGACACGTGGCCAATCCCAGCGTCCAAAACAGTTATTTTTCTTAGTTGAAAGACGAGTTCTCTCTTTCACGATACAAACTTAGGCCCGGGTCGAGGACCCTGCGCCGCTCAGCCGACCCGGTACACCGCGAGTTTCACGCCGTAGGGTTGGCGCACCCCGGTCGCGACGAAGACGCTCTCCGAGAGCCATTCGAGATCTGGGTCGGCCGTCTCGAACTCCGGCACCGACCGGAAGTAGACGTCCTCGGGGTCGACCGCTTCGCCGTCGCGGAGTCGCCTGCTGTCCGCGGGGTCCGTGACGCGGATGCCCCGGTTCTCCACGTACACTCGGGAGCCCGCGTCCGTCTCGAAGGCGTACTTCGCCACCAGTTCGGTCGGTCGCTCTTCCCGGAACAACTGGTAGTCTGCACCGCCCGGGAGGACGTGGCCGTCGACCCGGCCGGAGACCGTGCCGTCGGTGATCTGAATGATCCGTCGCTCACCGTCCCCCGTCTCGCCAACGACGATGGGTTCGGCCACTTCGATGTCGAGGTCGAGGACGTGTTCGAGCGACGGTGTCAGGTGTTCGTTCTCGTGTTCGTCGATAGTCCCGGCCATACCTCCCGTATCCGCGCCGTTCAGTAAATAGCTGGTGCCGGGGTTCGAGAGCGTCGAGACGGACACCGTGCCGACGAACCGCCACGCGCGCTAACGCCGAGGACGGCGTCGTTTCCCGACGTCTGGGCTCGTGACGTACGCTTTTGTAGCCTCGCCCGAAAGGGCGGGTATGACCATCGTCGCAGCGGTCGACGGCGAGCAGATTCCAGACAGGGTCGCGGAGGTCGGCGCCGACCTGGCGAGCCAGTACGGGGAAGAACTCGTGGTCGTCCACGTGATGGCACAGGAGACGTACGAGACGCGCGCCGACGACGGGTCGTCGGGCGACTTCAGTTTCCCGTCGGGGACCGAGTACGGCCAGTCCGCCGCCGAGACGTCGTACTCCATCGACCAGGCACAGCGGGACGCCCGGGGCGTCGCACGTGACGTCACCGAGCAGTCCGTCGACGACCTCCCCGAGGCAGTGACGTACGTCGGGCGCGTCGGTGAAGCCGTCCAGGAGGTACTCGACATCGCGGACGAACGGGCCCCCACCTTCCTCGTCGTCGGCGGCCGCAAGCGCACGCCGGTGGGGAAGGCGGTCTTCGGCAGCGCGACCCAGTCCTTCCTCCTCAACGCCGACGTCCCCGTGGTCACTGTGATGACCGAGGAGTGAACGAACATCACTACCGTTGACCGGTAGAGATAAACCCGGTCTCGGTCCAATGTGTGTGCAATGGGAACGGATACCGTAGACGGCTTCGCGGCCGCGCTCTCCACGGCCGACGTCGACTGCACGCGCACGACGGCCGCCGACTTCGAGGCGGTCCTCGACGACGTGGTCGACGCTCCCGCCGTCGGCACACCGCTGGGCATCGACGGCGTCTCACTCGACGACACGATCGTCGAACTCCCGCCGACGCCGCGACTGCTCGACGAGGCCGAAACCGGCGTCACGCGCGTCCACGCCGGCATCGTCGAGTACGGGACGTTCGTCGTCCAGGCCGACGAGGCCGGCACCGAACCCGTGAGTCTCTACCCGCGTACGCACGTCGGCGTCGTCCGTGCTAGCGACCTCTACGAGGACGTGCGCTCGGTGGCCTCGTGGCTCGGCGACGAGTTCGCGGCGGGCCGGGACTCCGCTGTCCTCGCGACGGGTGCGAGCGCCACGGCGGACATGGGGGAACTCGTCACCGGCGTCCACGGGCCACAGACCGTCCACGCCGTCGTCCTCACCGACCGATGAGCCGGCGACAGAAGGCCGACCGCATCCGACACCTCCTGGCGACCGAGGGCGACGCCGTCTTCGAGAACACCACACACGTCAACGCGGGGCGCCTGGAGGCGAACTCCCACCGCGACGACATCGAGGAACTCCGGAGCGAGGCCCGGCGCATCAAGGAGGACGCCATCGAGCGCCTCCCGGAACTCGTCGAGACCGTCCGGGAGAGCGTCGAGGCGAACGGTGGCACCGTCTACGTCGCCGACGACGCGGCGGACGCGAACCGGTACATCACCGACGTGGTCGAGGACCGGGGCGCCGACGCCGTCGCGAAGTCGAAGTCGATGACCAGCGAGGAGATAGACGTCAACGAGGCGCTCGAGGCGGTCGGCGTCGAGGTCTGCGAGACGGACCTCGGCGAGTTCGTTATCCAGGTCGCCGACGAGGCCCCATCCCACCTCGTCGGGCCGGCGTTCCACAAGTCAACCGGGGAGATCGCGACCCTGTTCAACGAGCAGTTCGACCCCGACGTCCCCCTGGAGACGGCGACGGACCTGACGCAGTTCGCGCGCGACCACGTGGGCGAGCAGATTCGTGACGCGGACGTGGGGATGACTGGCGCGAACTTCGTGTTCGCCGACTCCGGTACCATCGCGCTCGTGACGAACGAGGGCAACGCCCGCAAGTGCGCGGTGACGCCGGACACGCACGTCGCCGTCGCGGGCGTCGAGAAGCTAATCCCGAGCGTCGCGGAGTTCCCCCCGTTCGCGGAACTCATCGCGCGCGCCGCCGGCGGACAGGACATCGCCACCTACCTGTCCTTGCTCTCCCCGCCGGTGGACTCGCCGGTCGTGGACTTCGAGAAGCCCGACGAACCGCTGGACGGCGCGACCGACAACCGCGAGTTCCACCTCGTCCTCCTCGACAACGGCCGGACGGAGATGCGCGAGGACGAAGACCTCCGCGAGACGCTGTACTGTATCCGGTGTGGCGCGTGTGCGAACTCGTGTGCGAACTTCCAGCACGTCGGCGGACACGCCTTCGGCGGCGAGACGTACACCGGCGGCATCGCCACCGGTTGGGAGGCCGGCGTCCACGGCATGGACCGCGCCGCGGAGTTCAACGACCTCTGTACTGGCTGTTCGCGCTGCGTGAACGCCTGTCCCGTGAAGATCGACATCCCGTGGATCAACACGGTCGTCCGAGACCGCCTGAACCGCGGCACAGACCAGGAGTTCGACTGGCTGGTCGAAGGTCTGACGCCTGACGCGGACCCCGGCGGCGTCGACGTCCAGAAGCGCCTGTTCGGGAACTTCGGGACGCTCGCGCGACTCGGGAGCGCGACTGCACCGGTCTCGAACTGGCTGGCCGACTGGGGACCGAGTCGTGCCTTCTTGGACCGGGTGGCTGGCGTCGACCGGCGCCGCGACCTCCCGGAGTTCCAGCGTGAGACGCTCCGCGACTGGTTCGCGTCGCGCGAACCGCTGGACACCGCGGGCGACGCCGACCGCGAGGTCGTGCTCTACCCGGACGCGTACACGAACTACGTGCTCGTTGACCGCGGGAAGGCCGCCGTCAGAACCCTCGAAGCGCTCGGCGTCGACGTCGCCGTGGCGTCGTGCCACGAGAGCGGACGCGCGCCGCTCTCCCAGGGGATGATCGCGACGGCACGCCGGAACGCCCGCCGCGTCGCGGACAGCCTCGACCCGTACCTCGACGACGGCCGCGACGTCGTGGTCGTCGAACCGTCGGACCTAGCGGCGTTCCGCGACGAGTACGAACGGCTCCTCCCGGCGAACCGCGCCGAGCGCCTCGCCGAGCACAGCTACGAGGTGCTCGAGTACGTCTACGGACTCCTGGAGAACGGCGCTGACGCCGACGCGCTCGCGGGCGGCGGCGACGTCGCGTACCACAGCCACTGCCAGCAGCGCACGCTCGGTCTGGACGTGTACACGGAGGCGGTCCTCGAGCGAGTGGGCTACGACGTGGTGACCTCGGACGTGGAGTGTTGCGGGATGGCGGGCAGTTTCGGCTACAAGTCCCAGTACTACGAACTCGCCGTGGACGTCGGCGGGACGCTGCGCGACCAGTTCGAGGCCGAGGAGACGGCCGACCGCGAAGTCGTAGCCAGCGGGGCGTCCTGCCAGGAGCAACTCGCCGGACTGCTCGCCCGCGGCAACCGGCACCCGGTGGAACTGCTGGCGCCCGAGTGAGTAGCTAGCCACCGGCCGTGCAGCACCACCTGGGTTCCTGTTCGGTCGGTGACCGCTTCGAACACGCAATACACGTACTGACTGAAACGGCCGTACAGACCATTGCAGGCTTGCCAATCGGGAAAATTTTTTATACGGCTACTACCTCAACTTCACTGTGACACACCACCACAGTGAGCGTGGGATGCAGACGCAGGGGGACACCGGGGTGAGGCGCCTGACGGCGGTGTCCGCTGGAACTGACCGAGGCGAGTGGCCGACAGCACCCTCCTTTTGCTCCCCGAACCAGGCAGATGACTGAACGCACCCTCGACGGACACGTCTCGATATCCAACCTCGAGAAGGTGTACGACGACGGCGCGGAACGCACGGTCGCGGTCGAGGACCTCTCCTTCGACATCGAGGGCGGCGAGTTCGCCAGCATCGTGGGGCCCAGTGGCTGCGGGAAGAGTACGCTGCTGTACCTCGTCGCGGGCTTCCTCGAGGAGACATCCGGCACCATCGAGGTAGACGGCACCCCCATCGACGGCCCCGGAACCGACCGGGGCGTCGTCTTCCAGGATTACGCACTGTTCCCGTGGCGGACCGTCATGGAGAACGTCACCTACGGGCTCGAGGAACAGGGAGTCCCGAAGGAGGAGCGCCGCTCGACCGCCCAGAAGTACATCGACATGATGGACCTCAGCGGCTTCGAGGACAACTACCCCAAGGAGCTCTCCGGCGGGATGAAACAGCGGGTCGGTCTCGCGCGCACCCTCGCGTACGAGCCGAAGATCCTGTTGATGGACGAGCCGTTCGGCGCGCTCGACCAGCCGCTCCGCGAGGCGCTCCAGGACCAGCTCATCGACATCTGGGGTGACCTGGACAAGACGGTCGTCTTCGTGACCCACGACGTCGAGGAGGCCGTCTACCTCTCCGACCGGGTGATGGTGATGACCCGCCACCCCGGGACGAAGAAGACGGTGACCGACGTCGACCTCGACCGCTCGCAGTCCCGCGAGGAGATCATCACCAGCGACGAGTTCAACGAGACGAAGAACACCGTCTGGAAGTCCCTCCGGGAGGAGACACAACCCGAGGTGCAACGGTAGCCGTGAGCAACGTGACCGTCCGGTCGTTCGACGCCGTCCCCGCACCCGTCCAGCGTGCGGGGCAGTTCGTCTTCGACTGGATTCCGCTCGTCATCCTCACGCTCCTCTGGGAGTACGCGAGCGGGACGGCGGTGCCAGCAGCTATCCTGCCGTCGCCGACCATCGTCGCGGGAGAGATACAGAACCTCGTCGCCAGCGGCGACGTGTTCTCCCACCTCTCGACGTCGCTGACGCGCATCGGCGTCGGTCTGGCGTTGGCCATCGCGATCGGCGTGCTGCTCGGCATCGGGATGGCCAGACTCGACCCCGTCGAGAACTTCTTCGAGGTGTTGCTCGCCCTCACGTACCCGATTCCGAAGACCGCGCTCGTGCCGCTGGCCATCCTCTGGCTCGGCGTCGGCACCGAGACGGCCGTGCTCATCGTGTTCCTGGCCTGTCTACTGCCGATCGTGTTGAACGCGTACAACGCGGCGGAGAACGTCGACAAGAACCTGGTGTGGGCGGCGAAGATGATGGGGACCGACGGCAGACGGCTATTCTGGAAGGTCGTCATCCCCGCGACCATCCCAGAGATACTCACCGGCATCCGGCAGGCGATTCCAATCGCGTTCATCGCGCTGGTGAGCGCCGAACTCATCGCCTCGGACATGGGCATCGGCTACCTCATCCTGACGGCCGGTCAGGTCGGCAACTACTCGGTGATGTTCGCGAACATCGTGATCATCTCCGCGATCGCGTACTTCGCCGTGCGTGGCTTCGAGATCCTCCGTGAACGGGTGTTAGCATGGGCGTGAGCACCGACCAGTTCGACGGCTCCTCGGTCGTCAATATCGCGAAGTCGGTGTACTCGCTGGTCATCATCCTCGTGCTCTGGGAGGTCGTCACCCAGATGGGGTACATCCACTACTACTTCCTGCCGCCGCTGTCGGACGTCCTCACCCGATTCGTCGACCTGACGGCGTCCGGCGAGATGCTCGAGAACGCCTACCTGACGCTGAAACGGGCGTTCCTCGGACTCGCCATCGCCTCCATCCTCGGCGTGGCCGTCGGCGTCCTCAGCGCGCGCAACGACGTCGTCGACTGGTTCTTCGACCCGATCATCAAGATCGGCTACCCGGTACCCATCATCGCGCTCATCCCGGTGTTCATGCTGTGGTTCGGCATCGGCGACACGTCGAAGATCATCATGGTCGCGGTCGGCACGTTCTGGCCGGTCGCGGTGAACGCCCGTGACGCCGCCAGACAGGTCGAGAAGAACCTCGTCTGGGCAGCGCGGATGATGGGGACGAGCGACTGGAACCTGGTGCGGCGGGTCATCCTGCCGGCGGCGGCACCCGGCATCATGACCGGCCTCCAGATCGCGCTCCCGCTGTCGCTCATCATCACGTTCGTCTTCGAGATGATCGCCGGCGGCGGCGGCCTCGGTGCCCTCGAGATCGAGGGCGTCCGGTCGTTCCAATCGACGCAGACGTACGCCGCCATCATCGCTATCATGCTGGTCGGCCTCGGCCTCGACCGCCTGCTCCGGCTCGCCCGGAGCCGCCTCCTGCGCTGGACGTAGGCGGCCGCAGTCTTCGCTTTGTTCTCTTCGGCGCGGAGTTGACGACGACAGTGCAACCCTCGGGTCCGGAGGGTGTCACCGAGAACCGCGAGAGTAGTCGCTACGAGGCGACGGTAACCGCGAAAAAGCGACCGAGACAGCGTTCCCGATTCAGTTGATCGACGGGACGTAGTCGTTGGTCGCGTACTCCGTGACGTCGAAGGACTCCTCGAGGAAGCCGAGTTCGACCAGTTCGTCCATCGTGGCCTGCAGGCGGTCCATGTCGATGGTGATGTCCTTGCGGAAGTAGTCGTTGTTGTTGAGGAAGAACCCGTCGACGACCTGCTCCGGGAGTTCGAAGTGCTCGGCGGCGAGCGACACGACCTCGGGGCGGTTGTCGTAGCAGTACTGGACGAGTTCAGCGAGGTCCTCGCCCCACAGTTCGATGGCGTCGGACTTGTTGTCCAGTGAGTTCTTCGACGCGACGGTGTACGCGAACGGGTACTGTTCGTCCCAGAGGTCCTGGCTGGAGACGACGTCCGTGAAGCCCTCCGCGCGGGCCGCGACGGCGAAGATCGCCGGGAAGATGCCGGCGTGGACGCGGCCGTCGTTGATCGCCGACGCGATGGACGGGAACGGGAGTTCGACGACTTCGACGTCGTTCTCCGGGTCGAGGCCCGCCTGGATGAGTGCCTTGTTGACGACGGCGTGCACGCCGGTCCCCTTGGAGTTCACGGCGACCTTCTTCCCCTCAAGGTCCTCTGGGTTGCTGACGCCGGTGTCGGAACCGGCGAAGATGGTGAACCCGTACCACTCGGGGTGTGCGTCCCAGAAGTCCGTGGAGATCATCGAGATGTTGCCGGGGACGGCCTCCTCGCTGACTGCCGACCCGTAGCTCACCGACGAGAGCAGCGCGAGGTCGAGTTCTCCGGCCGCCATCGAGTTCAGTGAGTCCGGCGTGCTCGAGTTCCGGGAGACGCTGAGTTCGTACTCCTCGCCGACGTTCGATAGTTCGTCGCGGAGCTCCTGGATGTCGAACAGGGAACCGAGGTTCTCAACCGGAACGGTGAACGCGAGGCTGAGGTCGGAGACGCCGCCGCCCCCGCCGCCGAGACACCCCGCTACTCCCGTGAGTCCGACTGCCGCGGCTGCTGTACCTGACTTTAGAAACGTGCGTCTGCTGGTGCTTCTATGGGCCATCGTACCATGGAGCACGCTGGACTCACAAAAAGATACCTGTATATAATTTTCTTGCCAAAAATCGGGCGAAGTGCCCTGAATGAGGGTTTCAGGCCCTCTACTCTCCTTTCACGTACACAGTGCCGTCCTCGACGACGACGTCGTACTTCGGGATGGCGTACCGGTCGTCGCCGATGTGTTCGCCCGTCTCGACGTCGAAGGACCACCCGTGCCAGGGACAGGAGATGATCTGCTGGTCGTCGTCGTAGTGCTGCTCGACGCGCTCCCCCGACCCACCCCACTCGCCGACGAGGCGGGGTTCGACTTCTCCTTTGCAGACCGGGCCGCCGTCGTGCGGGCACTGGTTGCGGAGGGCGTGGAACTCGCCATTGGCCTTGATAACGCCGACCTCCACGCGTCCGACCTGGACGAGTTCCGCGTCGCCGTCCTCGAACTCCGCTGCCGGTCCGACCTCCACGCGGTTCTCGGCGCTCATAGGCCGAACGCCTCCACGGCGTTCCGTCCGAGGATGTTCTTCCGGTCCTCGTCGTCGAGCATCGGCAGGTCCGTGATGATGCTCGGACTGTCGAAGTCCCAGTGCGGGTAGTCCGAGGCGTACAGCAGGTTCTCGGTGCCGACCATGTCGAAGCAGATCTCCAGAAGGTCCGGGCGTGCGGACACCTCTAGTGGCTGGGTGCCGAAGTAGAAGTCCGTGATGTAGTCTCCCGGCTTCTTCTCCAGCAGCGGGGCCTCCTCGGAGCGTTTGAGGTACTCCTCGTTGATGCGACAGACCAGCCCTGGGATGTACGTGACGCCGGACTCCATGAACACGATGTCGAGGTCCGGGAACTTCTCGGGGACGCCCTGGCAGGCGACGCTGACTATCTGGGACATGTTCGCCTCCAGGAACCCGAGCGTGTGGGTCTCGATCATGTCCTGGTAGCCGGCGCGCACGTAGTCGTCGAGGCCCGACCCACCCGTGTGGTAGACGACCGGGTAGTCCATCTCCTCGCAGCGTTCGTAGATTGGGTCGTACTTCCGGTTGCCCAGCGGCGGACTCGCGCCCGCCGTGACCATCACGACGCCGACGAACGCTTCCTCGTCCTCCACGCGGTCGAGGATGTCCATCGAGGCGTCGATGTCGTGATACGGCATCGGTGCGAGGCCGTAGATGCCCTCGTCGGGGTCGAGTACCTCCTCCAGCATGTACTCGATGTACCCCTTCACGAACGCCTCGACGCGGCGGTCGTCGGCCGAGATGCCGCCCATCGCCAGGATGAGGTGCGAAATCTGGAGCGTCTTGTCGATGTCCAGGTGGTCCATCCCCTCGAGGACGTCGGCCTTCGTGTCCCCGCCGTCCGGGTACTCGGAGAACTCGCGTTCGATCTTCCCGTAGTTGAACCGGTTGCCGGTCGAGGCCGGAAAGAACGCCGAGAGGTTCTGCCGGACGCCGGTGTCGCCGAACCCGCTCTTCGGGAACTTCGTCTTCCAGGGTTCGGGCATGTACGGCGCCACCTGCGTGAACGTGTCCGCGTAGTGCCAGTCGCAGTCGACGACGAGATGGTCCGCCGGGTCTATCATCGACCCATCACCGTCGTGGTAACTCCCACCATGCACGGAGAGTAGGCGAGTGCTCTCATAAGCTTTTACTCGGACCGCCGGCGACCGGTCCCGACGCGGACGAAGCGACTCCGGGACCGCACGGGGCGTCGCCGTACCGGCCACCACCCACGAATTTATTTACCCACCTCTCCTTGCGATAGTCGTCGAATGAGCGAAAACGTTCCAACCGAACACCCAGCCAACGCTGCCGTCAGCGCTGGCGACCCACGGTTCCTCTCCCAGGACGACCTCTCGGTGGACACCCACCAGATCGTCGCCCCGGACGGAACCTACGACGCGGCGGACGTCCCCGACCTGGACGCCGAGCAGTTCCAGGACCTCTACCGGTGGATGTTGACCGACCGCGTGTTCAGCAGACGTATGGTGAGCATCCAGCGCCGCGGTGAACTCGGTACGTTCGGGTCGACCCGGGGCCAGGAGGCGAGCATCATCGGGAGCGCCTACACGCTCCAGCCAGACGACTGGCTCTACGTCGGGCGCGCGTGGACGCCGATGTTCATGCGCGGCGTCCCGATGAAGGACATGATACTGTTCTGGCGCGGCATCGAGGAGGGCCAGCAGTCGTTCGCCGAACACAACTGCCAGATAGCCATCTCCATCGGCTCCCACCTCCCTCTCGTCGCCGGTCTGGCGTGGGGCATGGACCTCAGCGGCGACGACGCCATCGCCACGGCGTACCTCGGCGACGGCGCTACGTCGACGGGGGCCGCCCACGAGGCCATCAACTTCGCGGGGGCGCTCGGCGTCCCAGCGCTGTTCTACTGCCAGAACAACCAGTACGCCATCTCGCTGTCCGCGGACCAGCAGACGGCCGCGAACACGCTCGCACAGAAGGCCCTGGCCTACGGCATGGACGCCATCCGCGTCGACGGCCAGGACGTCCTGGCGGTGTACGACGCCGTCACCGAGGCCCGCGAGCGGGTCCGGAACGGCGAACCGGTGTTCGTCGAGTCCGTCACGTACCGCATGGACGCCCACACGACCAGTGACGACCCGACCCGCTACCGCAGCGACGAGGAGGTCGTGGCCTGGGAGGCGGTCGACCCGCTGGAGCGCTACCGCGAGTTCCTCGAGTCCGAGGGGCTCTGGGCGGACATCGACCACGACGGCATCGTCGAGGAGATCGAGGCCGAGTTCGACGCGGCACTCGAGGAGGCGAACGCGTTCGCCGAGCGGGGCATCGAGGAGATATTCGCGCACGTCTACGCGGAGCTGCCGCCGGAGCTCCAGCGCCAGTTCGAGGAGTTCAGCGACCTCCTCGAGCGCCGCCCCGAGATGTACGACCACATCGAGCAGCGACCCAAGGGGTGACCATGCAGGCAACTATCGTAGAAGCAGTCAACGACGCATTGCACACGGAGATGGCTGCCGACGACGACGTCGTCGTCTTCGGCGAGGACGTCGCGGCCAGCGGTGGCGTGTTCCGCGCGACCGACGAACTGCTCGAGGAGTTCGGCGGCGACCGCGTGGTCGACACGCCGCTGTCGGAGATCGCCATCGTCGGCGCCGCGACGGGGCTGGCGATGTACGGCTACCGGCCGGTCGCCGAGATACAGTTCTCGGGGTTCCTGCCACCGGCCTTCGACCAGCTGGTGACGAACGCGAGCCGCGTCCGCTGGCGGACCCGCGGCGCGCTCACCGCGCCGATGGTCGTCCGGATGCCGTACGGCGCCGGTGTGCGCGCACTGGAACACCACTCCGAGAGCATGGAGGGCGCGTACGCCCACATCCCGGGGCTGAAGGTCGTCGCACCGAGCACCCCCCACGACACGAAGGGGCTGTTGCTCGCGTCCATCCGCGACCCCGACCCCGTGCTGTTCATGGAGCCCAAACGCATCTACCGGTCGTTCCGCGAGGAGGTCCCCGAGGAGGACTACGAGGTGCCCCTCGGCGAAGCCACCGTGCGCCGCGAAGGCTCGGACGTCACCGTCGTCTCCTGGGGGTCGATGATGCCGCCGACCCTGGAGGCGGCCGACGAGGCCGACGCGGACGTCGAAGTCGTCGACCTCCGCACCATCTCGCCGATGGACGCGGAGACGGTCGTCGAGTCCGTGAAGAAGACCGGGCGAGCGGTCGTCGTCCACGAGGGACCGCGCAGCCACGGTGTCGGTGGCGACATCGTCGCGCGCATCAACGACGAGGCGCTGATGTACCTGGAGGCGCCCGTCGAGCGCGTCACGGGCTTCGACACCCCCGTCCCGCTGCTGTCGATGGAGGACTACTACTTCCCCCACCCGCCGCGCATCCTCGACGCCATCGAGGACGCGATGTCGGTGTAGTTCCCCCGCGGACCTCTCTGTACTTCTCCTCTCGTCACCGAACCTACCAGTTAGCCTACGGCTACGGAAATACTGAAAGGGGCGGCCAACTCGCTAGGTGTATGGCCGACCAGCAGTTCGAGCTACCAGACCTGGGTGAAGGTATCGCGGAGGGCGAACTCGTCTCGTGGTTCGTCTCCGTCGGCGAAGAGGTCACGGCCGACCAGACCATCGCCGAAGTGGAGACGGACAAGGCGCTCGTGGAGGTGCCGTCGCCGTACGACGGCACAGTGTCGGAACTCCACGCCGAGGAGGGCGAGATGGTCGACGTCGACTCCGTCATCGTCACCTTCGACGTCCCCGACGCGGCCGCCGACGCGTCGGCGGCATCGTCCACGGACGACACCGAGGAGACAGTCGAATCGGCGACCGAATCCGTCGGTGACGACAGCGGGGCGGCGGCAGAGGACGTCCCGGGCGACACTCCCGGCCCGTCCACCGAGCGCGTGTTTGCCGCGCCGAGCACCCGGACGCTAGCCCGCGAACTCGGCGTCGATCTCGCCTCCGTCCAGGGGAGCGGAGAGGGGGGCCGGGTGACCGCCGCCGACGTGCGTGCCGTGTCAGATGCTGGCGGCACGGTGGACGCGGACGCCGGAGCGACTGCGACGGGGACAGACGCCGAGACCGCCCCTGCGTCAGCGGCCACGCAGGGTGGCACCGAGCGTTCCTCGGGGTCGTCCCGGCAGGAACCCGTGCTCGTGGAGAGTGAGGGTGCAGCGCGCGACCGCACGCTCGCGATGCCGGCGACGCGCCAGCTAGCGCGGGAGGCGGGCGTGGACATCAACGACGTACCAGCCAGCGAGGAACGGAACGGCGAGGCGTTCGTCACGCCCGAGGACGTCCGTGCGTACGTCGAATCCAGCGGTACTGAGGCCCCGGAGGAGGGGAGCGCGCCAGCCCAAGGGGCTGCCGGTGGGGCAGCCAGCGGCCCGACGTCCGGGGAGCGGGTCCCGTACACCGGCATCCGGCGGACCATCGGCGAGCAGATGGCCCAGTCGAAGTACACTGCCCCGCACGTCGCCCACCACGACGAGTTCGACGCCAGCGACCTGGTCGAGGTGCGGGCGGAACTCTCGGAGGCGGCCGAACAGGAGGGGGTGAACCTCACCTACCTCCCGTTCGTCGTGAAGGCGGTCACACGCGCGCTCCAGGAGTTCCCGTTCCTCAACTCCAGTCTCGACGAGGCGGCCGGGGAGATCGTGCTCCACGACGAGTACAACATCGGCATCGCGGTGGCGACGGACGCGGGCCTGATGGTGCCCGTCGTGAAACACGCCGACCGGAAGGGGTTAGTCGAACTCGCCAGGGAGATAGACGACCTCGCCACCCGCGCCCGCAATCGCGAACTCGCCCGCGAGGAGATGCAGGGCGGGACGTTCACCATCACGAACATTGGCGTCATCGGCGGCGAGTTCTCCTCGCCCATCATCAACCACCCCGAGGCGGCCATCCTGGCGATGGGGCCGATCGCGAAGCGGCCGTGGGTCGTCGACGACCAGGTCGTCCCCCGGGAGACGATGCGCCTCTCGATGTCCGTCGACCACCGCCTCGTCGACGGCGCGGACGCCGCCCAGTTCACCAACCGCGTGCAGGAACTGCTCGGTCGGCCCGCCCGTCTGCTGCTCTGAGAGCGCGCTCTCTCGGACGGGAACGCTGGCCGAAACACGTGGACTTTTGCAGGGGGGTCGTGAACCGGGAGCCATGGTAATGGGCGACATAGCGACCGGAACAGACGTGCTCGTAGTGGGCGGCGGTCCCGGTGGGTACGTGGCCGCGATTCGGGCGGCCCAGCACGACCTCGACACGACACTCGTCGAGCGCGACGCCTACGGGGGGACCTGTCTCAACTACGGCTGTATCCCGTCGAAGGCACTCATCACGGCGACGGACCTCGCTCACGACGCGGGCGAAGCCGCCGAGATGGGCGTCGTGGCCGACCCCGAGATAGACATGCCAGCGATGGCAGACTGGAAGGACGGCGTCGTCGACCAGTTGACCGGCGGCGTCGAGAAGCTCTGCAAGGCCAACGGCGTCAATCTCGTCGAGGGGACGGCAGCCTTCGAGGACGAACACACCGCGCGCATCGCCCACGGCGGCAGCGGCCAGGGCATGGAGACCATCGAGTTCGAGCACGCCATCGTGGCCACGGGCTCCCGCGCCATCGAGGTGCCGGGCTTCGACTTCGAGGACGACCCCGTCTGGTCCTCGCGGGACGCGCTCGACGCCGAGGCTGTACCCGACGAACTCGTCGTGGTGGGCGCCGGCTACATCGGCATGGAACTCTCCACGACGTTCGCGAAGGCCGGGTCGGACGTCACGGTCGTCGAGATGCTCGACGGCGCACTCCCCACTTACGAGGACGACGTCACGCGCGTCGTGACCGAGCGCGCTGCGGACCTCGGCATCCAGTTCGAGTTCGGCGAGGCGGCCAGCGGGTGGGAGGAGACCGACGGCGGCATCGTCGTCACCACGGAGACCGAGGATGGCGAGGAGTCGTCCTACGAGGCCGATCGGGTCCTCGTGGCGGTCGGTCGTGAACCCGTCACCGACACCCTCGAACTCGAAGCTACCGGGCTGGAACCGAACGAGGCGGGCTTCCTGGAGACCGACGGTCGAGCCCGGACCGACGTGGACAACATCTTCGCCGTCGGGGACGTCGCCGGCGAACCGATGCTCGCGCACAAGGCCAGCAGGGAGGGCGTCGTCGCCGCCGAGGTCGTCGCGGGCGAACCCGCGGCCCTCGACTACCAGGCCGTCCCGAGCGTCGTCTTCACCGACCCCGAGATTGCGACCGTCGGGATGACCGAGGCCGAGGCCGCCGACGCCGGCTTCGACCCCGTGGTGGGCCAGATGCCGTTCCGCGCGAGCGGCCGGTCCCTGACGACCGGCAACGACGAGGGGTTCGTTCGCCTCGTCGCGGACGGCGACGACGAGTTCGTGCTCGGCGCCCAGATCGTCGGGCCGGAGGCCTCCGAACTCGTCGCGGAGGTCACGCTCGCCATCGAACTCGGCGCCACCCTCGAGGACATCGCGCGCACCATCCACACCCACCCGACGCTCTCGGAGGCCGTGATGGAGGCTGCAGAGAACGCCCGCGGGCAGGCCATCCACACGCTCAACCGATGACCGTCGAGACGCCGTTCGACCGACTCGCCATCGTGGAGTGGGGCGACCACCCGTGTCCACCGGAGCACCTCCGCGACCTGCTCACGGACCTCGACTGCGAGGTCGTCGTGCGCGACGTGTCCGACCTGGCGGACTGCGACGCCGCGGTCACCGTCTACCACCACGAGCAGTTCCTCGGGAGCGTCGATTGGGTCCACACCATCCGGTCGGGGTACGAGGACTTCCCACTGGACGCCTACGAGGCCGGAGGCATCACGCTGACGAACAGTACGGGGGTCGCCGGCGACCTCGTCGCGGAGAGCGCACTCGGCATGATGCTCGCACAGGCGAAGGGGCTCCACCACTACCGGGACAACCAGGGCGACGCAGACTGGGAGCGCACCCACTGGGAGCGCCCGTTCGAACTCGGCAGGGCGTCCGTCTGCGTGGTCGGCCTCGGCGCGCTGGGGTCGAGCGTTGCGACGCGCGCCGCGGCGCTCGGCATGGACGTCTGGGGCGTCGACGTCAGGCCGGTGTCGGCACTCGGTCTGGACCGCGTCTACGACGTGAGCCGACTCGAGGAGGCCGTCGCGGACGCGCGCTTCGTCGTGCTCACCGCTCCGCTCAGGGAGTCCACGCGCGGCCTCGTCGGTGCCGAGGCGCTCGTCGCGATGCGCGAGGACGCGTTCCTGGTGAATGTGAGTCGCGGGGAGATCGTCGAACAGAACGCGCTGGTGGCCGCCCTTGAGAGCGGCGAAATCGCCGGTGCAGCCCTGGACGTGTTCGCCACGGAACCGCTCGAGCCCGAGTCGCCGCTCTGGGAGATGGACGAGGTCATCGTCACGCCCCACGCCGCGGCACAGTCGAACAACTACGGCGAGAAGGTTGCGGAGCTCGTCACGAACAACGCGACGTGTCTCGCCGCCGACCGGGAACCCTGGAACCGGATCGTCTGACGAGGTTCGTCATATACGGACAGAAGGTTTTTCTTCCCGAACGTGTTCTGTCGAGCCATGAATCGACGTGACGCGGGCCCACGGACGCCGGTCAAGACGGCGGAGCGAACGCTGGAACTCGTGGAGTTCCTCAAGGAGGCCGACGGCGCCACGTTGACCGAGGCGACGGAGGCAGTCGACCTCCCGAAGAGTAGCGTCCACAACTACCTCCAGACGCTCGCCCACCACGGCTACGTCGTCGAGGACGACGGTGCCTACGAGGTCGGCCTGCGCTTCCTCGACCTCGGCGCGTACGCCCGCACCAGGGTCCCGCTCTACCCAGTCGCCGAACCCGAACTCGAGGCCGTCGCCGAGGAGACCGGCGAACTCGCGAACCTCCTCGTCGAGCAGGACGGCCGCGGCACGTTCATCTACCGCATGAAGGGCGAGAACGCCGTGAAGATCGACTCCTACAACGGCCAGCAGATACTCCTCCACACGACGGCCATCGGGAAGTCGATACTCGCGTCCCTCCCCGAGGAGCGGGTGGAGTCTATCCTGGACCGCCACGGGCTCCCCGCGAAGACCGAGAACACCATCACCGACCGCGAGGAACTCCACGAGACCCTCGACGAGATCCGCGCAGAGGGGTTCTCCTACGATCACGAGGAGCGCATCAGCGGCCTCAACTGCGTCGCAACGCCGCTGTTCCACGACGGCGAGGTCGTGGGCGCCATCAGCGTCACGGGACCGACCAGCCGGATGTCCCTGGAGCGCATCGACGGCGAGATAAAACAGCAGCTCCAGAACGCCAAGAACATCATCGAACTCAACCTCTCGTATTCCTGAACACGGTCGACGTCTGATCGAACCTCCATCCGTGGATGAAGAACTGCACTCGGTGTTCGAGCGGTTCGACGTAGGTGTCGCTCCGTTCACTCAAGGTCACACATTCACGTCAGAATCACTATCCTCTCTTCATTCGTATTTCGCGGATAGGTGGGCGTGGGATCTGCCTGGAGCCGGAGAACCTCTCTGGTGGTTCGTAGAGTTATCGGGAGAACCCCGTTCCGTGTCGGTGCTGTAGCGTGTACCTGGGGAGGAATCGATTCTGTCGACGTGTGTGATTCCACCCCTTGAAGTGCTGTGTTTCGTATATTACGAACTATGGGTTGGCTCCCGGGCGTTAAAGAATAACAACAGTACAGTTGTTATCTCGGTGGGTTGTCGCGCTAGTAACGGTCGATCCTCGTTGTAGGTCGTGCACGGTCATTCTAAATTCACTACGGGCACCGAAGGGAAATCTGAGGCAGTTCAAGTGAACCGTCCAGTAATAGTAGACATGTTTATAACTGGGTAGGAACACTGTATTACCTACTCAGTGACACTAGTTGCCGACCTGCCGGTGTACCTACTGAGTCGTGACCAGGGCCATGCACTCGATCTGGTCAGAGGCGCCACTCGCGCTCCGAGAAGCGCCCTCGGGCTGCTCGTAGCCTCCGGAGGCTCGACGGCGTCTCTTCGTCGGTAGATCAGGGTTTAGAGTGCGCTGACTCCTCGTGGGTGCCCGCTACGAAGAACTGCGTCGATGGCCGTCCTGGATACAGTGGTTCCCGGACTCTACGCCACCGGATACGTCTACTAACCGGGCTCTGCAGGTTGCTCACCTCCTGCTCGCATACAATTTGAGACTGACTCGCCGATCGATGTACGCCACAGCGTTCTGTACTCACGGCAGTTGAACCGATACCGCGAGGGAGACAGAACGAGAGCGACCTTCGAGGCTAATCGTCTCCGGGTTGTCTGTCGATCTCGAGGTGATTGTACGGGGGTTCGCCGTACTGGGCGTGGACTCACCGCCGGAGTAGAACGGCCCCACGATATCGCCGCTCGTGGCGAGAAATATCAGAATCGGATTATACACATAGTTGTGATAAATGTCCGAACGTCCCGGACTCGCCCGGGCACTACTCGCGGGCAGCCAGTTCGTCCATCGCGTCGACTAGTCGTTGATGCCGCCGTCGAGGAGTCGCCCCGCCCCTGGGACCTGTGTACTGAGGTCCAGGTGGTCGAGAATCTCGTACGTGGTGGCGGAGGCGGCCGAGAACACCGGGAGACCGAAGCGGTCCTCGGCGGCCTGTATCGCGGTGAGCGACGGCATCTGGACGCACGAGGACAGCACCAGCGCGTCGGCGGAGTCCGTATCCAGGTCCGCAGCGATGTTCAGGAGGTTCCGCTGGTCTAGCTGTGCGACTTCGAGGTTGTCGGGACACTCCAGCGTCTCGTAGTCGACGACGTCGACGCCGCTGCTCTCGAAGTAGTCGATGACCGTCTGCGTGAGTTCCTCGACGTAGGGCGCGACGAGCGTGACCTGCTCGGCCTCGAGGCGGTCGAGCGCCCGCACGAGCGCGCCGGCGCTCGTCACCACCGGTGCCGCGGCGTCGTTGTCGACGGTCTGCTGGTAGAGTGTCGCCTCGCTGTCCTCGTGGTAGCCGGCGCCCTGGGCCATGATGCCGATGAGACAGGCGTACGCGAGGACGTCGCAGTGGGCGTCCGACAGCAGGGTCGCGCAGTGCTCGGACTGCTCGTCCATCCGCTCGAGTTCCTCCTGGGTGACGCTCTGCATCCGCATCCGACTGGAGTGGAACGTGAACGATTCGCCGTAGTGCTTGGGCCGCGCGTCGAGCATCGCTGGAATCTCCGTCTCCATCGTGACGTTCGAACTCGGGACTATCAGCCCGACTCTGAACTCCTCGGTCATGGTACTCACTAACGCACTCGATGCGTATAGACTGTCGGGCGGATAGTCGGGGTACTCCCGGAGCGCCGGCAGACGGCCCGCAGTCTGCCGGTTTCCAGGGTGGTGAACGTCGCACTGACAGCAATCTCCTCCAGCCTGTCCACCGGAGTTCGACCGGACGTGGAAGATTCGCGACGAACTCGTCGCCGACCTCCGTCACGAACGCCGACGACACGGTTCAGATTCCGGGCCGACCGGGCCTGGGAATCACGATCGGCGAGGCCGTCCTCGAATGGCTCAGTCGGTAGCGACTGCGCGAGGTAGAGACCCGGCACGTGGTCCCAGATACTGGGGCTCACGCCAACACTTATCCCCACCGTTGGCGTGCTACTGCCCATGGTGCGTGCTAGTCTCAACCACGTGAGTGTACTTGCCAGGGACCTGGAGGCCTCGGTAGCGTTCTACTGTGACGTCCTCGGTCTGGAGCGAATCCCGGCGCCGAACTTCGAGGTGCCGGTCGAGTGGCTGCAGGCCGAGTCGGGGCAGATACACCTCTTCGAACGCGACATGGAGCCCGCCCCCTACTACCACTTCGGGGTCACCGTCGACGACTTCGAGGGGGTCTACCAGCGCGCCCAGGCAGACGACCTGTTCGCGAACTGGGGCGAGAGTTCTAACGCGAGCGTCTACGAACTCCCCGACGGTGCCGCCCAGATGTACATCAACGACCCCGAGGGCAACCTCGTCGAGGTCGACTACCCGGACTTCGAGGCGGTGGACAAGTCCATCGTCGAGGAGGTAGTGAACCGCGACGACCTCATCCCACAGACGGGCGCCGCTGCGGACGGAACGCTCAATCTCTCGCCCGTCGGGTCAGCCGACAAGTGACGACCGAGAACTAGAACTGGCCGGTGTACCGGTCGCCTCTACGTCGCGCTTCCTCGACGAGGCGGTAGCCCATCTCCACCTGGTCGCGCTCCCACTCCGCCAATGCGGTGTCGAGGTCGTCGGCGTTGTAGATCGACTCGGCCAGTTCGAGGGCGTCCGCCGCGGCGTGGGCGGTTCCCGCGGCCATGTGCGGCCGGATGAAGAACGCCGCGTCGCCGAGGACGCAGACGTCGTCGAACACCAGCTGGGGGATGGCGAGGTCGTAGATGCACTGCACGAACGGTTCTGCAGTCTGCCGGACGAGCCACTCCATCTGCGGCGGGAGGATCTCCCCGGCGATCGCTATCTGCTGTTCGCGGACCGCCTCGCGCATCAGTCCCGGTGGCAGGGAGTGCGACCGCTGGGTGCCGCGGTTGTCGTACAGGAGGTCGTCCAGCGCCTCGCCCTCCTCGAAGGGGTAGTACCACACCCAGTTGATACGACGCTCGCCCTTCTCCATCTCGCCGTTCGGCCCCGGAACCGGGTAGGTGAGGAACTGCGAGCGCGGCGCGTGGTAGAGGTTGTAGACGTCGCTGAACGTCGACGGGTACTCGGGGAGGACCGCCGACTCGGGGAGCGTCCCGCGGTACGCGACGTAGCCCGAGTACTCGGGGGTGCGCTCGGGGACGAACTGCTCGCGCATCGGCGAACGGTACCCCTCCGCGACGACGAGGAGGTCGGCCTCGACCTGCTCGCCGTCCGCGAACGAGACGGTGACGCCGTCGGCGTGCTGTTCGACGCCCGTCGTCTCCTTGCCCATCCGGTAGGTCCCCTCCGGCAGGTCGTCCCGGAGGTTCCGGTAGACGGTGTCCCAGGACGTCGTGTACGTCGCGTGCCCCTCGACGTCGACGGGCTTCCCGGTCTGGTCGAGGTGGTGGGTCCGGTTCGTGTGCGTCGCGATCTGGTCCCAGTCGGCGATACCCTGTTCCTCGAGGTACGTGAGCATCTCCGGGTGTGCGATGATGCCCGCGCCGCGTTCCCGCATCTTCCCGCGTTCGGTCTCCTCGTACACCGTCACGTCGTGGCCCGCCTGTCGGAGTGCTGTCGCCGCGAACAGACCGCCCATCGACCCGCCCGAGACGACGACGTCCAGTCGGTCCTCGACGTCGGCTACCGTCTGTTCGCGCTGGCCGACGTCCGGGAGGTCGTAGCGCTCCTGCATCACGTCCGATTCGTAGTAGACGTGGCCCTCGTGGCAGACTCGTGGCGGCCCGTCGTAGTCGTAGACCCGGTCGGTCATTGGCCGGTCTCCATGTACTGTGGGACGTTGGCATACCACGATAAATCCACCGCCCACCGGTCGACTCGACGGTGTCAGAACTGCGACCACTCCACGGTGCGAAGAGCGTGAGAACGAGGCTGCTGGCCCGGCCGTCTGCGCTAGCGACGGTCGACCGCCTTCTCGAGCGCACGACCGGTGTACGACTCCAGGAGCTGGGCGCGGTACGCGCCGTCGGCCTGGATGTCGTCCATCATCTCGTCGGTGTCGATGCCGTCGGTCGCCGCCTCGGCGGCCGCCGAGACGACCGCTGGCGTCGGCTCGCTGCCCTCGAGTTCCTGCTCGGCACCCTCCAGTCGGACTGCACGGTCGAGGGCGCCGTTGGCGGCGATTCCGGCCTTGGAGACGGTGTCGCCGTCGAACTCGAGACGGACCGCGACGCCGACCATCGCGTACCCCGAGGACGGACTCGGCTTCTTCTCGTAGGCGGCCACGCCGTCGTCCAGTTTCGGGAAGTCGATACCGGTGAGGATCTCGTCGGGGCCCAGCGACGTCATGTAGACGCTGAGGAAGAAGTCGTCGGCCGCCAGCTCCCGGCTGCCGTCCGGTCCCTGGGCGTGGATGGTCGCGTCCGTCGCCACGACGACGGCCGGGAGGTCCGACGCGGGGTCGGCGTGGGCGATGTTCCCGCCGACCGTGCCGCGGTTGCGGACCTGCGTGTCGCCGATCTCGCCCGTGGCCTCCGCGAGGCCGGGCACGTGCTCCTCGACGATGGCGTCGCCGACCACGTCGGAGTACCGAGTGCACGCGCCGACGTGGACGTGGTCCCCGTTCTCCTCGACGCCCGTGATGTCGTCGATCTCGCCGATGTCGACGATGACGCCGGGCGACGCCAGGCCCGACTTGATGGTCGGCACGAGGCTGTGCCCGCCGGAGAGTACCGCCGGGTTGTCCATGGCGTGCTCGTCCAGCAGCTCCAGGGCCTCCTCGACGGAGTCCGGCCGGTAGTAGTCGAAGGAGTCGGGGTACATTACGACCCCTCCTCCGCGTCGCGGATGGCGTGCCAGACGCGCTTGTCGGTCATCGGCATCTCGACGTTCTCCACGCCGAACGGTTCGAGTGCGTCCACGACGGCGTTCGCTACGGCTGGCGTCGCGCCGATTGTCCCGGACTCAGCGACGCCCTTCACGCCGAGCGGGTTGTGTGGACTCGGTGTCTCCGTACTGTCGAGTGTGAGGTCTGGCATGAGTGTCGTCTTCGGCACCGTGTAGTCCTGGAACGCGCCGGTGAGCAGGTTCCCGTTGTCGTCGTACACCGCGCCCTCGAAGAGCGCCTGGCCGATTCCCTGTGCGATGCCGCCCTGGATCTGGCCCTCGACGACCTGGGGGTTGATCTGGACGCCGCAGTCGTCGACGCCGATGTAGTCGACGAGGTCGACCTCGCCCGTCTCGCCGTCGACCTCCACGACGACGACGTGGGTGCCGAACGCCCACGTGAAGTTCTCTGGGTCGTAGTACGAGGTCGCCTCGAGTCCCGGTTCCATGTCCTCCGGGAGTTCCGTTGCGACCTGAGACTCGGTGGCGATGGCCTGCAGGGACATCGACCGGCCGGGCGCCCCGGAGACGAAGAACTCCCCGTCCTCGAACTCGACGTCCTCCGGACTCGCCTCGAGGTGGTGGGCCGCGATCTCGGTCGCCTTCTGGACGACCTTGTCGATGCTGTGCTTGATGGCGCCACCGCCGACCGGCGCGCTCCGGGACCCGACACTCCCCGTGCCGTCGGGGACCTTGTCGGTGTCCGTGCCCTCGTAGAGGGAGACGTCGTCGACGTCGATGCCGAGTTTGTCGGCGACGATCTGGCTGTGGGTCGTCTCGACGCCGGTGCCGGGGCTCGCCGTCCCGACGTACGCCGTGACCTCACCGGAGCCGTGGACGCGAATCGTACTCGACTCCCAGTAACTGGACTTCACGGCGGCGTCCGGGAGCCCCATCCCGAACATCTCCGAGAGACTCGACGGCGCGAGGCCGCCGGACTCGATGAAACAGGAGATACCGATACCGAGGTACCGGTCCTCCTCGCGGAGTTCCGCCTGTCGCTCGCGGAGTTCCTCGTAGTCGGCCATGTCGAGGGCCTTGTCGAGTGCCTTCTCGTAGTCACCGCTGTCGTAGGTGCTGCCCAGCCCCGTCTCGTAGGGGAACTGGTCTGGCTCGACGAGGTGGTTGCGACGGTACTCCGCTGGGTCGACGTCGAGTTCGCGTGCGATGTGGTCGACCAGCCGTTCGAGCGTACAGATGGCCTCCGCCCGACCGACGCCGCGGTAGACACCCGTGGGCGTCCGGTTCGTGTACACCGCGGTGCTGTCGAAGCGGATGGCTGGGATCTCGTACTGCCCCGAGAGCAGCAGGCCGAACGTCGTCGACGGCGCGAGACAGCCCTTCGAACCGAGTTCGCCGCCCATGTCCGCGGTCGACCGCACGCGCAGCCCGGTCATCTGGCCGTCCTCGTCGACGGCGGCCTCGGCCTCGACGTACTGGCCGCGGCCGTGTTCGTCGGCCTGGAACGCCTCGCCGCGCGTCTCGATCCACTTCACGGGCTGGTGTAACTGCATCGCGCAGAACGCCGTCGCCACCTCATCGGGGTAGACCATCGACTTGCTCCCGAACCCGCCGCCGATGTTCGGCGCCTGCACCCTGATCTTCCGCTCGGGGTGGTCGAGGACGTCCGCCATCATGGTCTTGTGGAGGAACGGCTGCTGGCTCGGCGTGTGGACGGTCAACTGCTCGTCGTAGGGGTCGTACTCCGCGAGTGCCCCCCGTGGTTCGAGCGCGTTCGGGACGATGCGCTGGTTCTCGTACTCGAAGCTGAACGTCCGGTCGGCCGCCTCGAAGGCCTCCTCGACGCCCTCCTCGTCGCCGGTCCCCCAGGTGAACGCGACGTTGTCCGGTCGCTCCTCGTGGAGCGTCGGGGCGTCCTCGTTCGCCGCTTCGACGGGGTCGGTGACGGTCTCCAGTCGCTCGTAGTTCACGTCGACGAGGTCGACAGCGTGGTGTGCGGTGTACCGGTCTTCGGCGACGACCACGGCGACCGGCTTCCCCTGGTAGCGGACCCTCTCCCGGGCGAACAGCAGGTGTTCGGTCTCCGTGAGGTTCGGTACGCGGTAGATCTGTGGGATGTCGCCGGGGACGCCCGCGGCTTCGACGTCCTCGTGCGTGAACACGGCGACGACGTCCTCGTGGGCCTCCGCCGCCTCCGTGTCGATGTCCTCGATGCGTGCGTGGGCGTACTCGCTGCGGACGAACGACGCGTACAGCATGCCCGGACGCTTGAGGTCGTCGAGGTAGTCGCCGTGGCCGGTGATGAGCTCCAGGTCCTCGCGGCGCTCCATGGCGTCGCCGATGGACTCTCCCTCGGTGAACTCAGTCATCGCTGCCGCCCTCCCCCTTCGCGGCCGCCGACTCGACGGCGTTGACGATGTTCTCGTAGCCGGTGCAGCGACAGATGTTCCCCTCGAGGGCCTCCCGGATCTCCTCGCGGTCGGGGTCCGGGTTCTCCTCGAGGAGTCCGTCTGCGGTCATCAGCATGCCGGGCGTGCAGTAGCCACACTGGAGGCCGTGCTCCGCTCGGAAGCTCTCCTGGAGCGGGTGGAGGTTGTCCTGGTCCCCCAGCCCCTCGACGGTCGTCACTTCGCGGCCGTCGGCCTGGACGGCGAACAGTGTACACGACTTGACGGGGTCGCCGTCCAACTGGACTGTGCAGGCACCACACATCGTGCTCTGACAGCCGACCTTCGGGCCGGTGTAGTCGAGTTCCTCTCTCAGTGCGTGGACGAGCAGCGTCTCCGAGTCGACAGTGAGCGATTGTTCCTTTCCGTTTACTGTGAGTGTTATATCGTGTCTTGCCATTGTGACTCTCACACAAGTCTCGTTGGATAATGCCAACACTGTATGAAAAAGGTATCGTCGAGTTAACCCGCCGCAAGCGTGTCAATACAGCGAGTTGAACCGGCCTACGTGTCACATCAAAGAAGGTTGTATACGCGAACCCTTTTCTTGGTTCGCGATAACATACCCCTGATGAGTGACCTGCAGCCCTTGACGGAGGACGAACAGGTGCAAAACTACGTCGGTGGTGAGTGGCAGTCACCGACGAGCGAGGACGGCCAGGCAGTGGTCAACCCCGCGACGAAGGAAGAACTCGGCTACGTCGCGTTCAGCTCCGAGAGCGACGTCGACGAGGCCGTCGAGCGCGGCCAGGAGGCCTTCGAGGACTGGAGCAGGCGCCCAGTCGAGGACCGCATCCAGCCGCTGTTCGCGTTCAAGCAACTGCTCGAGGACAACATCGAGGAACTCACCGAGGTGCTGGTCCAGGAGCACGGCAAGAACGTCCACGAGGCGCGCGGCGAACTCCGCCGCGGCATCGAGAACGTGGAGGTCGCCTGCGGCATCCCGACGATGATGCAGGCGGGCTCCATCCCGAACGCGGCGCCGAACATCGACGAGACCGCGGTGCGTCGTCCACTCGGCGTGTTCACCGCAATCACGCCGTTCAACTTCCCGGGGATGATCCCGCTGTGGTTCCTGCCGTACGCCGTCGCCACCGGGAACAGCTTCATCCTCAAGCCCAGCGAGCAGGACCCGCTGGTCGCCGAGAAGCTCTTCGAGCTCATCGACCAGGCGGGCTTCCCGGACGGCGTCGTCCAGCTCGTCCACGGCAGCGTGGACACGGTGAACACGCTGCTCGAACACGAGGGTATCGCCGGCGTCTCCTTCGTCGGCAGCACGCCCGTCGCCCGGCACGTCTACCAGACGGCCGCCGAGCACGGGAAGCGCGTCCAGTCCCAGGGTGGGGCGAAGAACCACGTCATCGTCACCGAGAGCGCGGACCTCGAGTTCGCCGCCGAGAAGACCGTCTCCTCGTCGTACGCCTGCGGCGGTGAGCGCTGTCTCGCGAACGACGTCGCGCTCGTCGAGGAGTCAGTCTACGAGGAGTTCACGGACCTCGTCGTCGAGGCCGCCGAGAACCAGACGGTCGGCTACGGACTGGACGAGGAAACCGACATCGGGGCGCTCATCACCCCCGAGCACGCCGACTCCGTCCGGAACTACGTCGAGACCGGCGTCCAGGAGGGCGCAGAACTGCTCGTCGACGGCCGGGACGTCACCGTCGAGGGGTACGAGGACGGTAACTTCGTCGGGCCGTCGGTGTTCGCCGACGTGACCGAGGACATGGTCATCGCACGCGAGGAGGTGTTCGGCCCGGTGCTCGCACTCGCGTCCGTCGAGGACGTCGACGCGGCCATCGAGCGGCTCAACACCAGCGACTTCGGGAACGCCGCGAGCCTGTTCACTGGCCGCGGCGCCGACGCCCGGAAGTTCCGCCACGAGGCCGACGTCGGTAACCTCGGCGTCAACGTCGGGACGTCCGCGCCGATGGCGTTCTTCCACTTCGGCGGCCGGAAGGACTCGTTCTTCGGCGACCTCCACGCCCAGGGCGAGGACATGATCCACTTCTACACCGACAAGCACGTCTACATCGAGCGCTGGCCGGACGCCTGAACCGGTCCAGCACTGCACCGGCCGTTCGGACGACATCCACCGCCGTTTCTCGTGACGTACCAGATACTCGACCAGTACAGCAGGGGCCACGTCGCGGCCAGTCGGTCACCGCCGAACGTCGTCCAGACCCCCGATTCGTCGGCGGGAGACAGCTATCAGGCGGTCGATAGCTCCCCAAACGCTTTTGTGAACAGCCGGGCATCTTCCCTATGTGTCACAATCCCTAACATACCTGAAGGAGACCGAGCGCAAGGCACTCGAGATCCCGGAGGACGTGACGGACTCCGTCCACGACATCCTCTCGGAGGTCCGCGAGTCGGGCGACGACGCCATCCAGGAGTTCACGCGACGCTGGGACGACGTCGAGCGCGACGATCTGCGCGTCGGCGACGACGAGATCCAGGCCGCTCACGACGACCTCACGGACGAGGAGAAGGAGACCATCGACCACACCATCGCGAACGTCCGTCGGTTCCACGACGAGCAGCGCGAGCACCTCCAGTCCTTCGAGAAGGAGTTCCAGGAGGGCGTCCACCTCGGCCAGCGCATCGTCCCCATCGAGACCGCCGGCGTCTACGTCCCCGGCGGTCGCCACCCGCTGGTCGCCGCGCCCGCGATGTCAATCGTCCCCGCGAAGGTCGCCGGCGTCGACCGCGTCGTCGCGTGCGCGCCACCCCAGCCCGACGGCTCCATCCAGTCCGCACAACTGTACGCGATGGACCAGGCGGGCGCCGACGACATCTTCGTCGCCGGCGGTGCGCAGGCCATCGGCGGGATGGCCTACGGTACGGACACGATTCCCGCCGTCGACAAGGTCGCGGGCCCCGGGAACATCTTCACGACGGAGGCGAAACGGCAGGTGTACGGCCACGTCGGCATCGACTTCCTCGCCGGTCCGACCGAGGTACTCATCGTCGCCGACGACACCGTCGACGCAGGGCTCGTCGCGACCGACCTGCTCGCGCAGGCCGAACACGACCCGAACTCACGGCCGGTACTCATCGACCTGGACGAGGACCACGCGAACGCCGTGGTGGACGAACTCCACGACCAGCTGCCGGGCCTTCGGACCGAGGAGGTGGCCCGCGAGTGCTGGGACGAGAACGGCGAAGTCATCGTCGCCGCGGACCGCGACACCGCCGTCGAGGCCGCCAACGACTACGCGATGGAGCACCTCCAGTTGATGGTCGAGAACCCCCGCGACCTCGTCGACGACCTGCGGAACTACGGCTCGCTGTTCATCGGCGAACACTCACCGGTCGTGTTCGGCGACAAGGCCGTCGGCACCAACCACAGCCTCCCGACGCTGGAAGTCTCGAAGTACAGCGGTGGCATCTGGGTCGGCACGTACCTGAAGACGCTCACCCACCAGGAGGCGACCAGGGAGGGCGCCGCGGAGGTCGCGGAGTGGGCAGCTCGAATCTGCGAACTGGAGGGCACTCACGCCCACCAGCTCTCCGCCGAGGCACGGCTCCTGGACGACGAGTAGCTGGACCGTCGTCTCTTCCGGTTGGCGACCTGTGAAGTTGCCCCCATCGTTATACTCACGTCACTCCATGGGGAGTGTGAACTTATGGCTGACATCGTCGACCTCACACAGGAGATCTACGAGGGGCAACCGGTCTACCACACCCACCAGCAGACGGTGACGTGGCGGGACACCTCCTTCGAAGACATCGACTACATGCTCCGCAAGGAACTGGGCGAGGAACCGCCGTTCACGTTCGAGACGAACGCGCTGCTCATCTGCGAACACGGCCCGACGCACGTCGACGCCCCTCGCCACTACAGGGAGGACGGCGACTCCATCGAGGAGATGTCCCTGGAGACGTTCCGCTCGCCCGGGAAGGCCGTCGACGTCTCCCACCGGGGGCCCGGGGAGTACATCACGGCCGACGACATCGAGGCCGCCTGCGAGGACGCCGGCGTCACCGTCGAGGATGGAGACACGGTGCTTCTCAGGACGGGCCATTACGACGAGACCCACCCGACGCGAGAATACTCCGCGAACTACCCGGGGCTGAACGCCGCAGCGACACAGTGGCTCGTCGACCGCGGCGTCGTCAACTTCGGCGTCGACCAGCCGAGCCCCGACACGCCCGACGACCCGACGTACCCGTGCCACACCCTCTGCCGGGAGCACGACCTCCCCCACGTGGAGAACCTCCGGAACATCGACCAGGTCGTCGGCGAGACGTTCACCTTCCTCGGCCTCCCGCTCCCGATCCGCGACGGCACCGGCTCGCCTATCCGGGCCGTCGCCGTTCTGGAGGAGTGAGCGGGCGAACGGGACAGCAGAAGCGTCTCCCGGGTCGCACGCGACCCGCGCTCAGATGCCGGTGACCGCCACGGGGCGGTCGGTCGTGAGGATGACGGACTGTGTGACGCTGCCGAACACTGCTTTGCCGGCGGGACTCCGCTTGCGGCCACCGAGGACGATGAGGTCGGCGTCGATGTCGTCGGCGACGGTGACGATTCCCTCGACGGGGTCTTCTCTGGCGTCCTCCTCGGAGACGCTGTAACCGTCGCTGGAGAGCTGTCGGGCGGCCTGCCGGACCGCCGGGATGCGGTCGGGCTTCTGGAGGTCCCTGGACCCTTGGCGCTTCTTCACCGCGTGCACGACGGTGACGTCGACTTCGTCGGTCGACCCCGGTAACGACTTGACGAAGTTGACCTGCTTGCTCACTCTGTCTTCGTCGTCGCCGACAGCAACGAGTACCCGGTACATGACAGTAGTTCGAATCAGCGACTGCTTATAGGTTGCCCCGAGCGGCGAGTAGAAGCCAACAGGAACGGGGAGGTTCGACTGACCGACTACTGGATCGTCAGCAACTCCTTGACGCGGCCGCTCTCCTCGGCGTCGTCGGGGGTCCCCTCGTAGACGACCTCGCCGTCGACCATCCCGTAGATGCGGTCGGAGAGTTCGTACACCAGTTTCGTCGACTGCTCGACGAGCAGGACCGTCTTCTCTCCCTTCAGGTCGGCGATGGCGTCCCTGACGTCCTCGGCGATCCGTGGCGCCAGCCCCTCGGTGGGTTCGTCGATGAGGATGATGTCGTTGTCCTCCATCAGCGCACGCGCGATGGTCAGCATCTGCTGCTCGCCGCCACTGAGGTGGCCGCCCTTGCTCTCGTACAGTTCGCGGAGCTTCGGGAACCGTTCGGTCACCGACTCCATGCGCTCCGCGGTACGCGAGGCGGACATCGACGTCGCTGCCATCTTCAGGTTCTCCCGGACCGTCAGGCCGGCGAAGATGTCCCGCTCCTCGGGAGCGTAGCCGATGCCTCGCTTCGCGATGTCCTGGGTGTCCTCGCCGGTGATCTCCTCGCCCCGGAACGTGATCGCCCCGTCTTTCACCTCGGCGAGGTTGAGGATCGACCGGAGCGTCGTCGTCTTCCCGACGCCGTTGCGCCCCACGATGGAGACGACCTCTCCCTGCTCGACAGAGAGGTCCACGCCGAACAGCACCTGCGTCTCCCCGTAGTAGGCGTCGATGTCCGACACCTCAAGCATAGAGGCTGTCCTCCCCGAGGTAGACGCGCTGGACGCGCTCGTTGTCCCGGATCTCGTCGACGGAGCCGTCCGCGATCAGTTCGCCCTCGTGGAGGACGGAGATGCGGTCGGAGAGCCCCATCACGACGTCCATCTTGTGTTCCACGAGGAGGATCGTGTGGTCGTCCGACACCGAGCGGATGAACTCCGACACCTCGTGCATCTCCTCCTCGGGGAGGCCGGCCGTCGGCTCGTCCAGCAACAGCAACGCCGGGTCGAGTGCGATGGCCATCCCGATCTCGAGGCGGCGCTTGTTCCCGTAGGAGAGGTTGTTCGCGACCGTCTGGCGGTTCTCGTGGAGTTTCAGGTCCTCGAGGATGTCGTGTGTCTCGTCGATGATCGACTGGTCGTCGGTGGCCTTCTCCAGGAGCGCTCGCTGTCCGTCCGTCTCCCGAGACTGGACCGCCAGTCGCACGTTCTCGAAGGTGGTCAGCTCCGGGAAGACGTTCGATATCTGGAACACGCGGCCGATGCCGCGCTGTACACGCTCGTACGGCTGGAGGTCGGTGACCTCCGACCCGCCGAACGTGATCGTCCCCTCCGTCGCTTCGTACTCGCCGGTGATGAGGTTGAAGAACGTCGTCTTCCCGGCGCCGTTTGGGCCGATGATGCTCGCGATCTCGCCCTCGTTGACGTGGTAGTCGACCGAGTCGACGGCGGCGAACGTCCCGAACCTCTTCGTAAGTCCCTTTGTTTGCAGTAGTGGCATTGTAGCGGAAACCGATGTTCAGATGGCGTTACGTGTAGAGGTCCGAACCGCAGTCGGGCAGCAGTTCTGCGCCGCCCTGGGTGTCCTCGAAGGAGAAGATGTCCCACTCGTCCTCCTGTTCGGAGGTGGGCTTCCCCTGGACGATGTACCAGTCCTGGATGGACTGGTTGTCGCAGTCGCGCCACTCCTCGCCGGTCTTCGTGTGCTCGAACGACGGGTTCTCGTTGATCGCAGTCGTGATATCCTCCGGGTCGAGGCTCTCTGCGCTGTTGACGGCGCGCTCGAACTCCTTGACCGCAGTGTAACAGACCGCGGAGTAGGAGTCGCCGGGGTTGCCGAACTCGTCGGACATCTTCTGGCTGAACTCGTTGGTCGCCGGGTTGTCGGCGTTCGCGTTGTACTGGATGCCAGCGTAGATGTTGTCCCACTGGTCCAGTCCGGCACGCCGCGCGACGGTGACCGTCGTCAGGCCGATGAAGATCTCCTTGCTCTCGTGGAGACCGAACTCGCGGGCCTGACTGAGCGAGGTCGCCTGGTCGGCACCGAGGTTCTGGATGAACAGCACGTCCGCGTCCGAGTTCTCGGCCGAGGATAGCTGCGAGGCGAAGTCGCTCGCACCGAGTGGCGCGGCGACCTCGCCCTCGATGGTGCCACCGAGCTCCTGGAACGCGTTCTTCTGGTGTTTCCAGGAGTCCTGGCCCCAGGCGTAGTCGGCGTACAGACCGTACATGGTCTCGCCGAGGTTCTCGTGGATGAACGCCGCGTTCGCGTACTGGGTCTGGTAGTTCAGTGCGTACGGCGTGTACGAGCAGTCGTACAGGTTCTCCTGGGTGTGGAAGTCGGGAATCGTCTGGCAGCCCGCCATGTACGGGATGCCGCTCTCCTTGGCCTGCGTGTTCGTCTGCAGGGAGATCCCACCCGAGAGGTTCGCGACGAGGAGGTCGATGTCCTCGTTGTTGATGAGGTCACGGATGCGGCGTGCGCTCGTGTCCCCGTTGAGTTCGGTGTCGCGGTCGATGACCTCGACGTCCTTCCCGTTCAGTCCGCCGTTCTCGTTGATCTCCTTGACCGCGAGGTCGACCCCCTCCTTCTGTGTGGTCGCCTCCTCGCTGTAGGCGCCCGTGTACGGGAACGCAGTCCCGAGTCGGACGTTGCCGTTACCGCCACCAGACAGTACGTCGAGACAGCCGCTCAGTCCCGAGATACCGACGAGTCCGCCTGCCCCCGATGCCTTGATGACGTCTCGCCGGGAGACCCCACCTGATTTCCGTCCTTCCGTCGCCGAATTCTCCCCGTTCATGAATGTGCGTGAATCTCTATCATAGACATCCCTGATAAATGTTTCTCTAATACGCGCTACGCGATGGACAATAGACAGAATTCCTGCATAATTTCGCCCACCGCCGATTTAAAACAGCTTCGGGCGGAGTGTATCGGCGGGCAACCGGCTTGTTTTGCCGCATCTCGGAACACCACGCGCGGGACGATGCTCCTCAGAGACGGGCGGGAGGAGGTCGTCTCTCGGCCGAACCAGTAATTTTTGCAACAATAGTCAGTCCGACGTTCGTAAACCGGTACTTCCGTTGTCAGGAACAACTATCTGCCGTCGACCGCACAGGTAGCACCGATGCTAGACGGAGTCACCGCGTTCGTCACCGGCGGGAGTCAGGGTATCGGTCGAGAGATAGCCGTCACGCTGGCCGAGGAAGGCGCGAACGTCGCCGTGGCCGCACGGAGCGACGGAATCTACGAGACGGCCGAGGAGATCGGCGAGGGAGCACTCCCCGTCGAGACCGACGTCACCGACGAGGAATCGGTGGCGTCGTCCATCGATGCGACAGTCGAGGAGTTCGGCGGCCTGGACTGCCTCGTGAACAACAGCGGCATCGCCGGCCCCACGGCTCCCGTCGAGGAGGTGTCCGTCGAGGACTGGCAGCAGACGATGGACGTCAACGTGATGGGGATGTTCCTCACCGCCAAATACGCCGCCGAACACCTCCGGGACAGCGACAGGGGGAGCGTCGTCAACATCTCCTCGATCAGCGGGAAGCGACCGCTCCCGAACCGGACGCCGTACACGGCGTCGAAGATGGCAGTCATCGGACTGACGCGGACGCTCGCCTTCGAACTCGGTGACGACGACGTCACGGTCAACGCCATCTGCCCCGGCGCGACGAAGGGTCCCAGGATCGAGAGCGTCATCGAGAAACAGGCCGAGAAGCTGGACGTCTCCTACGAGGAGGCCAAACGTCGCGTGTTCACCGAGGACGCCGCGCTAGGCGAACTCGTGACCGCGACCGACGTCGCCAACCAGGTCGTCTACCTGGCCAGCGAGCGCGGGCAACACGTAACCGCACAGGACGTCAACGTCGACGGCGGGAGCGTCTGGTACTGACCGGAACCGCGACTCCGAACTCACTTCTCACGGTACTTGGCGACGCTGACTGCGAGGAACAGCAGTCGCGAATCAGAACTGACCGACTACGAGAAAGCGGCGCGCGGGTTACTCGAGGCCGCCCAGCGACTTCCCGAAGATCCCCTGCGGGCGCAGGATGAGGAACAGCGCCATCACGATGAAGATGGCGACGTCGGTCATCGGCGGCCAGATGAGGTACGAGAGCGCGCTCGCCTCGCCGACGAGGATTGCCGCGATGATCGACCCGCGGAAGCTGTTGAGCCCGCCGATGACGACCACGACGAAGCTCTGCACGACGATGGTGGTCCCGACCTCCGGGTAGACGCTGATCATCGGCGCGTGGAGGATGCCGGCGAGGCCCGCGATGCCGACGCCGAGGGCGAAGACGAGCGTGTAGACGCGGTCGATGTCGATGCCGAGTGCCTTCACCATGTCGCGGTTCTCCGTGGCGGCGCGGATGATCATCCCGATGTCCGTCCGCTGGAGGAACAGCCAGACGGCGACGGAGACGACGACCGCCAGGCCGATGACGAACAGCCGGTACGCCGGGTAGTTGATGATGCCGAGGCCGACCGAGAACCGGAAGAGCGACGGCGTGCTCACCGTCTGACTCCCGACTCCCCAGACCATGCGGATGACCTCGTGGAGCACGAGCATCACCCCGAACGTCAGCAGTAACGACGCTATCAAGTCGCGGTCGTAGAGGGGGCGGATCACGGTCACTTCGGTCGCGACGCCGACGGCCGCCGTCGCCAGCAGGGCGACGAGCATCGCCGCCAGGAACGCCCACGGCCCGGAGATCATCTGGAGGGTCGCTAGCCCGAAGTAGATGCCCAGACCGTAGTACGCACCGTGCGCGAAGTTGACGACGCCCATCAGCCCGAAGATGATCGTCAGTCCCATCGCCGTCAGGGCGAAGATGCTCGCGAGCGAGAGGCCGTTCAGTACCTGGATCAGGAATTGGCTTGTGGATACCATTGTTACGTTTGACTCCGTGAGAGGGGGGTGTCGCAGTGGCTGGTCGACAGTTCGTCCGTCCGGCCGTGGTCGGTGTGGTGCTCACTCATTGCTGCGTGGGGGCACCTCCTGGGTCGTGTACGACGTGCGGTCGGAGACGTAGTCCCGCAGGGTCCCGACGATTCCCTCCGGCAGGAACAGCACGAGTGCGATGAAGATGAGGCCCACGAACAGCTGCCAGTGTTCCGTGAACGCGCTGATCTCGTCGACCAC
Source organism: Halobacterium wangiae (assembly GCF_021249345.1). Taxonomy (NCBI): domain Archaea; kingdom Methanobacteriati; phylum Methanobacteriota; class Halobacteria; order Halobacteriales; family Halobacteriaceae; genus Halobacterium; species Halobacterium wangiae. Next base: position 3,375 of record NZ_CP089588.1, on the reverse strand, counting down.
CCAGTAGTAGGACATCGTCCCGACGATGGGACCGACGAACGAGCCGAGGCCACCCAGCAGCAGGAAGAAGTTGACCTCGCCCGATAGCACCCAGTTCAGCGTACTCAGTCCGACGAAGTTGAGGTAGATCGGGTAGAGGGTCCCGCCGAGACCGGCGAACCCCGCGCTGGCGACGAAGGCGATCATCCGGTAGCGCTGGACGTCGTAGCCGAGGAAGTTCGCGCGGTCCTCGTTCTCCCGGACCGCGTTGAACACGTGGCCGAGTTTCGACTGCTTGAGTCGCCGGATGGCGAGGACGCTCGCCGTGAAGATGACGAACACGAAGGCGAAGAACATCATCTCCGAGTTGACCAGCCCGCCGAACGCCTCCTCGAACTCCAGGACGAACACGCCAGGAATCCCCAGCGTCGGCGTCTCCAGCCCGTAGAGGCCGTCGTCGCCGCCAGTGAGTGACTCCCACTGGAAGAACGTGAAGTACACCATCTGCTGGAAGGCGAGCGTGATGAGCGCGAGGTACGTCCCGCGCCGTCTGAGGGAGAGCGCACCGATGACGATGCCGCCGACGATGGCCAGGAGCGTCCCGGTGACGATGCCGAAGAAGCCCATGTACGCAGGTGCGTCGACGTGGACGAGCCAGAACGCCGACCCGTACGCGCCGAGGCCGAAGAACGCTGCGTGGCCGAACGTCAGCATCCCGGTCTCTCCCAGCGAGATGTAGTACCCCATCGCGAACATCGCGAAGATCAACACGTGCGTGGTGAGCGAGAAGTTGCCCGTGAGGAACAGGGGGAACAGTACGAGCGCGAAGAGCAGCAGCAGTTCCCGTCCGTCGACGACAGATACGATCCGTTCGAGCCAGCCTGATTCTTGCTCCTTGCTCTCCATTACCAATGGTAGCGGCACCCGTACGATATAAATGTAACGTTCACTTCTCTCTTGTTGACACATAATATATTACACGACGTATCCAAAATATCGCCCCCGTGCGGGGCAGAACTAACGGCTCACCGAACCACGGGCCCGAACGTGTCGAACAAGCCACCATTCCTGTGGGCGGGTGTAGAACGGGGAAGACGACACAGCAGTGTGCGGGGCCGGTCGGCGCTCCGAACACCGGGAGACGCTCAGTAGACGGTGTTCGGCCGAACACCGACCTGCCGCGGTGGATAGAGCTGCAGTTCGCGGGCGAGGGAGTCGACGTCCTCGACCCCCGCGAACGGGTAGAGACAGTCCACGTACGGGACTGCCGTCGCCATGCCCGCCGCGGTCGGCTCGTACTCGCTGGACTTCGCGAGCGGGTTCAGCCACACCACCAGCGAGGCGCGCCGCGCCAGCCACGCCATGCCGGACTCGAGTTCGTCGAGTTCCCCCATCTCCAGGCCGTCGCTGAGCACCAGGACGACCGTCCGGTGGTCGACGACGTCCGGGTCCCGTTCGTGGACCGACTCGATGGCGTGGCCGATGCGCGTCCCGCCACCCCACGCTGCCTCTGCCGCCTCCAGGGCGTCGAACGTCGCGTCGGCGGTTTCGGTGTCGAGTGCGTCGGTTATCTCCCGGACGTCCGTGTCGAAGATGAACGTCTGTGCACTCCGCCACGACTGGTGGACGGCTCGGAGGAAACTGACCAGGAACGACCTGTCGAGGACGTCCAGCATCGACCGGCTCACGTCCGCGAACACCACGCCACGGACCTCGGTCTCCTTGCGGTGTAGCTCCGGGAGCGAGGTGAGGACACCGCCCGTCGAGACGCTGTTGCGGAGTGCCCGCCGGACGTCCGGCCGCGACCCCGCGTTCGCTCGCTCCGGTCGGCGCCCCGTCTGGGTCGCGAGGACGCTGGTGAGACGCTCCGTGGCGGCCGCCGTCGCCGCCTCCTCGGACAGCGAACTCGGCGTGACAGACTCGGACGCTCCCACCGGACTGTACTGCGCCATCTCGTAGACGTCTTCGGGGTCCCCCCCGGAGTCGCCGACCGAGAGGTCGCTGCTGTCGGCACCCCCGGACTCGTCCGGGAGTTCGTCGACCGTCTCCGCGTCCGCCGGCGTCTCCTGGGCGTCGAAGCCGAAGCCGTCGTCGTCGGCCGCGTCGTCGCCGGCGTCCTGCTGGCTTCGCGTTACTGCGTCCCGAAGACGGCCCCAGAACTGCTCGAACAGGTGGTCGAACAGGTCGCGGTCGTCGGCCCGGGTGATCACCGCGGTGCGCAGGCTCACTCGCGTTCGCTCCTTGTCGGTCACGCCGGCCACAGACAGCGCCTCCGCGGCGGAGATGGCGGCGTTGGCGGGAACCGCGGCGCCCGCCGTCCGTAGCGCGCGAACGAACGTCACGAGTTCCCCGTAGACGGAGTCGTCGAACAGCCGAACGGACCGGGAGTCCCGGGGACAGTCAGCCGTCATCGGGGGTGTCGCCGGGGGTCGCGGCCTCGTCTGCCGCCGGAGCGGGAGGGTCGTCCAGCAGGTCCGCGATCAGCTCCTCGTCGACGCGCTCGACGTCCTCTGCCTCCTTCAGGAGACAGGCCAGCGTCCGTTTCACCTCCTGGACCGAGAGGTCGTCTCCGTCCGTGTGGTGGGTCGCGATGGCTCGCGCCCAGTCGAGCGTCTCCGAGATACCCGGCTGCTTGCGGAGCGACGACCCCCGCAGTCCCTGGACGAACCCGACGACGTCGTCGACCAGCGCCGCCTCTAGCTCCGGGACCTTCCGCTCGACGATGGTGCGCTCCTTTTCGTAGTCCGGGGGTTCGATGTAAAGGTAGAGACAACGCCGTTTCAGCGCGTCGCTGAGTCCCCGCGTCCGGTTCGACGTGATGACGACGACCGGCGGCACGTCGGCTCGGACGGTCCCGATCTCGGGAACGGACACCTGGAAATCGCTCAACACCTCCAGCAGCAGCGCCTCGAAGGCCTCGTCCGCCCGGTCGACCTCGTCGATGAGCAACACCGGTGGCGCCTCCGCCCCGGCCCGCAGCGCCCGTAGTAACGGTCGTTCGAGCAGGTACTCCTCGGAGAACACCGACTCCGCCTCAGCGCTCCCGCCTTCGCCGCCGCTGGCGCGCGTCTGGACGGCCAGCAACTGTTTCGTGTAGTTCCACTCGTAGAGGGCGTTCTCGGCGGTGAGCCCCTCGTAACACTGGAGTCGCACGAGTTCCGTGCCGAGCGCGGACGCGAGCACCTTCGCTATCTCGGTCTTTCCCGCCCCCGGCGGCCCCTCGACCAGCAGCGGTTTCTCCAGGGTGATCGCGAGACTGACCGTGGTCACGATCTCGTCGCCGGCGACGTAGTCGGCCGACTCGAACGCCGCCCTGAGGTCCGCCTCGGACTCGATACCCGCTGGCGTGGTGCCCGGATTCATGGTGTGCGAACTTACGAACGAGACTGCCCGACG